>DASTAN010000203.1:0-12394 GCA_035712665.1 Gemmatimonadales bacterium
CTCACATCTCGGTATAGACCGGCTCCCACATCTGCCCGCGGATCCACGGCGCGAGCTCGCCCGGCGGGAGCTCCGTGGCGAGGCCGTCGCGGATCGCCACCTCGGCGACCGCCACCGCGATCGCGACCGACACGTCGCGGATCGTGTCGAGCGGCGGGAAGAGCGAGCCCTGCGCCAGCTCCGACTCGGCGAGTTCGGTGGCCAGCGCCTTCGCGGCGGCGAGGAACATCGCCTCGGTGACCTCGCGCGCCTGCGTCGCCATCACGCCGAGGCCGAGCCCCGGGAAGATGTAGACGTTGTTGGCCTGGCGCGGCACGAAGTCGGTCCCGTGCAGCGTCACCGGCTGCGCGGGGCTGCCGCTCGCGAAGACCGCGCGCCCGTCGGTCCAGCGATACGCCTCCTCCGAGGTGCACTCGGCCTTGCTCGTCGGGTTGGACAGGGCGAAGACGATCGGGCGCTCGGCAACCTCGGCCATCGCGCGCAGCACCGGCTCGCTGAACGCCTTCGCCTGCGCGGCCACGCCGATCAGCGCCGTGGGCTTGACGATGCGCACCGCCTCCTCGAGCGTCGCCACCGGGGCGTGGTCGTGCGCGAACGGGAGCTTGTGCGCCTGCAGGTCGGTGCGGCTCGCGACCACCAGTCCCTTCGAGTCGAGGAACCAGCAGCGACGCCGCGCGGTGGCCTCGTCGAGGCCCGCCTCGCGCATCGCGGTCACGATCAGCTCGCCGATCCCGGTGGCCGCCGCCCCCGCCCCGTAGAAGAGCACCGTCTGGTCGGCGATCGTCCCGCCGGTGATGCGGCACGCGGAGTAGAGGCCCGCGAGCGTCACCGCTGCCGTGCCCTGGATGTCATCGTTGAACGAACGGATCCGCTGCCGATGGCGCGCCAGCAGCTGGAATGCGTTCTCCGTGGCGAAGTCCTCCCACTGCAGCAGCGCGTGCGGGAAGACGGTGCGGACCGCGTCGACGAACTCGTCCACCAGCGCCTGGTACTCTGCCCCGCGCACGCGCGGCTCGGGCAGGCCGGGGTAGAACGGCGTGTTGCGCAGCACCTCGTTGTCGGTGCCGACATCGAGGCAGACCGGCAGGCAGCGCGACGGGTCGATCCCGGCGCACGCGGTGTAGAGCGACAGCTTGCCGATCGGGATCCCCATCCCCTGCGCCCCGAGGTCGCCGAGGCCCAGGATCCGCTCGCCGTCGGTGACGACGATCACGCCGATGTCGTCGCGGTGCCAGGCGCGGAGCATCTCCGCGATCCTGCCGCGATCGGCCGGCGTCACGTAGAGCCCGCGCGGCCGCCCGAAGATCTCGCCGAACTGCTGGCACGCCTCGCCGACCGTCGGCGTGTAGACGATCGGCATCACCTCGGTGATGTGATCGACGAGCACGCGATAGAAGAGCGTCACGTTGCGGCCGCGCAGCCCGGCGAGATAGACGTACTTCTCGAGCGGCGTCGGCTTGCGGCGCAGGTTCACCAGCGCCCGCTCGACCTGCTGCTCGATCGTCAGCACGCGGTACGGCAGCATCCCGCGGAGCCCGTAGGCTTCGCGTTCCGCGTGCGAGAACGCCCCGCCCTTGTTCAGGTAGGGATTCTGCAGGAGGTCGACGCCGGTGAGGCGATGCGCCCGCTCGAGCCGCCGCACCGGCATCTGCAGGATCAGGTCGCGCTGGGCGTCATCGCCGAGCTTGAAGGGCACGTCCCCGACCTGGTGGAATCCCTGTCGCTCGTAGAAGGCGATGGCGCGCGCGTTCCGCTCCCACACGCCGAGGTAGAGGAACTGGCCGCCGAGCTCGCGCGCCGCGTGGTGCACCGCGATCATCAGCCGCTGGGCCAGCGTGCGTCCTTGCCAGTCGCGATGCAGGTAGATGCGGTGCAGCTCGACGGCGTGCGGCGCCGTGACGCATGGCGGCGGCGTCGTGCGGCGGACCTGCGCGTAGGCCGCGAGGCCATGCGGTCCCTCGGCCAGCAGCGTGATCGTGTTGGGATCGGCGATCTCGCGGGCCTGCTGGGCCTCGCCGTAGACCTGCGCGACATAGGCGGCGACGTTCGCCGGGTCGTTGTCGGCGCCGAACGCGTCGATGAAGGTCTGGGCCGCGAAGGCGGCGAGCGCGGCCGCGTCGGCGGGCATCGCGCGGCGGAGGTGCAGGCCTCCGGGCAGTCGGGTCATCGTCTCTCCTCGTGACCCGGCAAAGATATCAGGATCGGCCGAGCGCTCGCGCGACGGCCTGCAGCAGCTCGTCCCGGGTGAACGGCTTCGGGAGGAAGCGCGCGGGATCGACCTGATCCATCGCCTCGACCGCCGCGTAGCCGGACATGAAGAGCACCGGCAGCCCCGGCGCAAGTACCGCCAGCTCCGTGGCGAGCGCGACGCCGGAGCGACCGGGAAGGACGAGGTCCGTCAGCACGAGCTGGGGCCGCGGGCCAGCGCCCCGCAACTGCGCCAGGGCGGTGTCGCCATCGCTGGCGAGCAGCGCACGATAGCCGGCCCGTTCCAGCATCTGGACGATGACGCGCTGCAGCACCGGCTCGTCCTCGACCACGAGCACGACCTGCCCCGCGCCGGCGGCACTTGGGCGGGCCGTTTCGGTCGCCACCGCGGTCGCCGTGGCCTCGGTGGCGCGCGGCAGCGCCACGTGCATCGTCGTCCCGCTGCCGACCGTCGAGTCCACCCAGAGGCGGCCGTCCGATTGCGTCACGATGCCGAAGACCGTGGCCAGCCCGAGGCCGGTGCCCTTGCCCGCTGGCTTGGTGGTGAAGAACGGCTCGAAGATGCGCGCCAGCACGGCGGGGGTCATTCCCGTGCCGGTGTCGCTGACCCAGAGGTGGGCCTGCTCGCCGGTCGTGACCAGCCCGAGCGCGCGTGACGGGATGGTGTCCGCCGTCGCCGGCCCGACCCCGACCGTCAGCACCCCGCCCTCGGGCATCGCATCGCGCGCGTTGACGACGAGGTTCATCACGACCTGCTCGAGCTGGTGCGGGTCCGCGAAGATGGCGACCTGATCGGCGGGCAAGGCCACGTGCAGCGTGATGTCCTCGCCGATCAGGCGGCGCAGCATCGCTTCCATTCCGCTCACGACCGCGACCAGGTCCACGACGCGCCGTTCCTGCGGCGTCTGGCGGCTGAAGGTGAGCAGGCGTCGCGTCAGCTCGGCGGCGCGCTCCGCGGCCCGGCGAATCTCCGCAAGCTCCGTTCGCAGGAGCGGGTCGGGCGGGAGGCCATCGTGCAGCAGCTCGGCCTGCCCGATGATGACGCCCAGCAGGTTGTTGAAGTCGTGCGCCACGCCGCCCGCGAGGCGACCGATCGCCTCCATCTTCTGTGACTGCAGCAGCTGCGCCTGCGTCTGGCGCAGGTCGCGGGCGTTCTCGAACGCATCGAGCGCGAACGAGATGCTTTCCGCCAGCCGCACGAAGAGGTTGACCTCCGCCTCGCCGAAGCCCCCGACGGCGTCGAAATAGACCGTGAGCGCCCCGATCACCGCGCCGCGTCGCCGGAGCGGGAAGGCCCCTGACGAGTGGATGCCGCGCGCCAGCTGTGCCTCGCGCCACGGCGCCATGCGCAGGTCGGTGGCGACATCCTGGCAGAGCTGCGGCCGACCGGTCCGGATGCAGCGTCCCGAGGGCCCATCGGCCTCTGGCGAGTCGTCGACGCGGACCTGCATCGCGTGGAGGTAGTCCGTGGCCGGACCGGAGGCTTCGATGACCTCGAGCTTCTGCCGCTCGGCATCGACCAGCCCGATCCAGGCGAGCCGCACCAGCCCCTGCGTCGCGAGTCCGGTGCACACCCCGTGGAAGAGCTCGGACTCGTCGCGGGCGCGGGAGATGCTCTCCTCGGAGGCGAACAGGGTCTGCAGCAGCTGTGTCAGTCGGTATTGCTGGGCGCCCACCTGCCTGGTGTGGGTCACATCGGCGAACGACACCACGACCCCGTCCGGTCGCGCTGACCCCGGCAGGGCGAACGGCTGCGCGTCCACCTCGATCCAGGTCGTCGCCGGTCGCGTCGGGACGTTCAGCCCCATCGTGATTCCGGTGCAGGGGCGGCCGGTCCGGAGGGTCACCATCGCCGGGTGCTCGCCGTCGGGGAACGGGGTGCCGTCTTCGCGCACCGCGTGCCAGCGTTCATCGAGCGAGCTGCGGCCCTGGAGCTGGGCGAGCGTCAGCCCGAGAATCCGCTCCGCCGCCGGGTTCGCGGCGACGATCACGCCATCGGCGTCGTGGATGACGACGCCTTCGACGAGGCCGTTGATCGCGGCCAGCACGAGGTCGAGACTGGGGGACGGCGGGGTGGGGATACGACAATCCAGGTTTTGAGGCCGGGGGCCCGGCCCCCCGCGGCCAAGCGGGGAGCCACCTGCAATCTGCGGTCAGACGAGCGTGGCGTCCAGCGTCATCGGCACCGACGCAAGGGCCCGGGAGATGATGCAGCCGGTCTTGGTCTGGTCCGCGAGCGTCTGGAACTGCTCGGCCGACATCCCGGGCACCACCCCGCGGGTCACGAGGGCGATCCCCGTGATCGCGAAGCCTGCGTCGGTCTTGCCGAGCGTCACCGTGGCGGTCGTCTCGATGCTGGTCGGGACGTGTCCCGCCGTGCTGCAGGCGAGCGCCAGTGCCATCGAGTAGCAGCCGGCGTGGGCGGCACCCAGCAGCTCCTCGGGATTGGTGTCGCCCGACCCCTCGAAGCGCGACACGAACGAGTAGGGGCCTTCGTAGGCGCCGCTGCCGACGGCAAGCGTGCCGTGGCCGGCCTTGAGGTCGCCGGTCCAGCGGGCGGAGGCGGTACGCTGCATCAGTGTGCTCCCTGTGAGGGGGTGGATGACGACTGCAGGTGACGGACACGGGCGCGATCGCGCACCACGGTGCGGAGCCCGCCAAGGATGACGGCGCCGCCGAGGGTGGCGACGATCGGCAGCACCAGCACGGCCCGGTCGAGGCCGATCCGGTCCGAGAGCGTGCCCACCAGCGGGAAGGCGATCGCATCCCCGGCGAGGTGGATGAAGAGCAGGTACGCCCCGCTCACCGTGGCGCCGATGCGCGCGGGCACGACGTCGAAGATCGCCGCGGCGATCGGGCCGTTGTACCACGACAGGCAGAAGAAGGCGAGCGCGAACACGGGGATGAAGAGGTCGAGGTCGCGCACCGTCATCAGCCAGATCGCGAGCGGCCCGCCGAGCAGCAGCCCGAGCGCGACGGTCAGGACGCGCGCGCGCTCGGTGTAGCGGCCAAGGAAGTCCGCGAGGACGCCGCCCGCCAGCGCGCCGAGCGTCCCGGCGGCGAGTCCCCACTTGCCGAGGAGGGCCGCGCTCTCGCCGGCGGAGAGGCCGAAGGTGCGCGCCATGAAGGTCGGCCCCCAGCCGACGATGCCGTTCATCCCGAACGAGATCATCGCGCCGGCGAGGAAGATGTAGACCAGCGTCGGCGTCGCGAGCACGGTGCGACCGGCACGCAGCAGGTCGTCGACCGCGCCCTCGAACTCCGGGGTGAAGGGCGTCTCGTCGCGGCGGTTGGTGCGGAGCAGGCGGACCCAGCGCCAGATCGTGTGCGCCACGCCGATGCCGACGAACGCCCCAAGCACCGCCATGTCCACCGCGCTGTCGGCGCCGTAGTCCTGGGCGAGGATCCATGCCGCGATCATCCCGAGCAGCGTCCACACGATCGCGGGGAGGCACTGTCGCACGAAGCCGCGCACCCCGAGCTCGAGGTCGGCGAGGATGCCGCGCACCGTGAGCGGCTCCTCGCGTCGCACCGGGTCGCGCAGCTGCGCCACCAGCAGCGCGAACGCGAGGCCGGGGAGTCCGACCGCCATGAACGCCACGCGCCACCCGTAGATGCTCTCGAGCCAGCCGCCGAGCAGCAGCCCGAGCACGCCGCCGACCGGGATGCCGGCGGCGAGGATCCCCATCGCGATCGCGCGGTCCTTCCCGGGGAAGTAGTCGGCCGTGAGCGACGAGGCGGCCGGGCCGTACGCCGCCTCGCCGATGCCGACGGCGGCGCGGCAGGTGAACAGCTGCCAGAAGTTGCGGACGAGGCCGCCGAGGAATGTGAACGTGCTCCAGAGCGCCACGCCGCCGGCGATGACGTTCTTCCGGCTGCGCAGGTCGGAGATCACGCCGAACGGCAGCGCCGCCACGCTGAAGACGAGGATGTAGGCCGAGCCGAGCCAGCCGAGCTGCGCGTCGCTCAGCCCGAGGTCGCGCTTGATCGGCTCGAACAGCGCGAAGATGATGTTGCGGTCGAGATAGTTGAGCAGGTTGATGACGGCGAGCAGGAACAGCGCCCACCACGCCCCGCGCCGCGTGGGCGCGTCGGGGGTCGTCGCGTCGGTGGCAGGCGACAGCGCCATCAGGGTGCCGCGTGGGTGATGCCGAGGCGGCGCCGGGCCTGCAGGATCGTGTCGACCGCGACCTGGGGATCGTTCGTGATGGTGAACATCCGCTCGTCGCCCGGCGAGATCATCCCGCCCTCGAGCATCTGCACGCGGATCCAATCGGTGAGCCCGTCCCAGTAGCCGTTGCCGAACAGCACGACCGGGAAGTCCGTGACCTTGTCGGTCTGGATCAGCGTGAGCGCCTCAAACAGCTCGTCGAGCGTCCCGAAGCCCCCGGGAAAGACGACGAACCCCAGCGCGTACTTCATGAACATCGTCTTGCGGACGAAGAAGAACTTGAAGTCGAGCGAGCGGGTCAGGTACGGATTCGACGCCTGCTCGTGCGGCAGCTCGATGTTGCAGCCGATCGAGAGGCCGCCGGCCTCGAACGCCCCCTTGTTGGCGGCCTCCATGATGCCGGGACCGCCGCCGGTGATGACCGGGACACCGGCCCGCGCGAATCGGGCCCCGACGTCGACCGCCGCCTCGTACATCGGGGCGCCCGGCTTCGTGCGGGCCGACCCGAAGATCGACACGCCGCCGGCGACATCCTGCAGGTTGTCGAAGCCCCAGACGAACTCGCCCATGATGCGCAGCACGCGCCACGAGTCGGAGGTGCGGCGCAGGTTGCGGGTGTCTTCGTCGACGGGCACGTTGAGGAGCTGCTCGTCCTCGGTCGGCTTGCCCCGCCGCTTGCCGTGCAGGTGTCCTTGGCTCATCGGGTGAACGCCTCCAGGAACGCGCGGTGCTCGTCCGCGGTGTTGTAGAAGTACGGCGACACGCGCACGTGTCCGGGGCGCGCGTCGACGATGAAGCCCTGCTCGGCCAGCCGTGCCACGTCGCCGCGCGGGTCGGCGCTCGGCAGCATCACGATCGCCGTGCGATCCTCGGCCCGTGCCGCGACCTTCGGGGCGAGCCCGCGCGCGCGGGCCTGCTCGATCAGGTCCTCGCTCAGCGCGTGGGTCGCCGCGCGGATCGCCTCGGCGCCCGCAGCCTCCAGCACGTCGAGCCCGCCAAGCTGCGCGTGCACCGGGAGGAGCGGTGGCGTCCCGGCCTCGAAGCGACGCGCGTCGTCGTGCAGGGCAAAGTGCGCCGGGTCGAACGCGAACTGGTCGCGATGCGCGAACCATCCGCTCGTCGTCGGCGCGAGCCGGCGCGTGGCGTCGGGGTGCGCCCAGAGGAAGCAGACCCCGGTGCCGCCGAGCAGCCACTTGAGGCCGCCCGAGCAGTAGAAGTCGATGCCGAGCGCGTGCACGTCCACCGGCACCTGGCCGACACCCTGGTAGCCGTCGATGAACGAGAGCGCGCCGTGGCGTCGCGCGATGGCGCCGATCGCGGCGACGTCCTGGATCGCCCCTGAGGTGAAGACCACGTGCGTGGTCGCGACCATCGCGGTGCGATCATCGACGGCACGCTCGAACGCCTCGATCGGGACGGAGACGCCGTCGGGCGACTCGAGCAGCACCACCTCGACATCCTTTGGGAGCCACTGGTACGGCACCGTCGGGAAGTCGAGCATCGTGGTGACGATCTTGGGGCGCTTCACGGTGTCGAGCCCGCTGGCCACCACCCCGAGGATGCTCGACACGGACGGGTGCAGCGCAATCTCGCCCGGGCGTGCGCCGACCAGCCGGCCGTAGCGCTGGCGCAGCTCGTCGAGGGCGGCCCACCACACATCGTACCAGTTGGCCGCGCCGCGGGCCTCCCACTGGTCGAGATAGGTCGCGATGCGCGCCCGGGCCTGCCGTGAGAGCGGCCCGAGCGAGCAGGTGTTCAGGTACGTGGTCCGCGCCAGGGTCGGGAAGTCGTCGCGGAAGCGCAGCAGGTCGGTCATCCTCGTAAGATAGGCGGGGCAGGCGGCGTCCCCCGGCCTATATTTCCCCGATGGCCGACCACGCCCCCGATCCGCGCTACACCGGCTCCTGGACCGGATTGGTCCTGGGCCTCGCGGCCCGGGCCCTGGTCTCGCCGCCGCTCGCGATCGACCTGCTGCGGACCGGCTGGGCGTTCCGCCGGCGGGACTGGTGGCGCTCGGCCCCCTTCCTCCCGATCCCGGACCGGACCTATCTGCGCTGGCGGATGTACACCGCCTACGGGGCCGACGACGCGGTGCCGCCCCTCCACGACGTGATTCGCTTTGCGCGCTGGCGCCGCGAGACGCTCGGGCTCTGACCTCCACGCCGGGGCGTTGCATGGCTGACCAGCCGCATCTCGTGATCATCGGTGGCGGCTTCGCGGGGCTCTACCTCGCGCAGTCGCTGCGGCGCGCGCCGGTGCGGATCACGCTCATCGACCGGCGCAATCACCACCTCTTCCAGCCGATGCTCTACCAGGTCGCGACCGCGGCGCTCTCGCCGCAGGACATCGCGACCCCGATCCGCGTGATCCTTCGCCACCAGCAGAACGTGAACGTGCTGATGGGCGAGGTGACGGCGGTCGACCCGGCCGCGCGCGAGGTGCGCCTCGCCGACGGCGCCGTGATCGGCTACGACTACTGCGCCGTCGCGACCGGCGCCCGGCACTCGTACTTCGGCCGCGATGACTGGGAGGAGATGGCGCCCGGGCTCAAGTCGGTCGAGGATGCGCTCGAGATCCGCCGCCGCGTGCTGCTCGCCTTCGAGAAGGCCGAGCGCGAGCCCGACCCGGTGAAGCGGCATCAATACCTCACCTTCGTCGTCGTGGGCGGCGGGCCGACCGGCGTCGAAATGGCGGGCGCGATCGCGGAGATCCGCCGCTTCGCGCTCTCGCGCGACTTCCGCCACATCGACCCGCGCGAGGCGACGGTGATGCTGCTCGAGGGCGGCCCGCGCATCCTGCCGAGCTACCCCGAGCATCTGAGCGCCCGCGCCAAGGCCGATCTCCGCTCGCTCGGCGTCGAGGTGCGCGAGAACACCCTCGTCACGAGGATCACGCGCGCGTCGGTCGAGGCCGCTGGCTGGGTGATCCCCACGGCGTCGGTGATCTGGGCGGCCGGCAACCAGGCCTCACCGCTCGTCGCCACCCTCGGCGCCCCGCTTGATCGGCAGGGACGCGTGCTCGTCGAGCCCGACTGCACGGTGCCTGGCCATCCCGAGACCTTCGTGCTCGGCGATGCCGCCGCGTACCTGCACGCCGAGGGGATCAGCGGCCCGCTCCCCGGCACCTGCCCGACCGCGATCCAGATGGGACAGTACGCCGCGCGGATGATCCGCAGCGACCTCGCCGGCCGTGCGCGCACCCCGTTCCGATACTGGGACAAGGGCCAGCTCGCCGTCATCGGCCGCGGCCACGCCGTCGCGGATCTCGGCCGCTTCGAGTTCGGTGGGTTCGTCGCCTGGATGATCTGGGCGCTGGTGCACATCGCCTTCCTGATCTCGTTCCGCAACCGGTTGATGGTGCTGATCCAATGGGGGTGGGCGTACGTGCGCTACAAGCCCGGCGGTCGCCTCATCACCGGCGAGACCGGGCAGTATCGCGCCGTGCGCGCCGCGTCGCCGTGAGCGTCGCGACGACCGCGATGGTGCAGGCGGAGGCCGCCCGCATCGGTTTTGTGGCGTGCGGCGTCGCGACCCTCGACCCGAGCGCGCGGGGCGAGGCGCTCGACGCGTGGCTCCGCAGGGGCTACGCGGCCACGATGGGCTATCTCCCGCGCCAGGCGCGTAAGCGGAAGCAGCCGGCCACGATCACGCGCGGCGCGGTGCGTGCGGTCGTCGTGCTCGAGAACTACGCCCCCGCGCCCGACGAGCGCCCGGCACCGGACGATGCCTTCAAGGTCGCCGCCTACGCGCGCGGGATGGACTACCATCTCGTCACGCACGGGCGGCTGCACATCCTCGCCGAGTGGCTCCTCGCGCACGGTGCCTCGCTGGCGCACGTCTGGGTCGACGACGGCCCGGTCCCCGAGCGCGAGCTCGCCGAACGCGCCGGGCTCGGCTGGATCGGCAAGAACACGATGCTGATCTCCCCCGAGCACGGCTCGTACACGCTGATCGGTTCCGTCTTCACCGACCTCGCGCTCGAGCCGACGCCGTCGCGCGACATCGATCGCTGCGGCACCTGCACGCGCTGCCTCGAGGCGTGCCCGACCGACGCGTTCGTGGCGCCACGCGTCCTCGATGCGGGGCGCTGCCTGAGCTATCTCACCATCGAGGCGCGGCACGAGATGCCGCCCGAGCTCGCCACGCAGACCGAGGGATGGGCCTTCGGCTGCGACATCTGCAATGATGTCTGCCCGTGGAACCTGAAGTTTGCGGCGCCGACGAGCGTACCCGACCTGCAGCGGCGCCCGGTGCCGGATCGCCGCGACCCGCTGGCCTTCGAGCGACTCGACGAGTCGTCCTTCCGCGCCCAGTACGCGGATACTCCCCTGGCGCGTCCCGGCCTCGACCGGATGCGCCGCAACGTGCGCCTCGCGACCGCGGGGCGATCGGATCGTGCCCCATGACGCTTGCGCTCCACTCCATCGCCATCTTCGTCACCGACATCGACCGTGCCCGGATCTTCTACGAGGATCTCCTCGGGCTCCCGATCAGCGCAGCCGGGTCGTTCGGCTTCCAGTTCCTCGACGAGCCGCCGCACATCGGCGTGCACCCGGCACAGCATCCGGCTGCGCGCGCGATGGTGGGCCGCGAGACGGGGATCACCTTCCGCGTGACCGGCCTGCTCGAGGTCTGCTCGCGCCTCGGCGAGCAGGGCGTGCGCTTCGTCGCCGAGCCGACCCAGCAGGGCTTCGGCATCATGGCGATGGTCGCCGACCCCGACGGCAACGTGATGGCGCTCTGGGAAGACAACGTCTCGAAGGCGGAGGAGGCGTGAGCCTCGCCGGCGAGTTCCGGAGCGACAACGCCGCCCCGGCGCATCCTGCGGTGCTCGAGGCGATCGCCGCCGCCAACGCCGGCGGGGCGGGGGCGTACGGCAACGATGACTGGACGCGCCGTGCCGATGCGTGGTTCAAGGACCAGCTCGGCGGGCACGTCGAGTCGTTCCTCGTCTGGAACGGCACCGGCGCGAACGTCACGGCGCTCCGCGCGATGGCCCGTCCGTTCGAGGCGGTGATCTGCACCGACCAGGCCCACGTTCACGTCGATGAGTGCGGCGCGCCCGAACTCCTCGGCGGCTTCAAGCTGATCGACCTGCCGAGTCCCGATGCCAAGCTGGCTGTGGCGCAACTGCGTGCGGCGGCGACGAAGGGCGTCGGCTTCGAGCACCACGTGCAGCCGCGCGTCGTCTCCCTCACGCAGTCCACCGAGTACGGCACCGTCTACACGGCGGATGAACTCGGTGCGCTCGTGGCCGAGGCCCACGGCCACGGCCTGCTGGTGCACGTCGACGGCGCCCGCGTCGCGAACGCGGCGGCGTCGCTCGGCGTGTCGCTCCGCACGATGCTGGCCGAGACCGGCGTGGACGCGGTGTCGTTCGGGCTCACCAAGAACGGCGCGATCGCGGCCGAGGCGGTGGTGCTGCTGGACCCGGTACTCGTGCCGGCGTTCAAGTACATCCGGAAGCAGTCGACGCAGCTCGCGTCGAAGATGCGCTATCTCGCGGCGCAGGTGGTGGCGCTCGCCGAGGGTGACCGGTGGCTCGCCAACGCGCGGCACGCCAACGCGATGGCGCAGCGGCTCGCCGCGGGACTCCGCGACGTGCCGGGGATCACGATCACCCAGCGGGTCGAGGCGAACGCCGTCTTCGCGCTGATGCCGCCCGCGCTGATCGCGCGGCTGCAGCAGCAGTTCCACTTCTACGAGTGGGACGAGACGCGCCACGAGGTGCGGCTGATGTGCAGCTGGGCGACCGACGAGCAGGATGTGGTGGCGCTGGTGGAGGCAGCACGGAGATCGGCGATCTGAGATCAGAGATCGGAGGGTGGGGTCCCGTCATCCCGAGCGGAGCGCTGTCATCCCGAGCGGAGTGCGGTCATCCCGAGCGGAGCGAGGGATCTCTACACTGTCCACCATCCCGAGCGCCGAGATACCAATGTGGTGCTAACTGCCTGCAAGACGTCCGGTTCGTCTGTTGGTGAATGGCACTACGTCGCAGGCACCGTCCGTTCCAGCC
>DASTAN010000204.1:0-2515 GCA_035712665.1 Gemmatimonadales bacterium
CTGGTTGGTGCCGGTGGCGGTGATCGCCCCCCACGAGGCCCCCGCGGTGTTGGTCGCCTGCATCGTCAAGGTGCCGGTCCCCGCGATGTATACCCGGACACCATAGCGCCACGTCTGCGTGCCGCCCCCCGGCGAGCGAATCGCGGACGGCCAGCCGAAGGCGTTCATCGTGAAGAACCGATCGGTGGCCGTGGCGTCCGTCACGATCTTGAGACTGTAGCGCCCGGTCTCCCGGAAGCTGGCGCCGGTCTCCCGTGAGAGCGTCCACCCGGTGATGCTGTCGGTCCAATCGCGAGGCTTGGTGCCGCCGCCCCCCGACCAGTCGAACCACTGCGCGTTCCGCGCCCAGTTGATGTTGTCGGTCCAGTCGCCCACCTCCACCACGCGCCGAGGGTTGGTCGCCCCCGCGACGGCCACCTCGGTGAAGGCTGTGCCGGTGTTGTCGCTCGCCAGCCGGACGATGTCGTCCGTCCCGAACGCCGCCACGCTCGTGAGCTCGACCTCCTGCGTCTCGGCGAACGAGTCGACGATCTGGACCGCCGTCCCGTTCGGGGCGATCACGTACCCGCCGACCCACTGCCCGTCATAGGCGACCCAGAGCCGGTCGGCGCGGAACGACCAGTCGCGCAGCTCGAGCCGGTTTGCGCCGCTCCCACCGATGTTCCGCACCAGGGCGTACGCCGCGGCGATGCCGGCGCCTCCCGCACCGATCGGGAGGACGGCCTGCACCTGCGGCACGCGATCGAGGCTCTCCCGCGGGGTGTCGATGTTCTTCCCCTCTTCCAGGACGACCACGCCACTCGGGGGCGTGGTGAGCCAGTCGAGGGCGAGCTGGCTCGCGCTCACCCGCCGGATCTCGAGCCGCATCGTCTCGCCCTGCAGCGCCACCTCATCGGCGGCGTTGGCGGCCGCGAGAATCGCGCGGAGGGCATCCCGACCGTTCACCGCATTCACGGTGACGCTGATCACCGGATCGCGGTCCAGCGTCCCGGCCACGCACCAGCTCGGCCACTCGTCGGTGGCGAAGAGCGCGGTGAGCACCTGACTCAGCGTCCCGCTCAGGGTGAGCTCGACATCCATCCCGTCACGCACCAGCACCCGCTCCCCGAACCACGCCAGTCGGGGCAGGGCCGTGATCGCGAGCGTGTTCTTGACGGGGTCTCGATCGACCTTCTCGACGATCCACTCCTCGATCGTGCTATCGGCGCGCTCGACCCGGAGCACGTGGCCGATCGTGATCCCGGCCGCACGGTGCAGCTCGAGCGGCCACTCACCCGAAAGCCGGTCGTCGCCGTCGACCCGGTAGGTCGTCTGCCACTGCCGCGCGCGGCGCAGCGGGGCCAGCTGGACGCCCCCCGCCGCTTCGAGGTCGCTCCACACCGTGAGCCGCGTCGCGCGCGCCGGCATCAGCGATACCGCCGGTAGTAGGTGAGCGTGGCGGTCGGGGTGCCCGAGGTGTAGGTGATCGCCCCCGTCGCGGCGGCCGCCGGCAGGATCGGGAAGGCCCCCGCGATCCCGCTGAACTGGTTGGCGTTGGTGTTGTCGTACACCATCCCGCGGCCCGCATCGATCGTGAGCGTCTGGCCCGCCGTGCGCGAGCCCGTCCAGGTCATCACCTGCCCGGCGAGCGTCAGCGTCAGGTTGGTGAAGGCCCCGCTCACCACGAGCACCCAGTCCTCGACAGGAGCCGTGCCGTAGGCGAGGGCAGCCGGGGTGCCGTTCAGGCTCACGCTCGTCTGGCTGGTCGCCTTCCAGTGCACATCGGGGCACGTGACTTCGATCGTGCACCGGACCGCTGGCGTCGGCAGCGCGTGCATCGGCTCGAGGTCGACGCGATCGAGGTAGCCCGCGATCTCGCGGGTGTTGACGCCGTCCGCCATCCGGAAGGTGATCAGGCTGTCCACCTTCGCCTTGAGCCAGTCCTCCGCCGTCCGGATGGCGCTGAGCGACGAGGCGGGATTGCCGTCCACGCGAAGCGGCACCAGCAGCACGCGGTCCTCGGTCTCCGAGATCGCGCTCACCGAGCCGATCGCGCTGCCCGGGCTGCGCACCGAGGCGCGCCGGAACCGGGGCGACGAGAGCCAGTCCCGGAAAGTGCCGCTGGCGTAGATCCCCTGGGTCGCGAGATCCGTCCCGTCGATGCTCATCGTGACCGGCATCAGGCCCCCGTGCCGAGCGTGCGCTCGGCCAGCTCAAGGTCATCGAGGAGGGCTTCCGAGACCGCGCCGTCGCCCATGCCCGTCGTGGTGCCGCGCGTGGCCTGCAAGGCACTGATCTCGACCGCGCGCGCGATCCGTGTCTGCAGCTCGATCATCACCCCGCCCTGGCTGACGAGGGTGTCGAGGCGACCGACCATCGTCGAGGCGTCGATCCGAATGACGTCGAGTCCTCCGGCTGGCGGTGCAGGAGTGGGTACTGAAGGAGCAGCCGGAGCCGGTGTTTCCGGAGGTGCGATGGTCGGCGGAGTCGGCGCACCGGAGCCGGTGCCTGAACCATCGGGCGCATCCTCGACGCC
>DASTAN010000205.1:0-4335 GCA_035712665.1 Gemmatimonadales bacterium
GGCGCGCCTCAAGAGCCGCATCGCCAAGGCCGCCGCCAAGAAGGCCTGACCGGCCCCTGCTCCTGACGGCATCACGGCCGGCCCCGCCTTGCGGAGCCGGCCGTTTCGCGTTGCCCCCGCTCCGCCTCACATCGCGGTGAGTTCGGCTCCGCACTTCTCGCAGTACCACTCGAGCGGCCGGTTCATCGCGCCGCACTCGCCGCACCGCAGCGTCCGGGCGACCGACTCGACCGCCCCCTGCCCGGCCGCGGGAGACGGCATCACCGGCTCCGGATCGTGCTGGATCACCAGCGGCTCGGGGTCCGCGAACGGCGCCGGCTCGGGCGACCGGGGCGGCTCGCTCGGGGCGGACGGCCGGGCGAAGCGCGGCACATCCTCGGCGGCCGGCATCCCGAGCGGCGGAGTGGTCGGCGGGACGGCGGGACGGGCCGGGCCGCTGCCGCTCGGACGGAACGACAGCGGCCCGATCTCGTCGATCGGGGCCGGGGCCGGCGGCTCCTCCGGGGCAGAGTCGACCGGAGCCGCGTCCTCGAACATCCCCAGCAGGTCCTCTTCGAACATCGGCGGGCGCGCGGCCGGCGGCTCGACCGCGAGTTCCGGCTCCGGCACCACCTCGGGCTCGGGCTCGGGTTCGGGCTCGGCGGGGGCCAGCGCCTCGATGGCGATCGGCTCCTCGTCCGTGAGCGGGGCGGGCGCACTCGGGGCGGCATCCACCACGGCAAGGACATCCTCGAGCTGGGTGATTCGCCCGGCGACCGTCGTCAGGTCGGCCTCGAGCGCCGCGAGCGCCGCCGTATGGTGGTCGCGCGCCGCGCCGAAGCGCGCATCATCATACTCGCCGACCAGATGCCGGAGCTCCGCCTCGGCCAGCCCCTCGCGCGCGGCGATCGCCCCGGCCTGCAGCTGACCCAGTTCGGCCCGATCCGCCGCGAGCCGATCGGTGATGGTGCGCCGGTGCTCGCCGAGCTGCGCCATCACGGCGTCGAGCCGCTGGCGGTAATCGTCCTGCACGCGCGCCACGACCGGCTCCGGCGCGGCAGCCGCCCGCTCGGCGAGCCGCGCGAGCCAGGCGTGCACCCGATCGCGTTCCGCGAGCAGCGCGTCCACCGAGGTGAGTTCAGGCGAAGCGGACATAGGCGTTCCTGCTGAGGGTCTGCACCAAGTATCGGCCCGAGGCCGGTGATTCGGCCACCCCGAGTCGCGTCACGACTCGAAGACGATCCGCCCGCCGACCAGCGTCCACCGCACCACGCCCGGGAGCGTCTCGTGGAGCCACGGCGAGTTGCGCGACTTCGAGCGCACCTTGGCCGGGTCCACCGTCCACGTCGCGTCGGGGTCGAAGACGACGAGATCGGCCACGCCGCCAACGCGCAGCGAACCGCCCGGCAAGTGCCACAGGCGCGCCGGGGCGCAGCTCATCCGGTCGATCAGGGTCGCGAGCGAGAGGAGCCCGGGCTGCACCAGCTGCTGGATGCCGATGGACAGCGCCGTCTCGAGCCCGATGATGCCGTTCGGCGCGTCGTCGAACTCACGCTCCTTGGCATCGTAGGTGTGCGGCGCGTGATCGGTCGCGATGCAGTCGATGGTCCCGTCGGCCAGCGCCTCGCGGATTGCTGCGCGATCCGCGTCCTCGCGGAGCGGCGGGTTCATCTTCGCGTTGGTGTCGTAATTGCCGACCCGCTCATGGGTCAGCGCGAAGTGATGCGGCGCCGCCTCGGCCGTGACCGGAAGCCCCTTCTCCTTCGCCCGCCGGATCAGGTCCACCGAGCCGCGCGTGCTCATGTGGCAGAGATGCACGTGCCCGCCGGTGAGCTCGGCGAGGATGCAGTCGCGCGCGACGTGGATCTCCTCCGCGGCTGATGGGATCCCCTTGAGGCCGAGGCGCGCGGAGACGAGCCCCTCGTGCATCGCGCCGCCCTTCGCGAGCGGCATGTCCTCGCAGTGATCCGCGACGGGGATGCCGAAGGTCTTCGCGTACTCGAGCGCGGTGCGCATCAGCTGCGACGACATCACCGGATGGCCGTCGTCGGAGACCGCGACCGCACCCGCCGCCACCATCTCGCCGAACTCCGCGAGCTGCTCGCCCTTCTGGCCCAGCGAGATGCAGCCGATCGGGAAGACGCGCGCGAGGCCCACCTGCTCGCCGCGCGACTTCACGAAGCCGACCGCTGACTGGTTGTCGATGACCGGATCGGTGTTCGGCATCGCGCAGATCGCGGTGAAGCCGCCCGCCACCGCACTCGCCGCCCCGGTGGCAATCGTCTCGCGCTCCTCCTGGCCCGGCTCGCGGAGATGCACGTGCACGTCCACGAGGCCGGGCGCCACGACCAGGCCGGTCGCGTCAATCACGCGCGCGCCGTCCGGCGTGCCGAGGCCCTGCCCCGCGGCGGCGACCTTGCCGTCGACGATCAGGAGGTCGGCCACGCCATCGTGACCCTGCGACGGATCCACGACGCGCCCGCCGCGGAAGAGGATGGGAGCGGTCACGCGGTGTCGCCTCCGGCGGCCCAGTCGGGCGAGCCGCCTGCCAGCAGGTAGAGCACGGCCATCCGCACGGCGACGCCATTGGTCACCTGCGGCAGGATCACGGAATGCGGGCCGTCCGCCACGTCGGAGTCGATCTCGACGCCGCGGTTCATCGGCCCGGGGTGCAGGATCAGCAGGTCCTTCGGCGCCTTCGCGAGCTTCTCGCTGGTCACGCCGAAGACCCGGTTGTACTCGCGGAGCGAGGGGATGAAGCCGGCCTGCATCCGCTCGAGCTGCAGCCGCAGCACGTTCAGCGCATCCGCCCACTCGATCGCTTCCTCGACGCGGCGGAAGACGTGCACGCCGAAGTCGGGCATCTCGCGCGGCACCAGGGTCGCCGGGCCGCAGACCGCGACCTGGGCCCCGAGCTTGGTGAGCCCCCAGATGTTGCTGCGCGCCACGCGCGAATGCAGCACGTCGCCGACGATCGCGACCTTGAGCCCCTCGAGCGTGCCGAAGCGGTCGCGCAGCGTCAGCATGTCGAGCAGCGCCTGCGTCGGGTGCTCGTGCTTCCCGTCGCCGGCGTTGATGACATTGGAGCGGATCCGGTCGCCCAGGAAGCGCGCCGCCCCGGAGGCGTGATGCCGGATGACGACCATGTCGATCCGCATCGCCTCGAGGTTCCGGGCGGTGTCGACCAGCGTCTCGCCCTTCGCCACGCTCGACCCGCTCGACTGCACGTTGACCGTGTCGGCCGAGAGCCGCTTCTCCGCGAACTCGAACGAGATCCGCGTGCGCGTCGAGGCCTCGAAGAAGAGGTTGACGATCGTCTTGCCGCGGAGCGCCGGTACCTTCTTGATCGGGCGCTCGGAGACTTCCTTGAACGGCTCGGCGGTGTCGAGGATCGCGGTGATCTGCTCGCGCGTCAGCGTCTCGAGGCCGACGAGGTCCTTCCCCAGCAGCGTGCTCACGCGCCGCCTCCGTGCACCAGGTCCACCGCGTCCGCACCGTCGAGCTCCTGCACCTGCACCACCACGCGATCCGCAGCCGTCGTCGAGGCGGTCACGCCGACGATGTCGGCCTGGATCGGCAGCTCGCGCCCGCCGCGGTCGACCAGCACCGCGAGCAGGATGCGCCGCGGCCGCCCGAAGTCGGCGATCTCGTCGAGCGCGGCGCGCACGGTGCGGCCGGTGTAGAGGACGTCATCCACGATCACGACCGTCGCGCCATCGAGCATCGGCGGCAGGCGCGTCTCGCGCACGACCGGGCGCGGACCGACCGCCTGGAGGTCGTCACGATAGAGCGTGATGTCGAGGGCGCCGCGCTGCAGCGGCTTGGCGAGATGGGGTTCGACCAGCGGGGCCAGACGGTCGGCGAGCTCGGCCCCGCGGCGCTGGATGCCGACGAGGACGACCCGCTGGGCATCCCCCGTCCGCTCGACGATCTCCGACGCGATGCGCGCGAGGACGCGCCCCATGGCCGGGGTGTCGAGGAGGCGGGAAGTGGAGGCCATGCCCTAAACTAATCAGGCCGCGGCGTGGCGAGCTGCCGGTCCTGCGTCCGGGCCAGCAGGAGCTGCGCAAGGATGCTCCCCACCAGTGCCAGGAACATGTCCCACTGGGTGTCCCAGACGTCGCCCTGCGTCCCGAGGAACTCCTCCGCCCCCTGCCCCAGCGCCACCGCCGCCCACCACTCGATGAACTCGTAGCAGGCCGAGCCCGCGAGGCACAGCGCCGAGACCAGCACGGCGAGCCACTTCCCCGGGCGGAGCGGCGAGGTGCGGAGCAGGATCTCGCGGGCCGCCATCGCCGGGATGAACCCCTGCGCCAGGTGGCCGAGGCGGTCGTACGGATTGCGGGCCCAGCCGAG
>DASTAN010000206.1:0-17969 GCA_035712665.1 Gemmatimonadales bacterium
CGCCAGCATCAGCACGGCACCGGCCCGCTTGATCCAGAGCATCCACCGCCCGGCGCGCGGCATCGCCGCCAGCGTCCCGGCCGAGAGGCCGATCGCGACCAGCAGTGCCGTCATGCCGAGCGAGAAGACGAACAGGTAGAGGAAACCCCACACGGCGCTGCCGGTGGACGCGACGAACGTCAGCACCGCCGCGAACGCCGGCGCGCCACAGGGAGCGGCCACAAGGCCGCTCGTCGCCCCGAGCAGGAACGCCGCGCCAGGCGAGCCGCCGCCGAGGCGCGCAGCCCAGGCCAGCGCGCGCTGGGGGGCCGAGACGGAGATGACGTCGAGCATCGCCAGCGCCGCGAGCAGCAGGAGGTTGCCGAACGCGAGCGAGGCCCAGCGGTTCGCGCTCACCGTCCCGAACAGCGTCCCGGTGAGACCGGCCAGGAGTCCGAGCGACGCGTAGACCAGGGCGAGGCCGAGGACGTAGGCGGCGGTCATTGCCACGGTCCGCCCGCGCGAGCGCGACGCGGTGTCGCTGCCGCCGAGGAGGCCTGCCGTGATCGGGATCATCGGGTAGATGCACGGCGTCAGCGACGTCAGCACGCCCGCCCCGAAGAGGAGCGGGATCGCCGCCAGCGGGCGCGCCTGCAGGGCATCGGCGAGTGCGGTATCCATCACGGCGGCAAGATACACCGCACGCCGCCAAACGCATCGCGCCCCGCCATCCGCGAGGGATGACGGGGCGCGATGGTCACGACGGGGTCGCTCAGCTCTTCGGCGTCCCGCGCTTGGCGCCTGCCGGCTTCACCTTGCCGGTCGGCTCCCCCTCACGGAGGTCATCGCCGCCGCCCAAGGTGGCACGGATCACGTAGTTGCCGAACGCGTAGTCGACGGCCGGCTCATACTCGTTGTTGCCGCAGTCATCGATCTCGCAGTACGACGTCGCACGGATCGTGAAGACCCGGGAGGAGCCGCTCTCGTTCTCGAGGAAGATGATCGAGTCGTTGCTGCAGTCGTTGCCGTCGTCATCCGAATCCTCGAAGCCGTCGCTCGACCCCAGGACCGGATTGTACCAGGAGTAGAGGTAGACGTCCTCGTGGGCGGCACCCGGGGGGCTGCCCTCGCACTGGTCGCCGAACATCTCGACGGTCACCGTCGAAAACGCCGGGACGGAGACGCAGTACTCGTCGTACGGGTACTCGTCGCCCTCGTTGATGTCGTTGTTGTACGTCGAGCTCCGATCCCAGACCGGATCGTTGCCGTCGAGGCGGGCGTTCCGCGACTCGCCCAGCGTCAGCAGCGTGCAGCGCGAGTACCGGACCGTGATCATCTGCGGATTGTTGCGCGCCGCCGGGACGTTCACCGGGATCGTCGCCTGGACGGTGCCGTCGAGCTCGGCGGCCGACGGGTTGAGCCGGAACGTGAAGCGCCACCCGAGCGGCTCACGCGAGAAGTCCGGGGTCGTGGTCATCGTGTACCAGCCACGATCGCCGGTCGAGAACTGCGGGGTGCCGAACGACGGGTACCCGCCGGCCGCGATCAGCCCCCCGATCAGCACCGTCTTCGAGGCGTTGAGCTCGTCCTCACCGAACTCGACCACGTTCGGGGTGACGGTGAACTCCAGCGGCCCCTGCGAGGCATCCGGGGTGACCGGGGCCTCGGCCGTGTCGCTGCCGCAGGCAGCGAAGGTGAACGCACCGGCAACCATCAGGGCTGCCGACCAACGAACAGGAAGACGCATCGGAGGTGAGCCTCGCGAAGGGGTGAACGGGAGAATCCAGCACGAATATCGGAATCGTCACACGGTACCGCAAGAGGCGTTCCCCCGCGAGGGACCGCCCACCATCAACCGACGGGTGCCCCCCACCGGCGTTCGACATAGTCATCGAGGATCGCGAGGAACTCGGCCACGATCGCATCCCCCTTCAGGGTGGTGAGGAGCTCGCCGTCCATGAAGACCGGGGCCTTCGGCTCCTCGAACGTTCCCGGGAGCGAGATCCCGATGTCGGCGTGCTTCGACTCGCCGGGTCCGTTCACGACGCACCCCATCACCGCCACCTTGAGCTCCTCGACCCCGGGGTAGATCGGGCGCCATTCTGCCATCCGCTCCCGCAGATAGCCCTGAATCTCCTCGGCCATCGACTGGAAGAAGGTCGACGTGGTCCGCCCGCAGCCCGGACACGAGGTCACCTGCGGCGTGAACGACCGGATCCCGAGCGACTGCAGCACCTGCTGGGCGACCCGGACTTCCTCCGCCCGGTCGCCGCCCGGCGTCGGGGTGAGCGACACGCGGATCGTGTCGCCGATCCCGTCCTGCAGCAGCAGGCCGAGCCCCAGCGCGGAGGCGACGATCCCCTTCATCCCGAGCCCGGCCTCGGTCAGCCCGAGATGCAGCGGGTAGTCGGTGCGCGGCGCGAGCATCCGGTACACGTCGACGAGATCCTGCACCGTCGAGACCTTCGCGCTCAGCAGGATGCGGTCGTGGGCGAGCCCGATCGCCTCGGCGAACGCGGCGGACTGCACCGCGGATTCCACCATCGCCTGCATCGTGACGTCGCGCGCGTCGAGCGGCTCGGCCGCGCGCGCGTTCTCGTCCATCATCCGCGTCAGCAGCGCCTGGTCGAGCGACCCCCAGTTGACGCCGATGCGCACCGGCTTGTCGTTGGCGATCGCGACCTCGACGATCGCGCGGAAGTGCTCCTCGTGCCGCTTGCCGCCGACGTTGCCCGGGTTGATCCGGTACTTGGCCAGCGCCTTTGCGCACTCGGGGTACTTCGTGAGCAGGAGGTGCCCGTTGTAGTGGAAGTCGCCGACCAGCGGCACGGTGACGCCGACCTTCGCGAGCCCCTCGGCGATGCGCGGGACCGCGGCGGCCGCCGCCTCGTTGTTGACCGTGATGCGCACGATCTCGCTGCCGGCGCGCGCGAGCTCGGCGACCTGGTGCACCGTCGCCGCCCAGTCGGCGGTGTCGGTGTTGGTCATCGACTGCACGACGACGGGGTGCGCCGATCCCACGGGCACACCACCCACGACCACGGTGGTCGTGGGGCGACGGACGATCACGGCCATGGGCAGTGCCTCAGACGAGACCGAGCTGGGTCGTGAAGCGCACGAACTCCTGCGGCGTGACCTT
Organism: Gemmatimonadales bacterium; assembly: GCA_035712665.1. GTDB lineage: Bacteria > Gemmatimonadota > Gemmatimonadetes > Gemmatimonadales > GWC2-71-9 > Palsa-1233. The sequence continues at coordinate 3,119 of DASTAN010000206.1, forward strand.
CCCCTCGAGACGCAGCGGCTCGAGCGCGGCCATGATCTCGGCGCGCGTCCCGGCGATGCGACGGTCGCGCAGCTCCTGGATCATCCGGGAGAACTTGTGCTCGTACTCGTCCGCCTTGAGCTCGCCCGCCTTGAAGGCAGCGGAGATCTTGATGAGCTCCTCGGCGGCGCGCGCCGGAGGGATCGCGGTCGGTTCGGCCATCGTGTCGTCCTTGGTGGAGGGAAGCCCGGAAAATAATCGGTCAGGCCTTGGTCCGCCCCGTGGTCTCGCAGCCGGTCGCGCGGTTGGAGTCGGCCAACCCCGAAATCTTCCACCCCTCGGCCGTCCGGACCACCTGGAACGCGTTCACCCCGCAATGGGAGAAGCGCGACCCCAGCGAGAAGGTGAAGAAGGTCCAGACCGTCGCCATCCCGCCGTCCTCGCGGACCTCCGGATCGAAGATCTGCTCGTCCCACGGCTCCCCCGGCCGGCCGACCGCCGCCACGAACTGATCGAGCGTCGTGTACCGATGCGGGCGCCCCGGCGCCGGCGGGCGCGAGAACTGGGCGCCGGGCACGAACGCCGAGCGCACGGCGGCCGAGTCGTGGGCGCGCATCCCGTCGAACATCCGGCGGATCGGCACCAGGATCGAGTCACGCACCGCGGGGGACGGGGCCTGCGCCGCCAGCGGCGCTCCGGCAAGGACGGCGAGGGCGGACAGGCGAAGGACGGCGGCGGTCATAGGGCACCATTCGGGGTTGATGAGGGGAGATGTTACGGATTGGCGTGGGGGCAGGTTTCCACGCGAGGAGATCGGCGATCGGAGATCCGAGGATGCCCCCTCCGATCTCCGATCTCGGATCGCCCCTCTCGGCTACATCCCTGCCACCCCCACGTGGATCTCCCTCCACTTCCCCTGCCGGAACCGCCACACCGACAGCGCACAGCGAGTGATGTGCCCGATCAGGATCGCGACCCAGACGTGGACCGGCTCGAGCGTCGTCACCGCGCGGATGGTGTAGCAGATCCCCAGGGGCACCACGATCTGCGACACGATCGAGATGTAGAGCGGGCTCTTGGTGTCGCCCGTCCCCTGCAGCCCGCCGGTGTAGGCCAGGGCGGTCGCGATGAACATCCCCGACACGCTGAGCACGCGCAGCAGCTCGACGCCGAGGGCGACCGCGGTCGGGTCACGCATCCCGAAGAGCGCCAGCAGCTGCTCGGGAAAGAGGAAGAAGACCAGCCCGAGCGACCCCGCGCCGATGAGGGCGAAGCGCGCGGCGACATGCACCCCCTCGACCGCCCGCTCGGGATGCCCCGCCCCGAGGTTCTGCCCCGCGATCGCCGCCGCCGCCCCCATCAGGCCGACCGCGGTCCACGAGATGAACGCGAAGAGCTGCGTGTAGCTCACCGCATACGCCGCCTGCGCCGCGGCACTCGCGGCGAGCGACCCGATGACGGCGAGCATCAGGACGCCGCCGACGTTCATCGCGATCCCCTGGATCCCGGTCGGCAGCCCGAAGCGGAAGAGCGCCTTGATGATCGACCAGTCGGCGCGGTAGCCCATCTCGCGCGGGAAGGCGACGACCCAGCCGCCGTGCCACAGCTTCCACACGCCGTAGCCCCCGACGCTGGTTGCGGCGATCACCGTGCCGACGGCAGCACCGGTCGTGCCCATCGCGGGAATCGGCCCCATCCCGCCGATCAGCACGACGTTGCAGACGACGTTCAGCACCGTCATCGCGGCGCCCAGCCACATCGGCGTCTTGGCATCGCCCGCCGAGCGCAGCGCGCCGCTCAGCATGAAGAAGAGCAGCATCCCGACGTTGAGGCACGAGATGCGGAGGTACGGCAGCGCTTCGGCCTGCACGGCCTCGGTCGCGTTGACGAACGACAGCAGCGCGGGCGAGAGGAAGTAGCCGACCGGGGCCAGCACCAGGAGCGACAGCGCGAGCGCGGTGAGCATCGCCTGGTACACCGTGCGGTCGGCCTCGAGCGTGTCGCCGGCACCGACGAAGCGCGACACGAGGACGCTCATCCCCGTGAAGATCGACATGATGAAGACGATGACGACGATGAAGATCTGGTTGGCGACGCCGATCGCGGCGTTGGCCTCGAAGCCGACGTAGTGGCCGACCATCGCGTGGTCGATCATCCCCTGCAGCCCGCCGAGGACGTTGGTGAGCATCGTGGGCCACGCCAGCTTCCACACCGCGGGCCGCATCGGCCCCTCGATGAGGGTGCGGTCGTAGGCGCGCTGCGGTGTGGAGGCGGTCACGATCGTAAGGTAGGCGGAGAGGGGCGATCGGAGAACGGAGATCGGAGAGCCAGGCAGCCACCCGACTCTCCGATCACCGATCTCAGGTCACCGATCTTGCGAAGCTCAGCCGCACTCGCTGAAGCCGCAGACGTGGCACTTCATGCACCCCTCGGCGAACTCGAGCTGCGAGCCGCAGTCAGGGCAGGCCCCGGCCAGCGTCTCCGACATCCCGCCGAGCATCATCTGCTCGGCCTCGTTCGTGACCGCGACCGGCGGGGTCGGGATCGCCTGCTCGGCCGTCGTCGTGAGGAGGTCCTGCTGGATCCCCTGCTTGTCGGCCATGTACTTCTCGAGCGCGATGCCGACGGCGTCCGGCACCGACAGGACCTTGTTGGCCCCGAGGCCGATGGCGCGGTCCGACGAGATGCCGCGCAGCTGGCGGTAGACCTCGCGGATCGGGATCCCCGAGCGCAGCGCCAGCGAGACCAGGCGGGCCATCGCCTCGACGTCGGCCATCAGCGCCCCGCCGACCTTGCCGAGCGACATGAAGACCTCGAACGGCTGGCCCTTCTCGTCCTCGGTGATCGTGACGTAGAGGTCGCCGAGCGGGGTCTGGAGGCGGCGGGTCGCGCCGCGGAGCAGCTCCGGCCGCGAGCGCTTCTGGCGCCGCTGCAGGTTCTCGCTCTCGAGGTCGTGCACCAGCTTCTTCAGCCGGGCGATCTCCGCCTCGGCCTCGGCGATCGTGCCGTGCAGGTCGGCAGCGCTCACCGCCTCGTCGCCCGCGTCGCTCGCGGCTCCCAGCTCGAGGTCGGCGCGCGCCTCGGCCTTGCCGGCCTTGATCGCATCCTCCGCAACCTTCTTCGCGGTCGACCCGGTCGAGAGCACCTGGAAGTCGCGCGAGCCGTCACGGTACACGGTGACGCCCTTGCAGCCGAGCTCGTAGGCCATCCGGTAGATCTGCTCGACGTACTCCTCGGTCGCGTCGTTCGCGAAGTTGCAGGTCTTCGAGATCGCCGAGTCGTTGAACTGCTGGAAGCCCGCCTGCATCCGGATGTGCCACTCGGGTGCGATGTGGTTCGCGGTCACGAAGACGCGCTGCCACTTCGCCGGAACGCCGTCGATCGCGATGGTCCCCTGCTCCGCGACCTGCCGCATCAGCTCCTCGGAGTACCACCCCTCGGCCTTGGCGATCGCGACGAAGTCCTCGTTCACGTCGGGCATCAGCACGCCGGCCTGGTTGCGCATGAACGCCACCGCGAAGAGCGGCTCGATCCCGGACGAGCAGCCGGCGATGATCGAGATCGTCCCGGTCGGCGCGACCGTCGTCACGTTGCAGTTGCGCAGCTTCCGCATCGGGCGGATGCGGTTCCCCTGCTTGTCGCGGGCGCAGGTCGCGTCCGGGCCCCAGATCGACTGCTCCCACTCCGGGAAGACGCCGCGGATCGTGGCGAGGCGCTCGGACTCGTTCTTCGCCTCGTCGTCGACGAACTGCTGGATCTTCGTGCCCAGCGCCACGGCCTCGGCCGAGTCGTACGGGATGCCGAGGCGGATGAAGAGGTCCGCGAGCCCCATCACGCCGAGGCCGATGCGACGGATCCGCTGGGCGAGATCGGTGATCTCCGGGAGCGGATAGTTGTTCGCGTCGATCACGTTCTCGAGGAAGTGCGTGGTGAGGTGCACGACCTGGCGGAGGTGATCCCAGTCGACGTCGCCGTTCTTGATGAACAGCCCGAGGTTGATCGACCCGAGGTTGCAGACGTCGTACGGCAGCAGCGGCTGCTCGCCGCACGGGTTCGTCGCCTCGTACGACCCGAGGTGCGGCACCGGGTTGTAGTGGTTCGCGCGATCGATGAAGAACACCCCCGGCTCGCCGGTCTTCCAGGCGCCGTGGATGATCCGCTGCCAGATCTCGGCGGCGTTCTGCGTGCCGACGACCTGCTTGGTGCGCGGGTCGAGCAGCTCGTAGTCCGCGCCGGCCGCGAGCGCCTCCATGAAGGCGTCGGTGACGCCGACCGAGATGTTGAAGTTCGTGATCTTGGTGATGTCTTCCTTGCACGCGATGAAGTCGAGGATGTCCGGGTGGTCGACCCGGAGGATCCCCATGTTCGCGCCGCGGCGGGTGCCGCCCTGCTTCACGACGTCGGTCGAGGCGTCATAGAGCGACATGAACGACACCGGACCCGAGGCGACGCCCATCGTCGAACGCACGACGGCGTTCTTCGAGCGGAGCCGCGAGAACGAGAAGCCCGTGCCGCCGCCCGACTGGTGCACCAGCGCCATCGCCCGGAGCGTGTCGTAGATGCCGCTCTTGCCGTTGGCGAGGGTGTCATCGACCGGGAGGACGAAGCACGCCGAGAGCTGCCCGAGGGGGCGGCCGGCGTTCATCAGCGTCGGCGAGTTCGGCATGAAGAGCCGCTTCGCCATCACCCCGTAGAACGCCTCGGCCAGCGCGTCCACCGCCCCCTCGGACGCGCCGTACTTCGCATCCGGGGCCGCGATCGTCGTCGCGACGCGCCAGAACAGGTCCTCGGCCTTCTCGACCGGCTTCCCCGCGTCGTCCTTCAGCAGGTAGCGCTTCTCGAGAATGGTGATGGCGTTGGGGGACAGATCGACTGCGCCCCTGGTCGGAGAGCTCACGGAGACCTCGAATCAGTACACGAAGGGTGGAACGTGGGGATGCGTCGGCCCCGAGCCGACGCGACTGCCAGTGGGTCAGGATGCCAGCGCCCACCGACACCGAGGTGCGGCGGGCGAGGTCCAGACAACGAGTCGCAAGCTAGGGGAGGGTCCGAGGGGGAGCAACAGACCGAAATCGCCAGCAGGGATGAGGGCGGAAAGAATCCACATCACAAATCCGCCACATCACCAATTTTTCCACAATTCAGCGGTCGTTCGCGGTCCGGACTTCCAGCCCCCGGCGCCGCTCGAGGACTCGTCCGCCAGCCTCCAGCACCAGCTCGAGCGCCCACGTCCCCGGCGCGAGCCCCGCGAGCCCCAGCGCCCGCCGATAGGTCACCTGACCCCCGCGTCCGACGGCCAGCCGCTCGGTGAAGGCCACCCCGTCGTCGCGCCCGCCGAGGAGGCGGGCGACGCCACTGCGCCGCCGGGTGATCGCGACCTTGACCGTCACGATGTCGCCCGGGCGGAGGCCGTAGGCCTCGGCGTGCACCTGTACCGTGTCGGTGGGCTGGTACACGCTCCCGACATCGAGCCACGCGGTGTCAGCCGGCGTCGCCGCCCACGGGAGCCCCCGCGCGGCGACCCCCACCAGCAGCGCGGAGAGCGACGGGGTCGGCGCGGTGAACGCCGGGACCTCGAGCGAATCCACCGGATAGACGATCCCCAACTCGGCCCCCGCCTCGACGCCGAGGCGCACCAGCATCCGCCCCGGGGGCACCGGCACCTCCGCGCGCATTGCCATCAGCTGGCTCTGCGGCCCCGGGACGGGAACGACCTGCACGGTGTCGAGGCGCGCCACGGCACGGCCGCGCGCGTCGACGAAGGTCGCGCGCACGCGCATCCGCAGCGAGGCCGCCCCGGTGGCGGCAGCACGATCGCGCAGCGCACCCGCATCGACGGCGTAGACGAGATGCAGCAGCGGCCGCCCGTCACGAATCCCGGCCGGGAGCCAGATGGCCCGACCCGGCAACGGGGTCGCGTAGCGCCGCTCCCAGGAATCGGTCGCGGTCGCGATCGCCATCGACCGGCGTCCCTCGAGCCGCACCTCCTCGCGGATCCACTGCTGGGAATTCGGCCCCGCCCGGAGCAGCCGCGTCAGCCCGGGGACATCCTCGGCGCGCTGCTCGAGCTGGTCGATCGCCACGTCGAGCGCCACGGGGGTCTCGACCAGGCGAAAGTCCTGCGGATCGTCGCGCGCGATGAAGTGCAGGACGAGCCGCCCGTCGGGGCGATCGTAGCGCCAGGTCTCGTTGCCGAAGGCGCGATCACGCGGGTTGGTCCGCACCCCCGGGCGCGAGGGATTCCAGACGATCCGCTCCGATGGCTCGCCGTGACGCAGCCACACGATGCCACGATCGTCGAACTCCGCATCGCCGCTCCGGAAGAGCTCGGTGCCCCAGCGGAAGCGGCGCCGGAACGGGGGCAGGCGGAAGTCGCGCTGCGCCACGGTCCACCGCCGGAAATGCTCCGCGAGCCGGCTTCCCGGCTCGCGCAGGTCGATCGCATCGCGCTGCCGCCAGAACTCGAGGAGCCACGCGGCCCGCTCCTCGGGACGCAGGCGATCGAAGCGCCGCAGTTCATCGGCGCGCGCGATCGGCTCGAGGTCGCGCCGATACGTCGCGACCAGCGCCGCATCGCGCGTCCCCGCCCCGGCGAGGTAGGCACGCTCCACCGGCGTCGTCCCGCCGCGCGGGGCGGTCGGCACCGTCTCGAGGAGTGCCAGGGTCCGCGCCAGTTCCAGTTGCACGAGCGCGGGGCGCCGGGTGAGCAGCAGCGCACGCTCGAACGCGACGCGCGCGGAATCCACGCTGCCGACCAGCCGCTCGAGCCGACCCCGGGCGACGAGCAGCTCGGGATCCCACCCTGCCACGGACGCCGTTGCGCCGCGTACCGCACGCAGCGCCGGATCGAGGGGCGCGTCGAGCGTCACCCGGAGCGCCTGCTCCGCATACGCGAGCACGCCCTCGGTGAAGCTCGGGTCCAATGCGATCGCGCGCGCGAACGCTGCGCCGGCGAGCCGGTCACGATCGACACCCAGCATCGTGAACAGCCCGCCGCCGAACCCGCCGGCACGAGCGGGCATCCGCGCCTCGGCGAGGCCAAGTCCGTACCATGCCCACGGCCAGGTCGGCTCCAGCTCGGTCGCCCAGACGAACTCCGAGGCGGCATCATCGGCGTGTCGTCCACCGCGCAGCTCCGACAGCCGGAGGGCGAGGAAGCCAAGCTGCAGGTGCCGCACGGCGTTGTCGCGATCGGCCCGTGCGCTGTCGATGGCGGCTGCCTCGCGCGCCAGCAGCACGGTCGTGTCCGTCACGATCGAGAGTGCGTCGCGCAACTGCACCAGCTCCGCGCGCACGGCCGGTGACTGACCGTGCACGCCGTCACCCGGCACAAGAAGCGCCGTGCAGACGGCGAGCGCACGCCAACCCCGCATCAGCGGCGGACCTCGAGCGGTGCGCATTGACGGATCGGATCGCCGGTGGCGGGACGCACCTCCAGCTCGAGCTGATAGCGTCCGGGCCGCAGCCGCCCCAGGGCGAGTTCCCGCTGCAGCAGCTGTCGTCCGCCGGGGTGACGCCCATCCGCGCCGAGCGACAGCCGCGCGGTGCCGTCGCCGCACGATGCGACCGCGCCCTCGGACGCGTCGCGAATCCGCAGCGTGGCGCGATACGCCGTGCCCGGGGCGAGGCCCTCGAGCCAGGTCGTGAGCACGAGCGTGGCGCGCCGCGGCGCGTGACCGAACGGCTCCAGCCACGCCACGCCGTCGGCACCGAGCGGGACGGTGATCGGGACGTCCCGTCGCCCGAGCACCAGCGGGGTGAGCGAGGGTGCACTCGAGGCCGCGGGTACCTCGATCGTGCGCGGCGGCATCGCGAGGCGTGCACCGGTCGCATCGAGCATCGCGGCAATCGTGTAACGCCCCGGGGGCAGCGCCACGCTCTGCCGGCCCAGCAGGTGCGCACCCGGCGCCACCGGGCGCGCGGCACGGAAGACCCGCGTCGTGTCGAGCCGCAGCATCACGCGACCGTCGTCGCGCGTCACGGCGAGGACGATGCGCACCGGATAGAGTGCGGCCGCGCCGTCACGACGCGGGGCCAGCCCCTCGCCGGCCAGCGCGAAGGCGAGGTGCACGCTCCCCGCGCCCGCGGCATCGCGCGTCGCGATCGCCGCGGCCGAACCGGGCAGGGCGAGCTCCACCGGGATGTCCCAGCGCGGCGGCGCGTCGACGGCACGACTCGAGAGTTCGCGCTCGAGGCCCTGCAGCGAATCGGCGGCGCGCTTGCCGCGATCGAGCATCGTCTTGTAGATCGGGTCCATCGACATGCGGCTGCGCAGCAGCTCCTGCGCGACCGTTGCCAGCAGCCCCGCGCCCCAGGTGTCCACGGTCCCCGCGGTATCGGCCGCGACCGCAGCCTGGTAGCCGACCAGCCGCGCCTGCCCGCTGGCCGCGAGGATGTCGAAGATCGACCCCACCGCGCGGAACGCCGTGCCCTTCGGCGCGGCAAGGAAGTGGAAGAAGAGGTCGGGCTCGCCGTCGCGCTCGTAGCGCCACGATTCGTTGACCGGCATCCCCACGATGCGGAGCGTGACATCGACATCGGGCCCGTCGGTCGTGCCGCCCAGCGCGGTCCGGACCGTCGGCGATCCGTGGCGCAGGAAGACGACCCCGCGATCGTCATAGCGCGGATCGTCGTAGACGGTCGGTCCCGGCGCGCTGCGGCGATAGAAGCGGCGCGCGAAGTCGAGTCGGCGCACCGCCTCCTTCAGGTAGTCGTCACCGAGGGGCAGGCCGCGACGATCGAGGCCGTCGAACCACGCCCGCAGGGCCGCCACGCGTGCCTCAGGCGCGGCCGCGAGGGTGGCGAGCACGGAGTCCGGCACGACCAGGCGCAGATCCTCGCGGAGCCGGGCCTGCATCCCGGGATCGGCATCACGCACGGCATCGTACCAGGGGCCCGCCCCGTCGTCACGCCCTGCCGCGAAGCGCGCCAGCGCCAGCGCGTGCGAGGCCGCGACCGAGGGCCCGTCCGCGAGCACCGCCTCGGCGAGCGCCTGTGCGCTGTCCCGATCGCCGTGCAGCCGCTCGAGATGCGACCGCGCGATGCGGAGCGGGGCGAGGGTGGCCACGGGACGCCCGGCCACTGCGCGCAGCGCGTCGCGGGCGAGGATCCCGTCGTCCGGATCGCCGGTGCGCTCGGCGGCCGCCACCAGATCGAGGAGCCCGTCGAGGAAGGGCGGCATCGACGCGGCCGCATCGCGCATCGCGCGCAGGCTGCGCTCCCGCGCATCGGGGCCGAACAGCGATACCACGGCATCCGTCACGCCACTCCCGGTGGCGCGCTGCGCGAGCAGCGCGAGGCCGTGGGCGTGACGTGGCCAGGCCCAGGTCGGCTCCAGCGCTTCGGCCTGACCCGCCAGCCCGCGGGCCGTCACGGCCCAGGCCGCCTCGCGTTCGTGCCACGCGAGCCGCGTGGCGAGCAGCGAGCGCCGCACCAGGGCCAGCGCATCCTCGCCGCGCGCGCTGTCCATCGCGGCGCGCAGCGGGGCGGCGGTGTCGATGCGGCCGATCGAATCCCAGAAGGCGGTGATCGCCTCGCGCGGCTCGGGCGCCTGCGCGGGCAGCGCGACCGGAAGGGCCGCGACCGCGAGGAGCACGAACGCGCGGGGCGCGATCACGGCACGACCACGAAGGCGGAGCGGCGTTCGGCTTCCGGCCCGTCCGCACCGCGCACCTGCACCTGGAGGGTGTACCGCCCCGGGTCGAGGCCCGCGAGATCGAGCTCGCGATGAATGCGCGCGATCCCCCCCGGATGCACGTCGGTCGAGCGCAGGCGCAGCGCGGCACCGCCGCCGAAGAGCCGCGAGAAGATCGAGCCGCCGCCTTCCTTCCGGATCGTGACTTCGGTGCGGTACGAGGCCCCGGCCGCGAGTCCGGTCACTTCATAGTGCAGCTCCATCCGGTCCTGCCGCGTGAAGCGGCGCAGCGGGTTGACCCAGATCGTGTCGCGGTCCGTCGGCGCCCACGAGAGCGCGACGCGCCGGGTTCCCACGGCAAGATCCGACAGCCCGATCGGGCCGGGCGTGCTCCCCGGCACCGTCACGGTGTCGCGCGGCACGAGCATCCCACCGGCGTCGGTCTCGATCGCTGCCCGGACGGTGTAGGTCCCCGGCGCGACCGCGAGCGGCACCCGCACCAACAGGGTGCCGTCCGACGGGATCGCGGCACGGGTGCGGAACGATCGCACCGTGTCGATCGCGGCCGCGCGGAGGCCGTCGCGACCCGTGATCGATGCCCGAACGCGCACGGCGTAGCCGATCCCCTGGTCGACCGGCTGCCCGCGCAGCGAGGCGGCGGGAAGGGCGATCGCCAGCTGGACCCGCGGTCCATCCGCCTCGGCCCCGACGACCAGCACCGCGACCCCGGCCTGGATCCCCTGCTCGAAGCGGAGCGGCCACGAGTCGGTGGTGGTGCCGCGCGCGATCGCGCGAGCCCCCAGGATCCGCTCGTCGGTCAGCATCTCGTTGGTGCCGCCCCGGCCAGCCGCGATCATCCGGCCGTAGATCGGGGCCAGGAACTCGCGCGAGCGGAGCAGGCCATCGATGAGCTGGTAGCCCTGGATGTCGCGCTCGTTGCGGAGCGCCGTCGCGGTGGCGAAGCCGAGCACGTCGAACAGCGACTCGACGAGGCGGAAGTCCTGCACGTCCTGTCGCGCGACGAAGTGGAAGACGAGCGGACCATCCTCGCGGTCGTAGCGCCACGACTCGTTCGGATCGAGCCCGGGCGCGTTGAAGAAGGCGCGGTCGTCCGGCTGCCCGTGCCGGATGTAGATGATGCCGCGATCATCGAAGACATCCTGGTTCGACCGATAGCGCTCGATGATCGCGAACTGCCGGTTGGGCGAGACGAGGCGGAAGTTGCGCCGCGCGAAATCGAGGCGACGATAGTGCTCGGCGAGTCGCGCGTCCTCGGGATGCAGGTCGGCCGCCTCGCGGCGACGCCAGAAGCTGCGCAGCGTCTCGACGCGGTCCTGCGGACTCGCCTGCGACAGGGCCCCCAGCAGCGCCTCCGGGACCAGCATCCCGAGGTCGGCACGGTACTGCGCCAGCGTCGCGGAATCCGCGACCATCAGGCCGCGATACCACTCGCGCGCGGCCGCCGCCTGCCCGGTGAGGAACCCGGTTCGCGCCGCCTCCAGGTGGGCCACCGGCGGGGGATTCTCGAGCGCGAGCAGCGGCGCGAGCGCCGCGCGCGAGGAATCGAGGCTGCCGACCTCGCGCTCGATCCGGGCGCGCGCCAGCAGGACGTCGGGATGCCGGGCGGCCGGCGTGCGCGCGGCGCGGCGGAGCGCCGCCAGCGCGACGTCCATCCGCGCGTTCACCCGCTGCCGCAGCGCGGTGTTGACCAGCTCGCTGAGGCCGAAGACGAAGGCGGGGTCCACCTCGGCGCTCTTGGCGAACGCGTTCGCGGATCGCGTGAGGGCATCCTTGCCGAGCATCGACTGGATCCCCTGCACCAGCGACACGGTCGTCTCGCTCGAGGCCAGCTCCGCGAGCCCGAGGCCGTACCACGCGTACGGCCAGCGCGGCTGCAGGTCGACGGCCCACTGGAATTCGGAGCCCGCGTCATCGTGCGCCCGCTGCACGCCGAGCTCGCCGAGGCGGAGCGACGTGAACCCGAGACGGAGATGGAGGATCGCGTCGTCGCGGTCGCGTCGGGCCGCGGCGATCAGGGTCCGCTCGACCTCGCGCAGCGCGACGGTGTCGCGCACGGTGGCCAGCGAGTCACGAAAGCGTTCGAGCGCGGTGCGCTGCGTCGGGGATTGCGCGGGCAGGACGGGGACGGTCCCGCCCAGCACGCCGCACGCGACGAGGAGCACCGGGCACCAGCAGGGTGGGATGCGCATCACGCCCAAATCTACGGGGAAACGCCGGGGAGTATCGTCGTGGGGACGTTCCACGGCGTGCGGGATGGACAGTCCCCCCGGACGACCCCTATCTTGCGGCACTCCCGGTGGACCCCGTCTGGCTTCCCTCGCGGCCGAGTTGATGCCGAATCCCACGATCCGCGCGACCCTCTACGCACTGACCGATCGCGGCCTCACCCGCGAGCACAACGAGGACACCTTCCTCGTCGCGGATCTGGGCACCCCGTACCCGATGCGGGCGTCGGAGCGGATCGACCACGAGGTCGGCCCGCGCGGCCTGATGTACCTCGTGGCCGACGGCATGGGGGGCGCCGCTGCCGGCGAGCTCGCCAGCGAGATGGCCGCCGTCACCATCCATCGGCACATGGTCGACGTGTGGGGCGAGGATCTCGACGTCTCCGAGGGCCGCTTCGTGCGCCGCCTCCGCGAGGCGGTCGAGACCGCGAACGGCGCGCTCCATTCGTACGCGACCGAACACGCCGACGTGCGCGGGATGGGCACCACCGCCACGGTGGCCGGCGTCTGGGGCGAGCGGCTCTACCTCGCGCAGATCGGCGACTCGCGCGGGTACCTCGTGCGCAACGGCGAGACGCGGCAGCTCACGCGCGATCAGTCGCTGACCCAGCGCCTGGTCGAGGTGGGCGAGCTGACCGAGGAGGAGGCCGAGCAGAGCGCCCGCCGCAACATCATCCTGCAGGCACTCGGCCCGGACCCGAAGGTGAAGGTCGACATGAGCTGGCAGGCGCTCCAGCGCGGCGACCTCCTCATCATCTGCTCGGACGGGCTCTCAAGCGTGGTACGCAAGGCCGACATCGCCCAGGTCGCGACGCCGACGGCGTCGGTCGAGAGCATCTGCGCCGACCTCGTGGCGCTCGCCAACGAGCGCGGCGGCCCGGACAACATCACGGTGGTGGCGGTCCGCTTCGACGGCGACGGGCTGCCCGAGGTCGCCGATGACGAACCCGGGTACCACGAGTTCCTCACCACCGATGAAGTGCCGGCCCTCGCACTGACCGCGGCGATTCCCGCGATCCCCCGCCCCGAGCCGCCGCCCCCGCCCGCACGCCGCGGCTCGCCGACCGGGGTCGCGCTCCTCGTCCTCGCGGTCGCCCTCGGCCTCGTCGCCGTGGCGATGTGGCTCCGCGCCGGCTGATCAGCCGGGCACCACGCTCCCGAGCACGCGCCACCCCGCCGCCCCGGTGACCTGGGGGTGGTTCCCCGGTTGCCCGTGGATCGTGAGCCACCCCAGCAACGCAAACGCCGCCGCCTCCTTCGCCTCGGCCGGGAAGAAGCACGCCTCGAACCGGCGCACGGTCATCGTGCCGTCGAGTCGCGCCGCGAGGTCCTGCATCAGCACCGGGTGACGCGTGCCACCGCCGGCCGCGACCAGTTCCGGCGCCGCGGGGAGCTGCTCGCGCACGAAGCGCGCGATCGAGGCCGCCGTGAGGGCCACGGCGGTTCGCACCCCATCGACACCGGGCACGCGCGCGTGGAGCATCGCGGCGTAGTCGGCCCCGAAGCGCTCGCGTCCCGTGCTGCGCGGCAACGGCATCGCGAAGAATGGATCTGCAAGCAGGTCGGCCAGCACGGCGTCGTCCACCCGACCGCGTGCCGCGAGCGCGCCATCGACGTCGTAGGGGAGCGTCGGGTCGACGAGACGTGCCACGGCATCGATGATCGCGACGCCCGGCCCGCTGTCGCCCGCGACGACGCCCTCGAGCTCGCCGCGCACCGGCACCCACGTCGCGTTCGCCATCCCGCCGATGTTGAGCAGCACGCGCGGCCCACGCGCCGCGCCGAAGCAGAGCGCATCCACCAGCGGCACCAGCGGCGCGCCCTGCCCGCCGGCGGCGACATCGCGTGCGCGCAGGTCGTGCACCACCCGGACGCCGAAGCGCTCGGCGAGGCGCGACGCATCACCGAGCTGCCAGGTCACGCTCGGCGGTGCGTGCCAGATCGTCTGGCCAGGGAAGCTGATGCACGCGAGGGCATCGGCGCGGACGTGCGCCGTCGCGAGCACGGCGTCGACGGCCTCCGCCGCCCAGTCGCCGATCGCCGCGTGCAGCGCGGCATACTCGGCCGCGGTGCCGCCCGTGAGCCCCCGCTCGAGCATTGCGCGCTCGGCGCCGTCGTAGCCGCGATGCGCGAAGGCGACGAGCTCGAGTGACGTCGGCCCATCGATGCGCACCAGGGCGGCATCCATCCCGTCGAGCGAGGTGCCCGACATCAGCCCCACGACGAGCGACGGGGCCTCGCTCACGCCACCTCCGGCGGCGGCCCGACGATGGCGCGCAGGCGACGATCGACCGCCGCGAGCCGCGCCTCCGCCGCGTGACGATCCAGCCCATCGTGCAGCATCACGATCGCGGTGCGGACCGCCCCACCGGCGGCCTCGAGCGCCGCCCGCGCGGCCTCGCGCTCCACGCCAAGCACCTCCATCACGATGCGCTCGCCGCGATCGCGCAGCTTCGCGTTCGAGGCCTGCAGGTCCACCATCAGGTTGCCGTAGGTCTTGCCCACGCGCACCATCGCGCCGGTGGTCAGCATGTTCAGCACCAGCTTGGTTGCCGTGCCGGCCTTCAGCCGCGTCGACCCGGTGACGAGTTCCGGCCCGGTGTCGACGTGGATCACGACATCGCTGGTCGCCCGCGCGGCGGCCGGCGGCTCGGCGCAGACGAGCAGCACGGTGCGGGCGCCGCGCTCGCGTGCGGCCTCGAGGGCACCGACCACGAACGGCGTGCCACCGCTCGCGGCGATGCCCACCACCACGTCGCGCGGGCCGACCGTGCGCTCATGCATCGCGGCCGCACCGGCGGCCGGATCGTCCTCCGCGCCCTCGACCGGCCGCCGAAGCGCGACGTCGCCACCGGCGATGATGCCCTGCACCAGCTCGGGCGGGGTGCCGAAGGTGGGCGGACACTCGGAGGCATCGAGCACGCCGAGCCGCCCGGAGGTTCCCGCACCGACGTAGAAGAGTCGTCCCTCGGCGCGGAAGGCCGCCTCGACC
>DASTAN010000207.1:0-18724 GCA_035712665.1 Gemmatimonadales bacterium
CGGCGAGCTCGCGGACCTCGCCGCCGATGGTGCGGAGCCCCTTGCGGTCGGCGTGGCGCACGACCGGCGTGATCAGCCCCTCGTCGACCGCGACCGCGACGCCGATGTGGACGTCCTGCCACTGGCGGATCCGATCGTCCATCCACCAGCTGTTGACCCACGGGTGCTGCGCGAGCG
Source organism: Gemmatimonadales bacterium (assembly GCA_035712665.1). Lineage (GTDB taxonomy): Bacteria > Gemmatimonadota > Gemmatimonadetes > Gemmatimonadales > GWC2-71-9 > Palsa-1233. The sequence goes on from DASTAN010000207.1 coordinate 178, forward strand.
CGTGCGCCGAGGCCTTGATGACCAGGTCGTTGAACGAGAACTTCGCCTTCTCGTCGCGGGCGAGGAGCGACTCGCGCAGCTCGTGCGCGCGCTCCATGTCGGCCTCGACGGTGAGGTAGAAGGTCGGGATCGGCCCGAGCGACTGGACGAGCCGCTTGGCGATCGTCTTCCGCATCTGGCTGAGCGGGATGTCCGCGTACACCGATGCCCCGACGCCGCCCGGCATCGCCGCCGCGGCCGGGGTCGCGACTGCGCCCTCGACGTCGCGCTTGATCACGCGGCCCTCAGGGCCGCTGCCGGCCACTGCGGCGAGGTCGATGCCGCGCTCGGCCGCGATCTTCTTGGCGACCGGCGACGCCTTCACGCGGCCTTCCGCGATCGGCGCGGCCGGTGCGGTCGGGGCTGCCATCGCCGCGGCTGGTGCCGGCGCCTCAGCGGCCGGGGTCGCCGGTGCCGCGGCCGGGGCCGCGGTCGGCGTGCTGGCCGGGGCGTCACCGCCCGGGATCGCCTCGCCGGCGGCACCGATCCACGCCACGAGCTGCGCGACGGGCACGGTCGTCCCCTCGGGGACCATCCGCTTGAGGAGGGTGCCGCCGACGCGCGCGACGAGCTCCATCACCGCCTTGTCGGTCTCGACCTCGGCGAGGACCTCGCCGACCGCGACGGCGTCGCCCTCGTTCTTCTTCCACTCGACCAGGCGCCCCTCTTCCATCGTCGGGGAAAGCGCCTCCATCACCACCTTGGTAGCCATGTCGTCTCAGTCCCGGTAGCAGACGCGGCGGACGGCGGCCGCGATCTTCGTCGCATCCACCTTGGCCGCCTTCTCGAGGTGCTTGTTGTAGGGCATCGGCACGTCGGCCTGGTGCACGCGCAGCACCGGGCTGTCGAGGTGGTCGAACGCCTCGCGCTGGATCAGGTCGGCGACCTGCGCGCCGACGCCGGCGAAGGGCCACCCCTCCTCGGCGATGACGCAGCGGTTGGTCTTCGCCACCGACGCCAGGATCGCCTGCTCGTCGAGCGGGCGGATGGTGCGGAGGTCGATGACCTCGGCGTCGATCCCCTCGGCCTCGAGCGTCTTCGCCGCGTTGAGCGCCGGGGCGACCGTCTTCGAGTGGCAGATGATCGTGACCTGCGACCCGACGCGCTTCACGTCGGCGACGCCGATCGGGATCACGTACTCCTCGTCCGGCACCTCGCCCTTCATGTTGTACAGCATCTCGCCCTCGATGAAGACCACCGGGTCGTCATCGCGAATCGCGCTCTTGAGGAGCCCCTTGGCGTCGGCCGGCGTCGCCGGCATCACGACCTTGAGTCCCGGGATGTGGGCGTACCACGACTCGAACGCCTGCGAGTGCTGGGCGCCGAGCTGCAGGGCCGCGCCGCCGGGGCCGCGGAAGACGATCGGCACCGCGAGCTGGCCGCCGCTCATGTAGCGCATCTTCGCCGCCGCGTTGACGATCTGGTCGATCGCGACGAGCGAGAAGTTCATCGTCATCATCTCGATGATCGGCCGGAGGCCGACCATCGCGGCGCCGACGCCGATGCCGGCGAAGCCGAGCTCCGCGATCGGCGTGTCGACCACGCGCATCGGGCCGAACTCGTCGAGCAGGCCGCGCGAGACCTTGTACGCGCCGTTGTACTCGGCGACTTCCTCGCCCATCAGGAAGACGTTCGCGTCGCGCTGCATCTCCTCGCGGAGCGCCTGATTCAGGGCGTCACGGTAGGTGAGCGTCGCCATCTCAGCGGCCCTCCACCGGCGCGAGGACATCGGTGTAGAGCTCCGACGGATCGGGGTCCGGCGACTCCTCCGCGAACTGCACCGCGTCGGCGACCTCGGCCGCGATCTCGGCCTCCAGCGCCGCCCAGCGATCGTCGTCGAGCATCCCCGCCTCGCGCATCCGCGCGGCGAGCACCTCGATCGGGTCGCGCTGGCGGAAGGCGTCGACCTCGTCCTTCGTGCGATACGTGCCGTGCGGCGCATCGGACATCGAGTGGCCGACGTAGCGGTAGCAGCGGATGTCCATCAGGGTCGGCCCCTCGCCCGCGCGGGCCCGGCGGACCGCCTCGTCGGTCGCGGCACGCACCGCGTCGACGTCCTGGCCGTCGACGACGACGCCCGGCATCCCGTAGCCCGCGCCGCGCTCGGCGAGGTCGGTGATGGCGGCGGCGCGCTTCACGGCGGTGCCCATCCCGTAGCCGTTGTTCTCGATCACGAAGATGGCCGGCAGCTTCCAGAGCCCCGCCATGTTGAGCGCCTCGTGGAACGCGCCGATGTTCGCCGCCGCGTCGCCGAAGTAGCAGATCGACACCTGGTCGGTGCCGCGGTACTTCGCGGCCCACGCGAAGCCGGCGCCGAGCGGGATCTGCCCGCCGACGATGCCGTGGCCGCCGAGGAAGTTCTTGGACGCGTCGAAGAGGTGCATCGACCCGCCCTTGCCGCGCGAGCAGCCGGTCGCCTTGCCGAACAGCTCCGCCATGATCGACCGGGGAGTCATCCCGCGGGCCAGCGCCTGCCCGTGCTCGCGGTAGGCGCTCACGATGTAGTCGTCGTCTCGCAGCGCCGAGATGGTGCCGACCGCCACCGCCTCCTGGCCGATGTACAGGTGGCAGAAGCCGCCGATCTGGCCCAGCGAATACGCCTCGCCGGCCTTCTCCTCGAAGCGGCGCATCAGCAGCATCATCCGGAGCCAGTCGTTCCACTCGCTCGTGTAGGCGGGTGCCCCGCTCCCGCGCTTGCTTCGCGGGGGCTTGTCGGTGCTCACGGCCATTTATGCAGTCTCCGTCGCGACCTCGGCGCGCGCGGAGCGCGCCTGGTCCCAGGCGTGATAGGACGAGCGGGTGAGCGGCGAGGCCTCCACGTGGGAGAAGCCCATGCGCAGGCCGATCGCGCGCAGCTCCGCGAACTCGTCGGGGGTGTAGTAGCGGACCACCGGGAGATGCCCGTCGGACGGGCGGAGGTACTGCCCCAGGGTCACGATGTTGACGTCGCTGCGGCGCAGGTCGCGCAGGCAGGTGATGATCTCGTCCCACTCCTCGCCCATGCCGAGGATGATCCCCGACTTGGTGAGGGCGTGCGCATCCATCGCGCGCGCATTGGCGAGCAGGCGGAGGGCGCGATCGTACCGGCCCCCAGGACGGGCCAGGCGATAGAGCCGCTCGGTCGTCTCGAGATTGTGGTTCAGGATGTCGGGCTTCGCCTCCATCACGATCCGGAGGGCGCGCTCCGACCCCTTGAAGTCCGGGATCAGCACTTCGACCGACGTCTCGGGGAGACGGGCCTTGATCTCGGTGATGCAGCCGGCGAACGCCTCGGCCCCGCCGTTCGGCAGGTCGTCGCGGTCGACCGACGTGATGACGACGTGCTGCAGCCCCATTCGGGCGACCGCCTCGGCGAGCTTCGCCGGCTCGGCCGGGTCGAACGCCTTGGGGGTCCCGTGGGAGACGGCGCAGTAGGCGCAGTTCCGGGTGCAGACATCGCCCAGGATCATGAAGGTCGCGGCCTTGTGATCCCAGCACTCGCCGATGTTGGGGCAGCGGGCTTCCTCGCACACCGTGTGCAAGCCCAACTCCCGCATCATCTTCTGGATTCGGAGGTACTCGGTCCCGCCCGGCGCCTTGACCTTGAGCCACGACGGCTTGCGGGCCGGGGCAATCGGCACCACGACGGCCTCGGCGGCCGAGGCGGCGCCGGAGGGCTGGCGGGTCAGCTGGACAAGCGGTACGGCCACGTGCGGCTCCCTTTCGAGCTCGAAACCCTAGCCCGGAAAGATAGCCCGGACACCGAGAGGTGTCAGCTTGGCCTACCGCGTCGTCCCGACCGCCCCCACGAAGAGGATCGGCAGCGTCGGCGTGGTCGAGCCGCCATCGGGCTCGAGGGTCACCGCCAGCGCCGTCAGCTCGCCGTCAGCGGGCACCGGAACCTCGAGCGCCGCGACCGTGCCCTGGGCATCGGGCCGGAAGGTGACCGACGGCACCGGGGCCCCGTCGACGATCCGCCAGAGCTGGTAGGTCTTGCCGGCCTCCGGTTCGGCGAGCTGCGCCGCCGAGAGGACGGCGACCTTCCGCTGCCGGTCCACGACGATGCGGATCCGGGGCGCGTCATCCGTCGCGGCGAGGGTGATGACCTCGGTCGACGGGTCGGTCAGCCGGGCGAGCAGCGCCTCGCGGGCGTCGAGCCGGGCCTGCAGCTGGGCCAGGGCATCCGCCGCGGCGGCTCGCTCGTGCGCGCGCTCGGTGTTGCTCTGCACCAGCAGCACGAGCGATGCGGCCAGGCCGAGGCCCAGGGTGACCGGCAGCCACGCGGTCCGACGGCGCGCGATCGGGACCACGGTCGCGTCCTCGCGACGCGGGGTCGTGGCCGTGGCGTCAGGGATCGCCGCCATCACCCGGTCGCGCAGCGCCGGGGGCGGGGCGATCGGCTCGCTCAGGGCGAAGCCCGCCAGCGCCTCGCGGGTCTCGCGCATCACCTCCGCGAGGGCCGGGTGCTCGCGCGCCTCGGCCTCGAGTGCCGCGGCCTCGCTCGGCGCAAGCTCGCCCAGCGCCCACGCCGTGACGCGGTCCATCAGCTCGTCGGGCAGGGGCGCGCTCATCGCGACTCCTCCGGGGCCAGGGCACCAAGGGCCTCGCGCAGCTTGGCGAGCGCGAGGCGGGTGCGGGTCTTCACGGTGCCGAGGGGCACCGTCAGGCGATCGGCGATCTCGGCCTGCGAGAGCCCATCGTAGTACGCGAGCGCCAGCACCTCGCGTTGCGCCTCGGGCAAGGTGGCGAGCGCCTCGCGCATCCGGCGGGCGCGATCATCGGCCTCGGTGGCGAGGTCCGGTCGGATCGGGGCCGATCCCATCGCCACCGGATCGACGGCGGTCTCGGCCGTCGCCCGATCCTCGAGACGATCACGGCGCCCCCGCCGCCGCACCGCATCCAAGGCACGGGACCGGACCATCGTCACCAGCCACGCGGCGACCGATCCGCGCTCGGTCGAGTACCGGGCGGCCTCGCGCCACGCCTGCGCGAAGGCTTCGGCGATCACGTCCTCGGCGTCGGCCGCATCGCGCGTCACGCGCAGCGCCACGCCGTACATCCCGGGGGCGTAGCGGTCGTACAGCGACGCGAACGCTGCCCGATCGCCGTGGGCGATCGCGCGGAGCAGGTCGGTGTCGGACGGGCCGTGGGACATCACGCGGCGGGCAGGGGTTGCGGCACCCACGGAAGGTAGGAGTGAATCGGCCCGTGGGCCAGCGGAGCGATCACGATGCGGCGTCACATCGGGAGTACGCCGCGACGGAGGGGACGGATCGGTCGGCGGTTACCAGCTCCAGAAGCGCGTCGGCCGGGCCGGGTGCAATTCATCCGGGAGCGCCTCGCCGCCGATCGCCTGCGCCAGCATCTCGCCGGTGATCCCCGCGAGGAGCACGCCGTTCCGGCCGTGGCCCGCAGCGTACCAGAGGCCGGGGAGCCGCGGTTCCGGCCCGATGATCGGTACGCCGTCCGGGGTACCGGGCCGGAGTCCGGCCCAGCGGCGGCGGATCGTGGTGCTGGCCAGCGCAGGATGGAGGACGCTCGCGCGGGCGATCAGCTCCGCGATCCCGGCCTCGGTCGTGGTGGCGTCGAAGCCGGCGTGCTCCATCGTCGAGCCGACCAGCATCTCGCTGCCGCGACGCAGCACGTAGCATCGATCGCCATAGGCGACCACGGCCGGGGCACCATGCGGCCAGTCGATCGCGACCATCTGCCCGCGCACCGGTTCGACGGAGAGCGGGCGCGGGAGATTGTCGAGGCGGCCGCCCCACGCCCCGCCGGCGATGATCACGTGTGCGGCCGCGTAGCGACCGGTCGTGCCGATCACCCCGTGCAGCGCCTCGCCGGTGCGGTCGATGGCGACGGCGGCGTCGTCCACGAGGCGCGCACCGAGGCGGGTGGCATCGGCGAGGAGGGCCTCCACCAGTGCGACCGGGTCGAGCGAGCCATCCTCGGCCGCCCACAGCCCACCGAGCCCTGGTGCGAGGAACGACCACGACTCACGGATCTCGTCGGGTTCCAGCCAGTCGGCGCGCTGCGCCTGCTGCCGCTGCCACGCGACCTTGGTCTTGAACGCGGTGACCTGGGCATCGGAGAAGGCGACGTGCAGGATCCCGGTCTGGGCGAGCCCGATGTCGATCCCGGTGGTGTCGCGCAGCCGTTCCGCCTCGCGCACGTAGAAGGCGCGCCCGGCGATGGCGAGGTTGAAGAGCGGGTCCTCGGGGCCAGCCTCGACCTGGGCCGCGAGCATTCCGGCGGCGGCGCGCCAGGCCTCGCCCTCGCCCGCCCGGCGGAGCACGGTCACTCGGGCGCCCGCGAGGGCGAGGGCCCGCGCGCACGCGGCCCCCACCACCCCCGCCCCGATCACGATCACGTCGGACGTCGCAGTCATGGAACGATTCGTTCTGAAACCCGTGAGAGGGGGCGCGCGTACACTTCAGGGTCGGCGCTGCACTGGGCAGCGCGATTGCCTGCGCGGGAGTCTAACATGGTCCGGAACATCACGGGGTTCGCCGTCTTCGCGTTTCTGGCGGTGATGGCGTTCAAGCTGCTGACGGGGATCTTCGGCGCCCTGATCGGGCTGCTCTTCACGATCCTCTGGTGGGGCTTCATCGGCTGGGTGATCTACACCATCCTGAAGATCTTCGCGCCGGACACCGCGCAGAAGATCCGCGAGGCGATCCGCGGCACGGGGAGCTGATCAGCTCCCCGCCGTGACCTTGGTCAGCACCAGCTTGACGGTGCCGAAGTTGTAGGTGGATTCGATCTCGAGCGGCAGCCGGCGCGCGTCGTCGGTGAGCCACAGCTTCGCGTCGCTCTTCTTCGAGAACATGCCGTTCTCCTCGTCCACGATCGGACGCAGGAGGACGGCTTTCACCTTGGTGCCGTCGGGCATTTCCTTCTCGCCGCGCTTCTCGACCTTCACGATCACCGGGTTCTTCTCGGCGCGGAAGTAGTTCTCGTAGCGGTAGGTCTTCCCCAGCTCCAGCGGCACGGTCCGGATCCAGTAGAAGAACGCGACGTCGTCGAGCGGCGTCTTCGGCGTCGGCTTCGTCTCGGTGTTGTCGTTGCGGCGGAAGAAGCCCGAGTCCGGGTAGATGCGGAACGTCTCGCGGCGCGACTTGCCGTTCTCGTCGATCGCCTTGGTGAAGCGGCGCGAGATGAAGTCCTCGACGCCGGTCCAGGAGGTGATGACGGTGGTGTTCTTGTAGAGCGGCACCGAGACCGACGAGGTGAACGTGAAATGCCAGCTCGGCACGCCGCGCTCGGGGGTGACGGTCTCGACCTCGAGCACCGCGGTGCCCACCTTGAGGAAATTCCACCGCCCCTGGTACTCGAGCCGCTCGCCGATGCCGAACGGCACCGTGCGCGGTGCCACGACATTCGCGGCGAGCGCGGTCTGCAGGAGGAGGGCGGGGGCAAGCATCAGCATCAGTCAGCGTCCTTGTTGGTGCCGGCCGGGCGCGGTCGCGGCGCCGGCGGGGGTGCCAGCTCGCGACGCGCGCGCCAGAGTGCCTTGGCCATCGGCCACGGATCCACGCGGGTCGGGCGCTGCCGCCGATCGGGGCGCTCCACGAGCGGCACCGTCTCGACGCGTCGTGCTGCCGCCGCGGCCCACGACAGCAGTTCCGCATTGGCCGCCCACCCCTCGGTGGTCAGCCAGCGATCCGGGCGCTCCCGGAACGCGTGGCGCAGCGCCACCAGGCGGAACGCTGCCACGCCGGAGACGACATCGCGCACCCCAGGCACACGGGCGCGCCGACCGAGGAGCCACGGCGCCCAGTGCCGGAGACGGCGCCGCCACTTGTCGGGCTCGTGGCTCAGGTCGCTTTCGGCAACGACGATGTCCGCGCCCGAGTCGAGCCGCTTGAGGATCTCCGGCAGGTCGGCCGGATCCGCGGTGAAGTCGGCCGGGAAGACGATCGCCACGTCCCGCTTGTGCCGGTCGGAGCGCGCCAGCGCTTCCTTCAGCAGCCGCTCGACCGTCGCCGCGTAGCCCAGCGGCGCGTCGCTGCGCAGCACCGTGAGCGGCAGCGCCTCGAGATACGGCTCGAGGGCGCCGACGGTGTCATCGGTCGAGGCGTCGTCGCCGACGAGGAACTGGTACTCGCGCGTCGACTGCTCGAGCACGCGGCGGATCTTCCAGAGCACCAGGCCGACGGTGGCGGCCTCGTTGTGGCTGGGAAGGCAGAAGTAGATCATCGGGCGTCGTGGCTCATGGCGAGCGAACGATACACATCGAGCGTCCGCGCCACCATTGCGGGGATCGCGAAGTGCCGCGCGGCCTCCCGTCCCTCGGCGCCGAGGCCGCGGCGGCGCGCCGGATCGTCGAGGAGTGCGCTGACCGCGCCCGCGAGCGCCGGGGCATCGCCTGGGGGGACGAGCAGGCCGCCGCCGGCCGCAAGTGCCTCGGGGAGTCCCCCGGTCATCGATGCGACGACCGGCACGCCGACCGCGAGGGCATCGAGGACGGACGACCCGAATCCCTCGCTGCGGGAGGGCTGGACGAGCAGGGCCATCCCCGGGATCTCGCGCTCGGGATCGGGGACGTGGCCGGCCAGCTCCACCACGTCGTCGAGGCCGAGGGCGGCGATCCGCTTGGCCAGCGCCGGGCGCTGCGGCCCATCACCGAAGACGCGCCAGCGCACCGTCGGGGCGACCGCGTGGACCCGCGCGGCCGCCTCGATGAGGACATCGACGCCCTTCTCCGGGGTGAGCGCCGCGACGCAGCCGATGACCGGCGGGACGAGTTCCGGGCGCGGCGTGCGGCCCGCCTCGAGCGCCACCGCCGGTGGAATCACCGCGATGCGGTCGGCCGGGATGCCCGCCGCCGCGCACCGCGCGCGCACCGGTTCGGAGAGCGCGATCACCCGATCGGTGCGGAGCCACCGGGCCGGGTGCCGGATCGCGAAGTCGACCCGGCGCGTCGCGACGAGCGGGGCCGCGCGCAGGCGCACGGCGGCATCCGCGAGCGTGTGGGCGTGGTTGTCGTGGGCGTGCACGATGGCGCCCGGGGTCAGCAGCGGGAGCAGCGCACCGACGACGCGCGGGTCGAGTCCCATCGCCCACGACGCGGCATGCAGCGCGAGGCCCTCGTCCTGCAGGCGCTCGGCGAGCGGGGTGCCGCCGCCGGTGACGACGACCGTGTCGACGCCGGCCTCGCGCAGGCCGCGCGCGAGATAGAGCACCTGTCGCTGGCCGCCACGCCACTCGCGACCGCTCGCGACGTGGACGATCCGGAGCGGCGCGGTCAGGTGGCGTCCGCGTCCGGGGCGGGAAAGAGCGGACAGCGCGGGTTCGACACCGTGACCGACTCGACGCGGGCCCCGAGCAGCGGCAGCTCGACGCCACCGACCGTGATGCTGCCGAGTCGGATCGCGCCGGGGATCGGTACGCCGTCGTAGATCAGCACGCCGAGCGTCTCGAGCCCGCGATCGGTCACCAGCACGCCATAGCCTGGACGGGCGCCCTCGGGCACGGGACCATCTGCAGCCGCGATCAGGGTCGCGCTGTCGGGGCGGCTCAGCAGCACCGAGACGGTGGGCCCGCCGACGAAGCGTCCGGTTGCGCGCGGCGGCACCGTGGTGGGCAGGCGCCCGAGGCCATCGCCGCGCCCGAAGCTTTCCATGATGCCCAGCGGCACGGTGAGCGCGGACATCCCGCAGCCGGGGGCCCGTGGCTCGTCGCTGCCGCACGCCGTGACCAGCGCCGCGGCGGCGAGCATCGTCAGTGTGGTGCGCATCGCTTCACCTCGAACGGGAAGGAGGACATCCCCGGGGGCGAAATCTACTGTCGTGCGCGGTTCCTTGACCCCTGCGCCCTCCGGGGCCTACCATTCGCCTTTCCCCCCAGCCGGTTTCCTCGCCCGCGGCGGCCCCGATGAGCTTCGACGACATCAAGGCGCACCTCGATCGACTCTTCGCGTATCGCCCGCTCGGGTCGTCGCGCGAGCAGGCGGCCGGCCTGCGTGAGGCGCTGGTGGAGTTCAAGCTGGGGCTCGGGCAGCTGCGCGAGGCGCTGACGCGCACCGAGGGCGAGCTCGTGCGGGCACGGCAGGAACACGCCGACTACGTGCGGCGCGGCGAGCTCGCGGCCGGGATCGGCGACGACGAGACCGTGACCGTCGCGGCCGAGTTCACGGCGCGTGCGGCGGAGCGCGTTGACCTCCTCGAGCGCAAGGTCCTGGTGCAGCGCGACGAGGTCACCCTCGCCGAGCGCGAGTACGAGGCGACGAAGGCACGCTACCAGCGCGCGGCGCAGGGACTGCCGCTGGACCCGCCGACGCCCTCGGCCGCGGAAATCGATCCGGCGACCGGCGACGCGCCGTTCCCCGACGCCCTGCTCGAGCAGCGCGCGAGGGAAGCGGCGGTCGAGGCGCAGCTGGCCTACCTCAAGCAGAAGCTCGGAGAACGCGGATGATGCAACGCCTCGTCGCGGTGATGCTGCTGGCCGTGCCCACCCTCGGGGCACAGCACACCCGACTCGCCCCCCCGGCCCACTTCCAGAAGCTCGCCCACACCTACTCGATCGTCGCGCGCGACCCGGTCACCGGGGATCTCGGCGTGGCCGTGCAGTCGAAGTTCCCCAACGTCGGCGGGATCGTGCCGTGGGCGAAGGCGGGGATCGGCGCGGTGGCGACGCAGTCGCTCGCCGGCACGCAGTACGGCGAGGAGGGCCTCGCACTGATGGCGCAGGGCGCGACGGCCGAGGAGGCGCTCCGCATCGTGATGCGTCGCGACACGATGCTCGGCGATCGCCAGGTCGGGATGGTGGACGCGCACGGCAACGCGGCGTCCTTCACCGGCGAGCGCACCTTCGACTGGGCCGGCGGCCGCGTGGGCACGCCGGGCGTGGCTGGCGGGCGCGAGGGCGGCAAGGGGGCGGTGCTCGTCGGGCGCGACTATGCGGTGCAGGCCAACATCATGGTGAGCGACGCGACGGTGCGCGCGATGGCGGCCTCGTTCGAGGGGTCGACCGGCTCGCTGGCCGATCGGCTCCTCGCGGCGCTGCAGGCCGGCCAGGCGGCGGGCGGCGACAAGCGCGGCGTGCAGTCGGCGGCGATCCTGGTGGTGCGCGCCAACGGCGGCTACCTCGGCAACAACGATCGGCTGGTGGACATCCGCGTCTACGATGCCGTCGACCCGATCGCGGAGACGGCGCGCCTCCTCGCGCTCCACAAGCTGCACTTCTTCCCGAGCGAGCCGGGCGATCTCGTCGAGCTGACGCCGGCGCTGGTCGCGCGACTGGTGCCGATCCTCCGGGCCGAGCCCGTCGGTGGCGCGGAGAAGTGGCTGCGCGATGCACCGACCACCGCGACGCCGGCGTTCCTTGCGGCGCTGCGTGACTTCATGTACTGGGAGAACTACGACGTCCGCGTCCGGATGGACGGGAAGATCGATCGCGTCGTCCTGCAGGACATCCTCACCAAGCGGGGACTCAAGTGACCACTGCGCCCACCAAGGGATTCTTCGGCCACCCGGCCGGCCTCGGCACGCTCTTCACGACCGAGATGTGGGAGCGCTTCAGCTACTACGGCCTCCGGCCGCTGCTGGTGCTCTTCATGTCGGCCGCGATCCTCGATGGCGGCTTCGGCTTCTCGCGCGAGGCGGCGTCGGCGATCGTCGGCATCTACGCCGGCAGCGTCTATCTCGCCTCGCTCCCCGGCGGCTGGATCGCCGATCGCTGGCTCGGGCTCCGGCGCGCGATCTGGTGGGGCGCGCTGCTGATCACGCTGGGGCACCTCTCGATCGGGCTCAGCGGGATGGCCGGCCAGGGTGCGGCGGGGAAGGCGACCTTCTTCGCGGGGCTCACGCTGATCGTGATGGGCACCGGGCTCCTCAAGCCGAACATCTCGGCGATCGTCGGCGACCTCTATCCGGAAGGCGGGGCGCGGCGTGACGCCGGCTTCTCGATCTTCTACATGGGGATCAACACCGGCGCCTTCCTCGGCCAGCTCATCACCGGCTTCCTCGGCGAGCAGATCGGGTGGCACTGGGGCTTCGGCGCCGCCGGCGTCGGGATGTTCTTCGGCCTGGTGACGTTCACGCTCTTCGCGCCGAAGACGCTCGGCGACCTGGGCACCGAGATCGTGCGCGACCCGGATCCGGCCGTGCAGGCAGCGCGCGAGGGGCGGGTGAAGGCGATCACCTTCGGCGCGCTGGCACTCGTCATCGCGGCGTTCGGCGCGGCGGCGATGGGCCTCTTCACGCTCGACCCGGTGGTGGTCGTGCGGCAGATGATCGCCGCGCAGGTGCTCCTCGCCGCGATCTTCTTCGGCGTGGTCTTCGCCGATCGCGAGAACACCGCGCAGGAACGGAAGCAGATCCTCGTCATCCTGGTGCTCTTCCTCTTCGCGGCGATCTTCTGGGGTGCGTTCGAGCAGGCACCGACCTCGCTCAACCTCTTCGCGCGTGACTTCACCGATCGCACCGTCGGCTCGTTCGAGATGCCGGCGACGTGGTTCCAGTCGATCAACTCCTTCTGGATCATCCTGCTGGCGCCGTTCTTCGCCGCGCTGTGGGAAGGGATGGCGAAGGGCGGGCGCGAGCTCTCCGCGCCGGCGAAGTTCGCGGCCGGCCTCGTGCTCGCGGGCCTCGGCTTCGCGCTGATGGTGATCCCCGCCAACGCGATCGTCGCGAGCGGCGGCGCGCTCAAGGTGGCGCCGTGGTGGCTCGTCGGCTCGTACTTCCTGCAGACCGCGGGTGAGCTCTGCCTGAGCCCGGTCGGCCTCTCGTCGATGACCAAGCTCTCGCCGCGGAAGTACGTCGGCCAGATGATGGGGATCTGGTTCATCGCCGCCTCGCTCGGCAACCTCATCGCCGGCCTCGTCGGCGGCCAGGTCGATCCGGAGGCGCTGGAGCAGACGCCGCAGCTCTTCACGTGGACGGCGATCGCGCTCTTCCTCTCGGCGGCCGTGCTGGCGATGATGATCGGACCGATCCGGAGGATGCTGGCGGACAAGCGGTGAACGGTGAACGGTGAACAGGGTGAGGGGTGAGGGGTGAGGGGGAAACGCGTTCCGCCTTCCGCCCTTCACCCTTCACCCTTCACCCTTCACCCTTCACGCGGTCCGAACACCCGGTAGAGATACCACAGCGCCGGGAAGAGGATCACCCCGCCCACGCCGAGTGCGCCGACCAGCAGCGCGAGCGTGATCGGCGGGGCGGCGGCCTCGTGCACCGTGAGGTCCGGTGGCACGAGATACGGATACTGCACCAGGGCCCACCCGACGATGATCAGCGCCGCCATCAGCGCGGCGAAGGTGCGCGCCGTCCGATAGCGACGGCCGAGCAGCGCGCCGAAGGCACCCAGCGACGACAGGGCGGTCGCGACGTGGATCAGCCGCGTCTCCGGCCGCAGGAGCAGTCCCTCCCAGAGCCGCGGCGCCGCGGTGCGCGCCACCCAGAGCGTGGCGAGCGCCAGCAGCGTGAGGGCGATGCCGCTCGCGATCGCGCGACGTCGGAAGTCGGTGGCGAGGTCGGCCTCGCGGGCCTCGACGGTGAGGTACACCGCGGCGAGGAAGGCGAAGATCGTCAGCGTCATCAGGCCGACGAGGATCGGCAGCGGTGCGGTCCACGGCGCGATGTACGCGGCGTGGAACGAGAGGCGCCCCGGCGGGGCCGCGCCGCCCGCCACCACGGTCCCGGCGGCGATCCCGAGCAGCACCGGCGTCACGAGTGAGGAGATCGCGAAGAGTCGGCTCCAGCGCTGCTGCACGTCGTCGGCGCGCGAGTCGTAGGCGCGGAAGGTGAAGGCCGAGCCGCGCAGCACGATCCCGATCAGCATCAGCGTGAGCGGAATGTGGAGTGCGGTCGAGAGCCGCGCATAGGCGATCGGGAAGCCGGTGAAGAGGATCACCACCACGAGAATCAGCCAGACGTGATTCGCCTCCCAGATCGGACCGATCGTGTCGGCGATCAGCGCGCGCTGGCGCGCCGCCCGCGGGCCGCGGGCGAAGAGATCCCAGACGCCGCCGCCGAAGTCGGCGCCGCCGAAAAGGACGTACGCCGCCATCGAGACGACCATCGCGGCGGCCGTGAGCTCGACCAGCGGCCACTCAGCCACGCACGCCCTCGACGACCGGTCGCCCGCGCGGCACGTGCACCCGGTGCCATTCGGCCTCGGCCGGGGCCATCAGGATCTGCCGCCAGAGCAGCCACGCCGTCGCGATGGCCAGCAGGATGTAGAGCGCGGTGAAGGCGAGGAACGGCACCACGAGCCCCGGCATCGGCGTCACCGCGTCGGCGGTGCGCAGCACGCCGTGCACGACCCAGGGCTGGCGTCCGAGTTCGGTGACCATCCATCCTGCCTCGGTGGCGATGAATCCCATCGGGGCGGCGGCGACGGTGGCACGGAGGAACCAGCGGTGATGGGTGAGGTCATCGCGACGCCACATCCGCCAGAGCGCCACCAGCGCGACGAGGGCCATGAACGATCCCAGCGCCACCATCAGCTGGAAGGAGAGATGTGTGAGCAGCACGTTCGGCCGGTCCGCCTCGGGCACCTCGTTGAGGCCGCGCACCACGGCGGTCGGATCGTTGAACGCCATGAACGAGAGCACCTTCGGCAGCTCGATCCCGTAGCGCACGGTGCCGGTCGCCTCGTCGGGCCACCCGCCGATCAGCAGCGGCGCCCCGGCCTGCGTCTCGAAGAGCGCCTCCATCGCGGCGAGCTTCACCGGCTGGTGCTCGGCCACGTGCTGCGCGGAGTGGTGCCCTGACAGCGGCTGCAGCAGCGCGGCCGGGATCGCCAGCGTGAGCGCGATCTCCAGCCCTCGGCGGTGGAAGCGGTTCGTCGCGTCGCGCAGCAGCATCAGCGCGTGCACGCCCGCCGCACCGAACCCGGTACTCGTGAACGCGGCGAGCGTCATGTGCAGCGTCTGCGAGAACGCAGCCGGCGTCTGCAGCGCCTTCAGCGGATTGATGTCGGTCGGGACACCGTTCACCATCGTGAAGCCGGTCGGCGCGTTCATCCAGGCGTTCGCGATGACGACGAAGATCCCGGAGAGCACGCCGCTGAGCGCGACGAGAATGCCGGCCCGGAGGTGCGCCTTCTCGGAGATGCGATCCCAGCCATAGAGGTAGATGCCGAGGAAGATCGCCTCCATGAAGAAGGCGAACCCCTCGAGCGAGAACGGCATCCCGATGATCGGGCCGGCGAACTCCATGAAGCCGGGCCAGAGGAGGCCAAGCTCGAAGGAGAGGACCGTGCCGCTCACGGCGCCGACCGCGAAGAGGATCGCGGTCCCCTTGGCCCACCGCTTGGCGAGCTCCAGATAGACCGGCTCGCGCGTCCGCTGCCAGCGGCGCTCGGCCAGCACCATCAGGACCGGCATTCCGATGCCGATGACGGCGAAGATGATGTGGAAGGCGAGGGACATCGCCATCTGGGAGCGTGCGGCCAGCAGGTCGGACACGGCGCCTCTTTGTGAAATGTTTCACAAGCTTGTGAAAAAATTCACAAGTCGTACCCCGGTTGGCAAGGATTGACGCACCAAAATTTCTTGATACATTCCCTCCATGACCTCCGCCGCCGCCGATCCGATCTCCGTCGCCCCTGAGCGCCTGGCCACGCTGGCCCACGCGCTCTCGGATCCGACACGGCTCGGGATCCTCCGCCAGCTCCAGCACGGCGAGCGGTGCGTCTGCGACCTCACCGGCGATCTCGACGCGTCCCAGAGCCGTCTCTCCTTCCACCTCAAGGTGCTGAAGGAGGCGGGGCTGGTGGCCGACCGGAAGGACGGTCGCTGGAGCTTCTACCGCATCAACGCGGACGCGCTCGATGCGCTCCACGATGCGGTGGTCGCCCTCCGCCCCAAGCCGGGGCTCCCGATTGTCGCGGAGGGATGCTGCGGGTGATGGGCACCTGTTGTGGCAGAAAACATATCAACGGAATTTGATGACTTCAGCCCCAGGAGGGGATATGTCGCGGGAACTGCTGACGGTGGTGCAGGAGCGGTATGGCGAAGCGGCCAGGCAGGCGGCGTCGGGTGCAAAGGCCAGCTGCTGCGGATCGGGCAGCTCGTGCGGCGCCGATCCGATCAGCACCGACCTCTACACGGCCGAGCAGATCGGGACGCTGCCCGACCTCGCGCTGGCGGTCTCGTTCGGGTGCGGCAATCCGACGGCACTCGCCGAGCTGCACGAGGGGGAGACCGTGCTCGACCTTGGCTCGGGCGGCGGGATCGACGTCCTCCTCTCGGCGCGTCGCGTCGGCCCGACCGGGAAGGCGTATGGTCTCGACATGACGGACGAGATGCTCGCGATCGCGCGGCAGAACCAGGCCGCCTCCGGGCTCACGAATGTCGAGTTCCTGAAGGGGACGATCGACGCGATTCCGCTTCCGGATGCCAGCGTCGATGTCATCATCTCGAACTGCGTGATCAACCTCGCCGGTGACAAGCGGGCAGTGCTGCACGAGGCCTTCCGCGTGCTGAAGCCGGGCGGGCGCTTCGCCATCACCGACATCGTGACGCGCGGTGAACTGCCGCCCGCTGTCCGCGCCTCGCTGGCGCTCTGGACCGGCTGCGTCGCGGGTGCCCTCGACGACCGGGAGTTCGCGACGCTGCTGCGCGAGGTCGGGTTCGTCGACCCGTCGCTCGAATCGGTGCGGGAGTATGGCGCCGAAGATGCCCGGGCCATCCTGGTCGATGCGGGCCTCGATGCCGATGCCCTGGCCCCCGAGGTCGAGGGACACGTGTACAGCGCGTTCGTGCGCGCCACCAAGCCCGTCGCGTGACCGGGGCCGTGCTGCGGCCCGCACGCGCCGATGAGCTGGGTGCGGTCGAGCACCTGCTCACCGGCGCGTCGCTCCCGACCATCGGCCTGTCCGCGTTGCTGGACGGGCTGGTGGTCGCGGAGCGCGACGGGACGGTGGTTGGGGCCGGCGCCCTCGAGCCGGCAGGTGATGATGTCCTGCTTCGCTCGCTGGTGACCGCCCCCGCGGAACGCGGGCGAGGCACGGGGCAGGCGATCATCGCGCGGCTCCTTCGCGACGCGCGCGACCGTGGCGCGGACACGATCTGGCTGCTCACCGAGACCGCCGCGGATCTCTTCCCCCGATTCGGCTTCCGGCGGGTCGCGCGGGCGCAGGCCCCGGCGCCGTTGCAGGCGCTCGCGGAATTCGCGCACGCCTGCCCGGCCTCGGCAATCGCGATGGCCCGGCGCGCCCAGCCGCTCCGCGTGCTCGTGCTCTGCACCGCCAACAGCGCACGAAGCCAGCTTGGCGAGGCGCTCTTCGCGCATCGCGGCGGCGACCTCGTCCAGGCGGCGAGCGCCGGGTCGCAGCCCGGCTCCGGGCCCCATCCGATGGCGATCGAGACGCTCCGCCGGCGCGGCATCGCGTGGCGCGACAAGTCATCGAAGGGCATCGATGCGGTCACGGGTGCGCCGTGGGATCTCGTGGTCACGGTCTGTGACGCGGCGCGTGATGCCTGCCCGATCCTGCCTGGTGCGACGACCGTGCATTGGGGGTTTCGTGATCCCGCGTCGGCAGGCGAGACCGATGCGGAACGGCAGGCCGCGTTCGATGCGGTCGCGGACGCGCTCGAGGCACGCATCGACGCACTGCTCGCGCTGCCGCTCGCGGTGCTGGAGGCGGCCGAGCTTCGGGAGGCCGCGATGCGCCTGCATCGTGCGCTCCCCGGTCCGGTCAGCGGCTAGCGGCTAGCGGCCGACGGCCCGCGTGATGACCGCGTCGCCGGCGATGCAGTGCAGCAGGTCACCGCGGCGCGGCTCGATCACGCCGCGCCCGGTGAAGGCACCGAATGCCGGGAGCACCATCCCCGCGCCGCGCTGATGAAAGCACGGCACGACCAGCGCCTGTCGCCCGAGCCCCGTGAGTCGGGCGGCAGGGTGGACGTGTCCCGCGAGCCACGGCCCGTCGTTCGCCGGCGGGTGATGGTGCAGGGCGACGCCCTCCAGTGACCACGGCTCGTCGACGCAGGCGATCGCCAGCGACTCGGCAGGATCGCCGGCCCGTCGATCGTGATTGCCGCGCACCAGCGTCATCGCCACCCCCGCGTGCCGCTCGCGCCACGTCGCCAGGGCCGCATCGAAGGCGGCCGACCGGCTGCTCCGATCGTGCCAGAGGTCGCCGAGGATGACGAGATGCCGCGCGCCCGTCTCCGTCAGCGCGTGACTCAGCCGGCTCAGGGTGTCGTCGGTGCTGCCCCGCGGCACCGGCACGCCCAGCGCCCGAAACGCGGCGGCCTTGCCCCAATGCAGGTCGGCAGCGAAGAGCACGCCGGTGTCGGGGGCGTGGGCGGTGCGATCAGGGCGCAGCGACAGCGGCATTCCGCCCAGCGTGATCGTCACGACATCGATCATCCGGCGGCGCGCTCCAGCGCCACGGTCATCCGGCGCACGCGATCGGCGAGCGGCTCGGTCGTCAGCGTCTCGCGGATCCGATCCACGAGAATGGGAAAGGCGAGCGGCGTCGGTTGGTCGACCTCGCGAATCACCGGGGGCGTGGCGGCGAGCCGCGTCAATGTGGCCGCCATCCGGTCGTGCTCGAACTGTCGCTCCAGCACTTC
>DASTAN010000208.1:0-6049 GCA_035712665.1 Gemmatimonadales bacterium
GGCGCGGCCCGGCCGAACGCACCGAGCGGGCGCTGAAGCAGGGACCGTGGCAGGCGCGCGGCGAGTTCACCGAGCTGCTCGATGCGCTCGCGGGCCGACTCGCGATGCAGGCCCGCCAGGCCGCCACCGGCACCGGCCGCACCACGGCCCACCCGATGGCGCTGACCGAAGCGGTCGAGAAGGTGCTCGCCACGCGCGAGCAGGCACAGGGCAACGTGAACCCGCAGCTGCTCCTCGCGGTTCTTGCCGAGGACCTGGCCGCGCTGGAGGTCGCGTGACCCTCACGCATCTCGATGCCGAGGGACGGGCCCGGATGGTGGATGTCGGCGCCAAGCCGGTCACCGCACGCCGCGCCGTGGCCGAGGGCCGCGTGCTGATGTCGGCGGAGGCGTTCGCGCTGGTGCAGGACGCGACCGCGCACAAGGGCGATGTCATCGCGGTGGCGGAGATCGCCGGCGTGATGGGCGCCAAGCGGACCGGCGAGCTGATCCCGCTCTGCCACCCGGTGCCGCTCGATGTGGTGCAGGTGAGCGTGACGCCCGAGCCGTCGTGGCCCGGCGTCCGCGTGACGGCGACCGCGCAGGCAACCGCGCGGACCGGGATCGAGATGGAGGCCCTCGTGGCCGTGAGCGTGGCCTGCCTCACCGTGTTCGACATGGTGAAGGCGGCCGATCGGGGCGCGCGCATCGATGGCGTGCGTGTCCTCGAGAAGTCCGGTGGTGCGCGCGGCGACTGGCGTGCCCCGGACGAGCAGGACCCCAACGAAGGAGCGATGTGATGATGAAGCGAATCTTTGCGCAGCTGGCGGTGATCGCCGTGGGCGCGTTGGCCCTGATGGGACTCGGCGCGGTGTCGAGCCTCATTGCCGGGCACGAGGGACTGACCGGCGTCGAGCTCGCGGCCGAGACCGCCGACTCCGCCGCGCAGTCCGGTACGGTCGAGGGACAGCTCAAGGCCACGCAGGCCGAGCTTGAGCGTGCGCACCGGATCCTGGAGTTCTCGGGGCGCTACAGCATTCCCGCCGATCTCTCGGCGCTGATCTACGACCACGCCGTGGCCGAGGGGATTCCCCCCGCCCTCGGCTTCCAGCTCGTCAAGATCGAGAGCGACTTCAAGAATTCGGCGCAGAGCTATCGCGCCGCGATCGGGCTCACCCAGCTGCAGCTTCTCACCGCGCGGGCGTACGACCCGACGGTGGACCCGAGCGACCTGATGAACCCGAGCACGAACCTGCGGATCGGCTTCCGCTACCTGAAGGACCTGATGGAGCGCTTCGACAACGACCTGGCCCTCGCCCTTGAGGCGTACAACAAGGGGCCGACGCTCGTCACCGCGCAGATGGAACAGGGCGAGAACGTGCGCGGGAAGTACTCGCAGAAGGTGATGCGGGGGATTCGCGCGGGGTCGTGAGTTAGGGCCTTTGGCCTTTGGCCTTGGGCCTTGGGCCTTGGGCCATGAGAAACACCAACGCCGGCATCAGATCACTGGTGCCGGCGTTCGCATTTCCCCAAGGCTCATGGCTCAAGGCTCAAGGCACCTTCAACCGCTGCCCCACCCTCACCATCGTCTTCTTCCCCATCCCGTTCGCGCGCTGCAGCGCCGACTGGCGGACACCGTAGCGCTCGGCGATCCCGCCCAGCGTCTCGCCCGACTTCACGGTGTGGGTCCGACGCACGGGCACCGACGCAGTGCTCGCCGCGCGCGTCGTGCGCTCGGTGGTGCGTGACGCCGTCGCCGTGGTGCCGCGACGGATGGTCAGCTTCTGCCCGGCGCGAATCGCGCCGCTCCTGCCAAGCTTGTTGGCCGCGCGAAGCGTCGACTGGCTGACCCCGTAGCGCGCCGCGATCCCGCTCAACGTCTCGCCGCGCCGCACCACGTGCGTCACCGCGCGCGCCGGGGCCGCCGGCTCGGCTTCCGCCAGCACCGCCTCCGGAATGCTGCCGCCCGCGATCGGGATGTAGAGCGTCGTGCCGATCTGCAGCGCGCGCGCCCGCGCCGAGCGATTCGCCGCCTTGAGCAGCGACTGCGAGATGCCGTAGCGCGCCGCGATCCCGCTCAGCGTCTCGCCGCGTCGCACCACGTGCGTCGCCATCGCCGGCCTCTCGACCGGCGGCATCGCCGCATACCGTTCGGCCACGCGCTCGGCCGTCCCACCCGGCACGCGCACCGGGTAGCGCGACCCCGGCGGCGTCACCGCGCGCAGGATGTGCGGATTGAGCTCGCGGATCGCCGCGAGCGTCGTGTCGGCGAGTTTCGCGATCAGGTCGAGCCCGACGCCGCCATCGACCACGACCGAGTCCAGCGGGAACGGGGCGACTTCCGCTGGCGGCTCGAAGCCGTACACCGTCGGCTCCTTCGCCAGGATGGCCGCGGCGATCAGCTTGGGGACGTAGTCCTTCGTCTCCTGATGGATCAGGCGCGTGTCGGCGAGCTCGAAGAACGCCTCGTCGCTCGCCGGGTCGAACAGCTCGTCCCCCGCCCCGAGTGCCTCGGCGATCGAGTTGAGTCCGCGCCCCACGCGGCCGGCGCCGGCGTTGTACGCGGCCGCCGCGAGATAGTGCGAGCCGAAGCGCGTGGTGAGGTCCTTGAGGTGGCGAGCCGCGGCGACCGTCGCCTTCACCGGATCGCGCCGCTCGTCGACCCAGGCATCGACGCGCAAGCCGTACGCGCGACCCGTCGGCGCCATGAACTGCCACATCCCGACCGCCTTCGCGCGACTCACCGCCTGCGTGCTGAACCCCGACTCGATGAGCGCGAGATACACCAGGTCGCTCGGCAGTCCGCGCGACGCCAGCTGCTCGCGCGCGAACGCCTCGTAGCGCGGCATCCGGTCGAGCCAGATCTGGAAGCGCTCGCGCCCGCGCCCGGTGAAGTAGTCCACGTAGTACAGCACGCGCGGATGCTCCGCGTAGCGCTGGACATTGAGGTCCCAGCTCGGGGCCTCGTCGTCGATCGACAGTTCGGGGATCGACGCCGGGGCCGACACCTCGGAGAGGCGATCGAGCGCAGCCAGGTCGGTGGCGGTATCGGGAGCGACCGCGCGCGCGGCGCGCGGCACGGCAGGAGCCGGGGTCTGGGCGGGTGCAGGTGCCGGCGCCGGGGGTGGCGCGACCGGGGTCGGTCGCTCCTCCACGGCAAGGCGACCACATCCGAAGGCGCCGGCGGCTGCAAGCGCCGCGAGCAGCGGGCGTCGGGTCATGCACTTCCTCCACTGGGGGTCCACGGGCCGGTGGCGGGCAACCGCTCAACCTAGGATCGGCGGCGGGACACCACAACCCGACCCCGCACACCGACCCCTGAGGGGATGCCCCGCGCGATCCGGCCGTCGCGTTTCGATCCGCGACACCGAACCCTCGGTCAGCCCCGTCGCACCAGCTCGTGGAACGCCGTCAGCAGCTGCCCCGTGATCGGGCCTGGCCGCCCCGCGCCGATCGTCCGACCATCGACCTGCCGCACCGGCACCAGCTCGCTCGCCGTCCCGGTCAGGAAGACCTCATCGGCCGTGTACACGTCATACCGATTGAGGATCTCCTCGCGCACGGAGATCCCCGCGGCGTGCGCCAGCTCGAGCACGGCGTCGCGGGTGACGCCCTTCAGGATCCCGGCACTCGCCGGCGGCGTCCTGAGCACGCCACGCGTGACAACAAAGAGATTCTGCCCCGACCCTTCGCACACCCAGCCCGCCGGGTCGAGCATCAGCACCTCATCGGCCCCCGCGAGCGTCCCCTCGTACTTCGCCATCACGTGGGCGAGATAGTTGAGCGACTTCACCCGCGGCGAGAGCGCCTCGCGATGCGGAATCGGCGTCCCCGCGGTGACCATCACCAACCCCTCGGCCAGCTTCTCCGCCGGGAACATCGTCAGCTCGTCGCAGATGATGATCACCTGCGGGTCGCGCGCCCGTCGCACGTCGAGCCCGAGCGAGCCGGCGCCGCGCGTCACCACGTGCCGGAGATAGGAGCTTTCGAAGCCGGCGCGACGGACCCCCTCGTTGGTCGCCGCGACGATCTCGTCGCGCGTGTAGGGGATCTCGAGCGCGATCGCCTTCGCCGACGCCCAGAGGCGGTCGAGGTGCTCGTCGAGGCGGAACACCTTCCCGCCGTAGGTCCGCATCCCCTCGAACACGCCGTCGCCGTACAGCAGGCCGTGGTCGTACACCGAGATCACTGCCGTGTCGCGCGCGTGGAACGTGCCGTTGATCCAGATCGTGGCGGGCATCGGGGTCCTGGGGAGGGGTGAGCGGTCCGGGAGGGGCAACTATCTTGAGGCGGGGGGTGTAGCTCAGCCGGTAGAGCAATCGCCTTTTAAGCGACAGGTCGTGGGTTCGAGCCCCACCGCCCCCATGCGCTTCCCAAGATACCTCCGTCCACCGAGGCCCCCAACGATGCTCCGCTGGTCCGATCTGGCCGATGCCGCCCTCGTGGGCGAGCCCATCGCCCGAACCGATGCCCGTGCCGTCCTCGAGGCCCCCGAGGACGAGCTCCTCCCGCTCCTCGACGCCGCCTTCCGGGTGCGCCGCCACCATCACGGCCGCACCGTCCGCCTGCACGTCCTCCAGAACGCCAAGCTCGGTGCCTGCCCCGAGGACTGCGGCTTCTGCTCGCAGAGCGCACGCTACGACACCGGCGTCGGACGGCAGAAGCTGCAGACCGTGGATGAGATCGTCGCCGGCGCGCGGCAGGCGGCGGAGATGGGCGCCGTGAAGTACTGCATCGTGACGGCGACGCGCGGCCCGAGCGAGCGCGACCTCGACACCATCTGCACCGCCGTCGAGCAGATCAAGGCGCAGTACAACATCAACATCTGCACCTCGCTCGGCCTCCTGAAGGAGGGCCAGGCCGAACGGCTCAAGGCGGCGGGCGTCACCCGCTTCAACCACAACCTCGAGTCGTCGCGCGACTACTTCGCCGAGGTGGTCGGTTCGCACACCTGGGACGATCGCGTGCAGACGGTGCAGCGCGCCAAGGCCGCGGGGCTCGAGGCGTGCTGCGGCGGGATCATGGGGATGGGCGAGACGCTCGACGATCGGCTCGACCTCGCCTACTCGCTGCGCGACCTCGAGGTCGAGTCGATCCCGGTGAACTTCCTCGATCCGCGCCCCGGGACGCCGATGGGCGAGCGGCAGCGGATGACGCCGAGCGAGTGCCTGAAGACGCTCGCGATGATGCGCTTCGTGAACCCGTCGCGCGACATCCGCATCGCCGGCGGTCGCGAGGTGAACCTCCGCTCGATGCAGGTGCTGGCGCTCTGGCCGGCGAACTCGCTCTTCGTCGACGGCTACCTCACCACGCCGGGCGCGGGCTACGAGGCCGACCTGCAGATGCTCCGCGACGCGGGGTTCGAGGTGGCCGAACTGGCAGCGGCGTGACGCGATGACCGACGCCGCCACGCTGCGCGCCCTCGATCGCTCGGCGGTCTGGCATCCGTTCACGCCGCACGGCGTGTATGCCGCCGAGCATCCGCTGATGATCGTCGCGGCCGAGGGCCACTGGCTGGTGGATGCCGACGGCACGCGCTACCTCGACGGCGTCGCCTCGCTCTGGTGCAACCTCTTCGGTCATCGCGTCCCGGCCATCGATGCCGCGATCACCGCCCAGCTCGGCCGTTTCGCGCACGCGACCTTCCTTGGCAACGCGACCGCCCCGGCCGTCGAGCTCGCGGCGCGTCTCGTCGCGATCGCCCCCGACGGCCTCACGCGCGTCTTCTACAGCGACAACGGCTCGACCGCCGTCGAGGTCGCGATGAAGATGGCCTACCAGTACTGGCAGCAGACCGGGCGCGCCGACGACGCGAAGCGGACGAGGTTCGCGGCGCTGGGCGATGCCTATCACGGCGACACCGTCGGTGCGGTGTCGGTGGGCGGGATCGATCTCTTCCATCAGGTCTATCGTCCGCTGCTCTTCCCGACGGTGCGGCTCCCCAACCCGTACTGCTATCGCTGCCCGCTCGGCCTGGAGCGCGCGAGCTGCGACATCGCCTGCGCCGATCGGGCCGAGGCGCTGATCGCGGAGCACGGCGACGAGCTGGCGGCGGTCATCATCGAGCCGGG
>DASTAN010000209.1:0-9589 GCA_035712665.1 Gemmatimonadales bacterium
CCGATGGCCCAGACCGGCTCGTAGGCGATCACCAGGTCCGCGTGCGCTTCCACACCGGCCAGCGCCGCGCGGAGCTGCCGCTCGACCACCGCGAGCGTCGTCCCCGCTTCCCGCTCGGCCAGCGTCTCGCCGACGCAGAGCATCGCCATCAGGCCGCCGTCGAGCACCGCCCGCACCTTCCGCGCGGTCTCGGCATCGGTCTCGCCGAAGACATGCCGTCGTTCGGAGTGGCCGATCAGGGCCGCCCCGGCCCCCGCTCCGCGCGCCAGTGCGACCGAGGTGGCGCCGGTGAAGGCGCCCTTCGGCTCCCAGAGCACGTCCTGCGCGCCGACCACGACGTGGTCGTGGCCCGCGAGTCGGGACGCAACGGCCTCGATGCTCACCGCCGACGGAAAGAACGCCAACGACCGCCCTTCGCGCGGTGCGTCCAGCGCCAGGAACCGATCGAGGAAGGTGCGTGCCTCGCCGGGGTGCAGGTGCATCTTCCAGTTCGCGGCGAAGAGGACGGGGCGCGACATCACGCGTCGTCCAGGGCGGCCACGCCCGGCAAGGTCTTCCCTTCCAGGAACTCGAGCGACGCGCCACCCCCCGTGGAGACGTGCGTCACGCGACGCTCGAGCCCGGCCACCGCGATCGCCGCGGCCGAGTCGCCGCCACCCACGACGGTGATCGCCCCGGCATCGGTCGCGGCCGCGAGCGCGTGCGCGACCCCCATCGTGCCGGCATCGAACGGCGGCGTCTCGAAGACACCCATCGGGCCGTTCCAGATCACGGTCCTCGCGCCCTGGATGTGCGACGCAAAGAGCGCCACGCTCTCCGGGCAGATGTCGAACATCGCCCACCCTGCGGGGATCTGCTCGCGCGGGACGTCACGGTAGGCCGCCCCCGCCTCGAGCTTCTCGGCAATGCGCCCGCCGACCGGGAGGACCAGCTTGTCGCCCGCCTTCGCCAGCAGCGCCGCCGCGAGCTCGACGCGATCGGCCTCGACGAGCGAGGTGCCGGTCTCGAGGCCCATCGCCTTGAAGAAGGTGCAGGCCATCGCGCCGCCGACGAGGATGCGGTCGACCTTCGGGAGCAGCGCCTCGATCAGGTCGATCTTGCCGCTGATCTTCGAGCCGCCGAGGATCGCGACGAACGGCCGCACCGGATGGTTCACCGCGTCGCCGAGGAACTGCAGCTCCTTCTCCATCAGGAAGCCGGAGACCGCCGGCTTGAGCCGATGCGCGATCGCCTCGGTCGAGCTGTGCGCGCGATGCGCGGAGCCGAACGCGTCGTTCACGAAGAGGTCGCCGAGCGCCGCGAACCGGTCCGCGAGCGCCGCGTCGTTCTGTTCCTCGCCCGGGTAGAAGCGGGTGTTCTCGGCCAGCGCCACGCCGCCGCGCGGGAGATGGCGCACCTGCGCCACGGCGTCGTCCGACGTCGGGTCGGCGAGGAACGTCACCGGGATGCCGAGGAGCGCCTCGAGGGCGCGCGCCACCGGCTTCAGCGAGTACTTCGGATCGGGGCCACCCTTCGGCCGCCCGAGGTGCGAGAGGAGCACCACCCGGGCACCCTTCTCGCGCAGGAAACGGATCGTCGGGAGCGACGCCCGGATGCGCGTGTCGTCCGCGACCGCGCCATCCGCGAGCGGGACGTTGAGGTCCACGCGCACCACGACGCGCTGCCCATCCAGGCGCGACGCGTCGAGGGCGGCGAGCGTGCGCTTGCTCACAGCTGCGATCCGATGTGGCGGAGCATGTCGACGCAGCGGGCCGAGTAGCCCATCTCGTTGTCGTACCACGACGAGACGTGCACCAGCGTGCCGTCGAGGACCGCCGTCGAGAGCGCGTCGACCGTGCTGGACATCCGGTTGCCGATGTAGTCCACCGAGACCAGCGGCTCGTCGCTCACCTCGAGCACGCCCTTGAGGGTGCCCGCGGCGGCGGCACGGAAGGCGTTGTTGACCTCCTCCACCGTGACGGCACGCGACACGGTGCAGGTCAGGTCGACGATCGAGACGTCGGCGGTCGGCACGCGGAGCGAGACGCCGTCGAGCTTCCCCTTCACCTCGGGGATGACGAGCGAGGTCGCCTTCGCGGCGCCGGTCGAGGTCGGGATGATCGAGAGCGCCGCGGCGCGCGCGCGGCGCAGGTCCTTGTGCGGCAGGTCGAGGATCTGCTGGTCGTTGGTGTAGCTGTGGATCGTCGTCATGTAGCCGCGCTCGAAGCCGAAGGCATCGCGCAGCACCTTCACGACCGGGACGAGGCAGTTCGTGGTGCACGACGCATTCGAGATCACGTGATGCGTCGCCGGGTCGTAGTCGAGATGGTTCACGCCGTAGACGAAGGTCTTGTCCTCGCCCTTGGCCGGGGCCGAGATCATCACCTTCTTCGCCCCGCCCTGGAGGTGCAGCGCGGCCTTCTCGCGGTCGGTGAAGATGCCGGTGGACTCGAGCACGATGTCGACGCCCAGCTCGCCCCACGGCAGCTTGGCCGGGTCGCGCTCGGAGAGGACCTTCATCGTGTCGCCGCCGACTTCCAGCGCGCCGTCCTTGCCGACCACGTCCATCGGGAAGCGGCCGTGGACCGAGTCGTACTTGAGGAGGTGCGCCAGCGTCTTCGTGTCGGTCAGGTCGTTCACGGCCACGAAGTCGATATCGGTGAAGCCCGCCGCCTTCGCGGCGCGGACGACGTTGCGACCGATGCGGCCGAAGCCGTTGATGCCCACGCGGATCTTTGCCATCAGAGCGTCTCGTGCGTCGAGGGGTGGATCAGGGTGCCAAGCCGGTCGGCGGCCTCCGCGAGCGGGGGTCGGGCCCGGGCGAACGTCACCGCCGCGACCCGGTCAGCCCCGGCGTCGAGCAGCGCCGCCGCAGCCGAAACTAATGTCGCGCCGGTCGTGAAGACATCATCGACCAGCAGCGCCGGGCGCGCGGAGGGTGCCGCCGCGAACGCGGAGGCCAGGTTCGCCTGTCGGGCCGCCCGGCCGAGCCGAACCTGCGAGCCGGCCTCCCGGGGCCGCGCCAGCCGATCCGGGCGCACCGGCCGTCCGAGCACCGCGCCGAGCGCGTGCGCGAGCGCCTCGGCCTGATTGTAGCCGCGGCGGCGACGGCGGGCCCGACTCACGGGGATCGGCACGAGATCAGCGCCGGCCGCGAGCTCCCCCACGACGCCGGCCATCGGCACCGCCATCACCGCCGCAAGGCGGGGCCACCCCTCGTACTTGAGGCGGTGCACGACCCGGCGGGTCTGCGGGTCCAGCTCGACCGCGCTGCGGACCCCGTCGAGGCCGGCGGGCCACCCGGGGCACACGCGACAGGCGAGCCCGAGCATCGACGGCTCGCCGCAGCGACGGCAGTGGGGCGTGGGGAGCGGACGCCACCGGGCCCGGCAGACATCGCAGACGAGCGGCTCGTCGGCGCGCGCGGTCGCGAGCGGCTCGTCGCAGTGCAGGCACGCGGGCGGCAGCAGCCACCGCTCGACGCGCCGGAGCGCGTCAGCCCATCCGGCCGGCAAGCGCCGCTCGCATCACCTCGATGGGCGGACGCCGCTCGCCGAACCAGGTGCGCCACGAGGCCGCGCCCTGCACCAGCAGCATCTCGCGACCGTCGACGGCCGGCAGCCCCAGGGTGTGTGCCGCGGAGACGGTGGCGGGGGTGCCGTCCGCGCGGTAGGTGAGGTCGAGCACCGCACGCATTGCCGGAAAATCGCCGAACGCGAATGCCGGACCGTCGCTCGGCGACAGGCCGATCGGGGTCGTGTTGATCACGACCGTGGCCTCGGCCGGCAGCGCCGCCTCCACGCCGATCGACGCGCCCCACGCGGCAAACGTCGCCGCACGTTCGGGCGAGCGCGACCGGACCGCGACCGCCGCGCCGCATTCGATCGCGGCACCGACCACCGCGCGCGCGCTCCCGCCCGTGCCAATGATCGCCCACGGCCCGGCGGGCGCGCCGACGGCGCTGAAGAGGGCGAGCACGCCATCGATGTCGGTGTTGGCGACCTGGAGGGCGTCCGCCGTGCCGCCAAAGACGTTGGCGACACCAAGGCGCTCGACACGCGCGTCCCGCGTGTCGCCCGCCGCCGCGGCCGCGGCCTTGAACGGGAGGGTGACATTGCCGCCCCCGCCGTTCGCCGCCAGCGTGCGCATCACGGTCGGCAGGGCCGCCTCCGTTGTCCGGAGCGCCACGTACACCGCGTCGATGCCCGCAGCGCGGAACGCCGCGTTGTGCATCCGGGGGGACAGCGAGTGCGCCACCGGATCGCCCAGCACGGCGAAGCAGCGCGGCGAACCGGTCACCGGCCGTAGTCCTCGCGGAGCTGCGCGACGACGAGGTCGAGCGTCCGATCGAGCAGGTCCGCCACCGCGCGGTACCGCTCGATCGGCCCGCCGTACGGATCGGGAATCTCGCGCTCGCCGTTGGGGAAGCCCGCATAGTGCATGATCGTCTTCACGGGGGCGTGCGGCGAGACCGCCCGCACGCGCGCCATGTGGTGCTCGCCCATCGTGAGGATCAGCGTCGCGTCGTCCGCCATCCGCAGGCCGTAGTTCCGCGACCGGTGCTCGGAGAGGTCGTACCCGCGCTCGAGGCCGACGAGGTACGATCCTTCCGAGGCCTTGTTGCCGGGGATCGCGGTCGTCCCGGCGGACGCCACCTGCACGTGGGCGAGGCGCGGCTCGCGCGAGAGCTTGTCGCGCAGCATCGCCGTCGCGAGCGGCGTGCGGCAGGTGTTTCCGGAACAGACGAGCAGCACGAGCATCAGGGAGCTCCCGAACCGGCGCGGCGCCTGAGCTCCGCGCGTGGAATGGCGCCGTCGCGGATCAGCCGCGGAACCGGCGAGGTGCAGTCCACCAACGTCGAGGGCGGCACGTTGCCGAGCACGCCCCCGTCCAGCAGCAGCAGCGAGCCGTCAGCGATCGCGGCACCGAACGTCGACTCGATCGCGGCGATCCCCGGCGCGGTCCGCTCGCCGGGACGGTTCGCGCTCGTCGAGGTGATCGGAGCCCCCACCGCCCCGATCAGCGCCGCCAGCGGCGCGAGTCCGGTCCAGCGCACCGCGATGCCGCCCTCGGGGCCGCGGAGCCGATCCGGAAGCCGCCCTTCCCCGCCCCGCAGCACGAGCGTCAGCGGACCCGGCCAGAACTCACGCGCCAGGATGCGCGCCGACGCCGTCATCACCAGCCCGACCTCCTCCACCATCGCCAGCGACGACACCAGCAGCAGAAACGGCTTCCGCGGGGGCCGACCCTTCAGCGCCGCGAGGGCATCGAGCGCGCCGACCGTCGGCGCCGACCCGAGACCGTAGACCGTCTCCGTCGGGTAGGCGATGAGCCCACCGGTCTCGAGATGCGCCCGCACCGTCGGGGCCGCCGCCGCGGCATCGGCGAGGGTGCGCAGCGGCAGCGTCACGGACGAGCCGCGTACCACTCGGCGAGCGCGAGATCGTCGCTCGTGGTGATCTTGAGGTTGCGTGGTGAACCGGCGATCAACTCAACCCGCTCCCCGAGCAGTTCGACCAGCATCGCGTCGTCGGTTGCCTCGACCGGCTGGGACAGCCCCGCCGCGTGGCCCCGCTCGAGCAGCCCGCGCGGAAAGGCCTGCGGGGTCTGCGCGCGCCAGAGCCCCTCGCGGGCCACCGTGCTCAGCACGATGCCGTACTCGTCGGCACGCTTCAGGGTGTCGGCCACCGGCAACGCGGGGACGGCCGCGAACCCCTGCCGGGCCACCGCAATCCCGCCATCGATCGCCTCCCGCGGCGGAAATGGGCGGGCCCCATCGTGCACCAGCACCACGCTGCACTCCGCGGCGAGCGCCGCCAGACCGTTCGCCACCGATTCGCGCCGCGTGGTCCCGCCGGCGATCAGGGTGAGGGTCCCGCCCACCAACGGCGCGAGCCAGTCCGGCGGCTCCGCCGCATCGCCGGCCGGCAGCACGAGCGCCACCTGCTGCACGTCCGGATGCGAGACGAACGGCCGCAGCGCGTGCAGCAGCACCGGTGCCCCGGCAAGCTCGAGATACTGCTTCGGCACCTCGCCGCCGAAGCGCCGCCCGGAACCGGCGGCGACGATGATCACCCCGACGTCACGGGACAAGCGTCCTCCCGAGCTGATCGACGTGATCCAGGCCGCGGATCCGGATCCCGTCCACCTTCGCGCTGCTGCGTGCGCTGGCGTACCCCTGCGTGAAGCCGAGTCGTGCGGCCTCGGCAAGCCGCCGCTCGAGGCCACCCGTGGGGCGCACCTCGCCGCCGAGGCCAAGCTCGCCGACATAGAGCGCATCAGCCGGCGTCGGACGGTTGTGGACCGACGACAGGAGGGCGGCCGCGACCGCGAGGTCGGCCCCGGGCTCGGTGAGTCGCACCCCCGCGGTCACCTGCACGAAGACGTCGAGCGTGGCGAACGACGTCCCGCCCCGGCGCTCGAGAATCGCGAGCAGCACGGCGAGCCGCTTCGGGTCGAGCCCGGTCGCCACGCGCTGCGGCGTGCCGTAGCCGGAGGGCGCGGCCAGCGCCTGCACCTCGACGAGCACCGGCCGCGTGCCCTCCATCAGCGCCGTGACCGCACTGCCGGTGGTGCCCTCCGCGCGCGCCGCGAGGAACACTGCCGAGGGGTTCGGCACCGCGACGAGCCCGCGTTCGGTCATCGCGAAGACGCCCAGTTCGTCGACCGAGCCGAAGCGGTTCTTCGTCGCGCGCAGCAGCCGATAGTCGAGCGCCGCCTCGCCCTCGAAGTAGAGCACGGTGTCGACGATGTGCTCGAGCGTCTTCGGCCCCGCGATGCCGCCGCCCTTGGTCACGTGGCCGACCACGATCACCGCGACGCCGCTCTCCTTCGCGAACCGCATCAGCAGGCCGGCACACTCGCGCACCTGCCCGACATTGCCCGGCGCGGAGTCGAGCGCCTCGGTGTAGACGGTCTGGATCGAGTCGAGGACGAGGATGCTGGCGTCCGACGCGCGCGCCGCGCCGAGGATCGCCTCGAGGCGCGTCTCGCCGACCACGCGGACGTCGCCCGCGGACTCGCCGAGGCGGTCGGCCCGGAGCCGGAGCTGCTCGGTGCTCTCCTCGCCGGAGGCATAGAGCACGGGGCGGCCGCCCTGCTCGAGGCGCGCCGCGGCCTGCAGCAGCAGCGTGCTCTTGCCGATGCCGGGTTCGCCGCCGATGAGCGTCATCGACCCCGGGACGATGCCGCCGCCGAGGACGAAGTCGAGTTCGGGGATCCCGGTCTGCCACCGCTCGAGGCGCGCCCCGCTCACGTCGCGCAGGCGCACCACCGGCGCCCCGGTTGCCACGGCGGCACCGGCGCGCGAGCTGCCGGGGGTCACCGGCTCCTCGGCGATCGTGTTCCAGGCGCCGCACCCCTCGCAGCGCCCGGCCCACTTGGCGTGCGCGTGCCCGCACTCGCCGCAGCGCCACACCGACCGCGCGCGGGCCATCCTAGCCCTCGCGCTCGGTGACGTTGTCGAAGCGCGTGAACTGCTTGTGGAAGTAGAGGTCGATGCTGCCGGTCGGCCCGTTGCGGTGCTTCGCGACGATCACGTCGGCGCGCCCGTCGAGCGACTCGCCCGCCTGCTCCGCCTTGTCGCGGAGGTCCTTGTACATCTCGGGGCGGTTGATGAAGAGGACGAGGTCGGCGTCCTGCTCGATGGCGCCCGAGTCGCGCAGGTCGGAGAGCATCGGCGTGCGCTCGCCGCCGCGCTGCTCCGAGGCGCGCGAGAGCTGCGACAGCGCGATCACCGGCACCTCGAGCTCGCGGGCCAGTCCCTTGAGCGAGCGCGAGATGTCCGAGATCTCCTGCACGCGGTTGTCCGCGTACTCGGGCGAGCGCATCAGCTGGAGGTAGTCGACGACGATCATCTTGATGTCGTTGTCGGCCTTGAGCCGTCGCGCCTTGGAGCGCATCTCGAGCAGCGTGAGCGCCGGAGTGTCGTCGATCCAGATCGGGCAGTTCTGCAGGATGCCCGCCGCGCGCGCGAGCCGGGTGAAGTCGGCGTCGCGCAGCGTGCCGCGGCGCACGCCCTGCGAGTCGACGCGGGCCTCGGCGCACAGCATGCGCTGCACCAGCGAGTCCTTCGACATCTCGAGCGAGAAGATCGCGACGCCGTGCCCCTCGATCGCCGCGTGCGTGGCGAGGTTCAGGCAGAACGCCGTCTTCCCCATCGATGGACGGGCCGCCAGGATGATCAGTTCGCTCGGCTGGAAGCCGGTCGTCATCTCATCGAGGTCGGTGAAGCCGCTCGGCACGCCGGTGACGGTCTGGTCGTTCCGCTGGAGCGTCTCGATCCGCTCCATCGTCGGCCAGAGCATCTCCTTGATGCGGGTGAAGCCGTCCTCGCGCCGCTGCTGGGCGATGCGGAAGATCTTCGCCTCGGCGCTGTCGAGGAGCTCGGTCGCCGCGAGCTGCTGCGCGTAGGTCTCGGTGATGATCTGCGTCGCCGCCTCGATGAGGCGGCGCTGGATCCCCTTCTCCTTGAGGATCCGCGCGTGGAACTCGAGGTTCGCCGCGGTCGGCACCGCATTGACCAGCTCGTCGAGGTACCCGATCCCGCCGATCAGGTCGAGGTCGCCGCGACGCGCCAGCTCCTCGCGGACGGTGACGAAGTCGATCACGCTCCGCTGCTCGACCAGCGCGCGCAGCGCGCGGAACAGCCGGCGATGCGGCTCCTTCAGGAACATCAGGTCGTCGACCAGCTCCGCCGCGCGGAGGGCCGCGTCGGTGTCGATGAGCATCGCCCCGAGCACGGCCTGCTCGGCCTCGAGGCTCCAGGGCGCGCTGCGCCCCTGGAACGGATCAGGCGATGTCGAGGAGCTGTCGGGCGATTCGGACGTCATCCCAGGCGGGTCGCTTCCAATTGGGGTTCCGGAGCAGGGCCGCCGGATGGTACGTGACCACCAGCGGGATCCCGTCGAGTCGGTGCACCTTGCTGCGCAGCTCGCCGAGCGGCTTCTTCACGCCGAGGAGCGCCTCTGCCGCGGTGCTGCCAAGGGCGAGGAGCACCTTCGGACGCACCAGGGCAATCTGCCGATGAAGATACGGCAGGCACGCCTCCCGCTCGTCGGGGAGCGGTGCCCGGTTCCGGGGCGGACGGCACTTGACCACGTTCGCGATGAAGACGGTGGGGCGCGCCGCGTCGATGGCGAGCAGCATCTTGTCGAGCAGCTCGCCCGCCCGCCCCACGAAGGGCCGACCCTGCAGGTCCTCGTTCTCGCCAGGCCCCTCGCCGATCACCATCAGTCGAGCCTGGGGATTCCCCTCGCCCGGCACCGTGTTGGTGCGACCAGTGCAGAGCGGACACTTCATGCACCCGGCCACTGCGGCGGCGACCTCGTCGAGCGAGCTCCACGCCGGCGCCCCGCCGACCAGCGGCGGGACCGGGGTGCGGATCGCCATCCCGTAGCCCGGGATCTCGGGCGCCCCCTTGAACCACGCCGGCTCGGCTCCCTCTGGATAGCCGGGATGGATCAACGGCGCCTCAACCGACACGGGGACCTCGGGCATTGATGGCGGGGCCACGGGCTCGGCCGGCGTCCGGCGTGCCACCGTCGGCACGCGGGCCGGCTCGGCCGCGCCCAACGTGACCGGCCCGTCCAGCGGGCGGTCGAGCAGGATC
>DASTAN010000210.1:0-22689 GCA_035712665.1 Gemmatimonadales bacterium
ATCGCAGGATCTCGTCCAGCTCCGGGTCGATCGCCATCTGAAGACTCCGCGTGACGGGGAAAAACGCAAAGGTCGCTTTACATAGTGTAAAGCGTCCCATGCATACGTCAAGGGCCTTCCTCTCCTAATGGCTCAAGGCTCAGGGCTCAGGGCGCAAGGCCCTTGACCCACTCCGCCATCACCTCCATCACCTCCGCCGCCACGTGTCCCGGCACGGCGTACTCGGCCGGCCGAGGGGTGCCCTCGCCGCGAATGAACAGGTGGTTGAGCCCCGGAAAGCGGCGCACGGTGGTGCGCGGCCGCTCACCGAGCCGGGCGACGTACTCGTCGAGCATCGCCGGGGTGACCTGGTAGTCGCGCTCCCCCTGCAGGATCAGCATCGGCTGCGGCACCGTGCGCGCGACGGCCGTCGGGTCATAGCCGCGGAGGTCAAGCCAGTACGAGGCGGGTGCACCCATGATCATCCCGGGCTGCGCGGAGTCGGCCGGCGTGAGGCGGCGGATGGATTCCATCATCGCCCCCAAGGCCGCCCGCTGCGCCCGCCCGCGCGCCGCACCGGCGCTGTCGCTCACCGAGATGATGTAGTCCACCTGCCGGGGAATCAGCTCGTCGAGCGGGGTGATGTAGGCCCCAGCGAGCAGGATCACGCCCGCGACGGTCGAGTCGCCCGCGACGATCCTCGGGGCGAGGAATCCACCCAGGGAGTGCCCCGCGATCACGATCCGGCTCGGCACGATCTCCGCGCGCGTGCGCAGCACGGCTACCGCCGAGCGGGCGTCCTCGATCGTCTCGTCGTACACGGTGAATCGCCGGTTCAGGTACCACAGGCCGTTCGCCTTGGCGCGCTTGTCGTAGCGGAGCACCGCCACGCCGCGGTCGGCGAGGCCGCGCGCGAGGTCCACGTACGGCTTGTTCGGCCCAAGGGTCCCGTCCATGTCGCCGGCGCCGGAGCCGTGCACGATGACCACGGCCGGGAACGGCCCCTCGCCCGCGGGCAGCGTCAGCTTCGCCGGCAGCGGCACCGGGCCCGGGATCGTGACATCCACGGTGCGCACGGTATCGGGTGCGGCCATGAGGGCCAGCGTCAGCGTCATCGCCGTCAGCATCACGCCTCCTTCGTCATTGCGTCGTGCTCGCGCTTCCAGACGAGGTACGAGTACACCACCATCGCGAGCGACGGCACGAGCACGCCGACCAAGATCGCCCCGACAATCCACTGCGGCACGAGGATCCCCGCGAGGACCGTCAGCAGTCCGCCGGCCACCATCAGCCGCCCGCCGACGCGGTGCGTCTCGCGCCACGAGCGCTCGCTGCTGAGCGTCCACGGCGTCCGGATGCCGAAGATCCAGTTCGGGCGAGCCTGGGTCAGCACGTTGCCGACCACCGCGAAGAGGAGTCCCACCCCGATGCCGATGATCCGATTCATCGGCACGGCGTAGCCCGCACTCGCGGCGAGGACGACGAGGTGCATCCCGGCGAGGAAGAGCAGGAGCGCGTTCCCGACGAGGCGATAGGCGTGGCCGTGGAGCGCGTGGCTCTCGCGGCGCGGATCGATCTTCGGCAGCACCACGAGGAGCCCCGCCATCAGCAGTCCAACCCCCGGGAGCAGCACCAGTGCCTGCCCGCGCGGCCCCCAGCGATCCACCTCGCCGTGCAGGTTCCAGTGCATCGGCACCTGCTCGGGGAGCCGGTCGCGAAACACGACACCGACGAGGCCTGCCACCACGAGCGCCAGCATCCCTGGCCAGAAGTCACGCAGCTTCATGATCCCTCCGTGGTCGCCGGCCCGCCGAGCGCGCCGAGGTCGAAGAGATGCTGCAGTGCCTCCTGCAGCACGGTGGTGTTGAGCGAGTAGATGATGAACTGCCCCTCGCGGCGCGAGAGGACGAGCCCCGCCTCGCGCAGCACCTGGAGGTGGTGCGACACCGACGCGAACGCCACCGGGAAGCGCTCGGCGATCTCGCCGGCCGCGCGGTCGCCGTCCCGGAGGAGGGCGAGGATCTGCCGCCGCGTGGGGTCGGCCAGCGCCTTGAAGGTCCGGTCAAGCATAGACGCTAAGATAACTATCTAAATACTACCAAACAAGAGCGCCCCGTGCCGGGGTCGCCCCATGCATCAGTCCGCGCTGCTCCCCGTCTGGAAGCGAATCGGCGTGGCGGCCAACGGCACTCCGTCGCTCGACCGGAAACCGCCGCCGAGCGGCCCATTGAGCGCGAAAGCGTAGGCCTTCCCGGCCTCGAGCGTCATCGTCACGCGGAACGTGAGCGAGTCCGGCGAGATGGACGGCGCCCGCATTGCCGGCGGGGCTTCGTCGGCCGCGACCCCTTCAAGCCGAGTGATCGACCAGCCCCGCACCATTGGTCGGTCGAAGGTGACCTCGAGCACGACCTCGCCGGTCGCCACCCCGGTCGCCCCGTTCGCGATCGAGGTGCGAACCACGTTCGGGCGCCGGGCGTTGAACGCGGCCTGCAGCGCCGGAATCCGCGGCCCAAGTCCAGCGAACCACGCCGCGAGTCGCGGGATGTCACGCTCCCAGCTCACCTCGGGGCCACGTGCCCGATGCCACGCCTCAAGCGAATCGGCGAGCTCGCCGGTCCACACGAAGGCGCGCCCTTCCTCCTCGCCCTGCCGCATCCGCGCCTCGTGCGGCGTGCCGTGCGCCCGCGCCCACGCGAGCGACGTGGCGCGCACGATCGACTCGTCCACGATCGTCTTCCAGCAGACGTACGACTGCGCGCGCATCGCCGCCTCGAGCTGCGGGCACCCCGCGGCGAATGGCTCGAACAGCGCTAGATGCTTTGCCACCATCGGGTTCACGTACGAGTGGGCGAACTCATGCGCGATCGTGAACGCGTGACCGTCGGGAAAGAGAGGGATGCCGCTGGAATCTGACGCCCATGTGCCGAGGATCGCCCAGAGTTCGTCGGGGCCGTCGCCCGGCGAGACCCGCGGGCCGAAGGAGCCGCCGCCGTTCAGCAGCCCCGGAACGAGGATGAAGCGCTCCGAGCCGCGCACGCCGAAGAACCGGTCGAACCAGTCGGGCGCAACCCGGCGCGCGACGAGCGCCGACAGCCTCGCCGACGCGCTGTCGTGATAGCCGCGCTGCGCGGCGAGGAACTCCCGGAACCGCGCCTCCGTGACGAAGCGATCGAGCGCGGCGACGAAGCGCTGCGCCCCCGCCGTCGGCCACCGCGCGTCGAGCGTCCGCGTCGGCCCCTCGAGCGCGCCACGGAGCGTCACGTGCTCGCCGAGCGTCAAATGGGCGGCCATCCCCATCACCTTGTCGAAGCCGATGCCGTGCGTCCGCCGCAGCTCGCGCGCGACCTGGACCACCTCGTGGCCCGCGAACGGCGCGAAGTGGGCGTCGACCGCGGCTGCGTAGCCGACGAGATCGTTGTTGACGAACTCCGTCGCGCCGGCGAGCCGGAACACGATCGCCATCAGCTCGACCCGCGGATCGACCCCGACAGTGAGCGACTGGGCGCGCGCCGTGAGCGGCGCGACGAACAGGATCAGGCAGGACAGCAACCAGCGGCGCATCACGATCTCCGGGTCAGGTCGATCGCTCTGACGCACCCCCGGTCGGAAGGGTTGCACCACGCGACGTCAGCCGACCCGATTCGGCGGGGCCTCCCCCCGGAAGAACGCCTCGAGATTGGCGATCGCCATCATCCCCATCGCCTCGCGCGTCTCGATCGTGGCCGAGCCGAGGTGCGGCAGGAGCGCCGCCCGCTCGAGCCCGAGCAGCTTCGGATTCACTTTCGGCTCGCCGCGATACACGTCGAGCCCCGCCCCGCTCAGATGCCCTGCGACCAGCGCGGCGTGCAGCGCCTCTTCATCGAGCACGTCGCCGCGCGCGGTGTTCACCAGCACTGCCCCCGGCTTCATCCGGGCGATCTCCGGTGCGCCGATGAGCCCCCGCGTGCCCGGGGTGCTCGGGACGTGCAGCGAGACGACATCGGCCTCCGCCAGCAGCGCGTGCAGGGTCGGCATCGCCTCCACGCCCAGCGCGGCGAGCTGCGTGGGGTGCGGCATCGTCCGGCCCCAGCCGAGCACCCGCATGCCGAAGCCGCGCGATGCGCGACGCGCCACCGCCTGACCGATGCGGCCGAGTCCCACGATGCCGAGCGTGGCCCCGGTCACCCGATGCCCGAGGAGATGCGTCGGCCGCCACCCGGTCCACCGCCCGCCCCGCACCTCGCGCTCGCCCTCGCTGGCCCGGCGCATCGCCATCAGCACCAGCATCATCGCGAGATCGGCGGTGTCATCCGTGAGGACATCCGGCGTGTTCGTCACGGTGATGCCGTGTGCCGCCGCGGCCTCGAGATCGATGTTGTCGGTACCGACGCCGAAGTTGGCGAGAATCCGCGTCTGCTTCGGGTAGGCCGCGAGCACCTCGGCCGTGAAGCGATCGGTCACGGTGCACAGAATCCCGTCGGCCTCGCCGAGCGCCCGCTGCAGCGCCGCCGCGTCGGTCGGCGCGTCGGTCGGCGCGAGCACGGCATCGAACCGCTCGACAACCGCGGCCTCGACCGCCTTCGGGAGCCGTCGGGTCACCACGATGCGAGGACGAGTCATCGCCAGGTCTCCAGCGCAGCGGCCACGCCGCTGCCGAGTGTGATGGGCACACCGGCCCGCGCCAGGGCGAGCTCGACGAGCCCGAGTGCCCCGAGCAGCATCCCCTCGTTGAGGTCGCCGAGGTGCCCGATGCGGAACGCGCGTCCGGCAAGCGGCCCGAGGCCGGCCCCGAGCGCGAGGTCGAGCGACGCGTGCGCCTCCGCGATCAGCGCGCGGCCATCCACGCCATCGGGGAGCAGGATCGTCGTCACCGTGTCCGACGCGTGCGCCGTGCTGCGGCAGCAGGTCGCGAGGCCCCAGGCAGCGGCGGCGGCGCGCACGCCGTTCGCGAGGCGATGGTGCCGCGCCCAGACTGCCTCCTTCCCTTCCTCGTGCAGCATCGCGAGCGCCTCGGCGAGGCCGTGCAGCATCGGGATCGACGGCGTGAACGGCGTGTAGCCGGTGGCGGCCGCGGCGAGCATCGGCCGCAGGTCGAAGTAGCCGCGCGGGCCGTCCAGCGTGGCGCTCAGCTCGAGCGCGCGGGTGGAGAGCGCCACGATCGCGAGCCCGGCCGGGAGCATCAGCCCCTTCTGCGAACCGGTGAGGCCGACATCCACGCGCCATGCATCGTGGTGATAGGGCAGCGAGCCGATCGAGGACACACCATCGGCCATCAGCAGCGCCGCGTGGCCAGCCGCATCGAGCGCGGCGCGAACGGCCGGGAGGTCTGCGGTGACGCCGGTACTCGTCTCGTTGTGGACGATGAGCACCGCGGCGATCTCGCCGCGCGCATCCTCGGCAAGTCGCGCGGCGATGCGCGCCGGGTCAGGGGGATCGCCCCAGCTCACCGCCGGATCCCGTGCGACGGTGTACCCGAGCCGCGCGGCCGTGTCGGCCCACAGGTCGGCGAACTGGCCGGCGCACGGCAGGAAGAGCGTGGCGCCGCGCGGGACGGTGTTGATGAGCGCCACCTCCCACGCCCCGGTGCCGGTCGCCGGGAAGACCGCGACCTGCGAGGCGCCGGTGCCCAGCCACGCGGCCAGATCGGCGAGGACCGGGCGGTAGAGGTCCGGGAACGCGGCGGCGCGATGGTCCTCCGACGCGCGATGCATCGCGCGGAGGACCCGCTCGGGGAGGTTCGTCGGACCGGGCACGAAGAGATGATGACGACCGGGCATCGGGCTCGCTGCGAAGGAGGATGCTGCGGAGTGTAAGTTGGGAACATCTCCCGTGCGAGGGTCTGCCCTGCCCGCCTCACCTGATCGCCTGCTTCGATCCCTGATGGCTGCCGCGCTCGAGGCGGTGGACGCCGCGCGGTGCACGCGCCGCGCGCTCGATCGCCTCGCGGTGCGCCCGGCGGGCCCGGTCGCCGTGGTCGCGATCGGCAAGGCCTCCGCGGGAATGGCGCGGGCGATCGTCGAGTGGCTCGCCTCGCACGGCATCGCCCCGTGCGGCGGGCTCGTCGTCGGACACGTGCCGACACCGCCGCCGCACCCGGCGGTGCCGTCCGTTGTGGGCGACCACCCGATTCCCGGCGCGGGGTCATCGCGGGCAGCCGACACGCTCGCTGCGGCCATCGCCGCGTTGCCGGCCGATGCCACGGTTCATGTGGCGATCAGTGGCGGCACCAGTGCCCTGATCGGTGCCCCGCGCTCGGGTGTGACGCCGGAGGCATTCGCGGCCGAGTGGCGGGGGCTCCTCGACGCGGGCCTGCCGATCGCCGCGATGAACGTGCGCCGTCACCGCATCGCGCGCTTTGCCGGGGGCGGGCTCGCCGAGGCGCTCATCCCGCGCCGCATCATCGGGTGGCTGCTCTCCGACGTGGTCGGCGGACCGATCGACGCGATCGGATCGGGGCCGCTCGTGTCGCCCGCAGTGCCCGTGCCGATGCATCTCGTCGGCGACAACCCGGCGGCGGTCAGGGCGGCGGCCGACGCCGCGACGGCAGCAGGATGCGTGGTGCGCATCGTGTCGGCCCCGCTCGACGGCGAGGCGGCAGCGGCCGGGGGCGCGATCGCCGCGGCGTTGCTGGCCCTGCCGCGAGCAGATACCCCGCAGGTGCTGCTCTGGGGCGGCGAAACGACCGTGGAGCTCGGTCCCTCGCACGGCGTCGGCGGCCGATCGCAGGAGCTGGCATTGAGTGCGTCGCAGGTGCTGGCCGCGGCCGGTGACGCGGCACGGGGCGTCACGCTGCTCGCGTTCGGGACCGATGGACGTGACGGGCCGACCGATGCCGCCGGTGCCATCGTCTCCGCCGGGACGTGGCAGCACCTGCTCGCCCTCGGCGCCGACCCGGCCGAGGCGCTCGCCCGACACGACAGTGCTCCGATGCTCGATCGGGCCGATGCGCTGGTGCGCACCGGCCCGACAGGCACCAACGTCGCCGACCTGGTGATCGGCCTGCGCTGGCCTAGTTGAGCAGCGGGCTCGGTGCGGGACGCATCGCCTGCACCGCGCGGCGATGCGCCACGGCGATGTCGGGCGAGGCCTGGATGGCCGCGAAGTAGCGCCGCTGGAAGTCGCTCCCGGTCTCGTCCGCCCGCAGCAGGTCAGCCAGGGCTGCCAGCAGCACCTGGTGCCGACCGAGCATCGCAGGCGCCGGATCGACCAGCGCCTCGTCGACGGAGGCGACCATCGCGGTGAGCGGCCGGATCCACGCGAACCACGGGTCCTCGGCCACGAGACGCAGCAGCTTCAGTCCGCTCTCCACGCGACCGTGCTCGCGCTCGTACTCGCGCTGCACGAGCGAGAGCAGTTCGCCGTGGACGGCCAGCGCGGCATCCCGCGCGCGGGCGAGGTCGGCAGTCGAGTGGTGGGCGGTCATCGTGCGCTCCGGCTAGGGTGTTCCACGCAGAACGTCAGGCCCGACGTCACGGTTCCTTGGCCGGGCGCGCGAGGAGCACCGTCAGGTCGACGAGTCGGGTAGCGTCGGGTTCCTCGACGACGGTGATCTCGCCCAGGATCTCGCGGATCCGGCCGACGCCGAGGGTGTCCCCGCGCCGGACGAGGACGCGATGGCGGACCAGCGTCGTGTCACGAAGCCGCGGCGGGGCGTTGCCGAAGAACACCACGTCGAGTCCGCCATCGCGCAGCGCCAGCGTGGCGTCCCGCGCGTAGCCCGCCACACCGCCGGCGTTCAGCACCTCGACCGTGACGCGCCGCGGGAGTGCCGGGCGCGTGACGGGATTCTGCGCCACCACCGCGCGCTCGGGCTGGCGCACCAGCAGGAGCACGGCCAGCGCAAGCACACCGCTGCCGACCACGAGCGTCCGTCCGCGATCCGTTCCGATCATCCGAGCACCGCCTTCCGAAAGGCCACCGATTCCGGCGGCAAGGTCCAGCCCTGCGCTTCGGCGTAGCCGATCCGTCGCCGCACCACCTCGCGGAGCACGCCATCCGGGTCGCTGACGTAGGCGGCCGCGAGGGCCGCGCGTGCCTCACGATCGAACGGACGCCCCGGCTCGAGGAAGTCTGCACAGTAGAGCGCGCGCCCGATGCCGCCCCAGCCGGTCCAGCCGACCGAGTGCCACCGCACCGCCGAGAGGATGTCGGCGTCCTGCTCGCCCTCGAGCTCCGCCTTGGCAGCCGCGGCCGGTCCGTGGCGCAGCTCGACCGGACCGTCGATCGTCGGCGCCCAGCGCCGAAGCTCGGCTTCATCGGCATCCCGCAGTGCGTCGTGCAGCCACGCCGCGCGCTCCCAGCGCAGCGCCTCGGTCAGCGGCACCCGCTTCTCGACCGCCCACTGCCGGATCAGCGCCGCGACCCGCTGCACGTGGGCGCGGCGGGTCGGCGTGACGACGGCCCAGGGCGGGAGTCCGTCCTGGGCCGTGGCGGGCGAGGCGTCGGACACGAGCGGCTCAGGACTCGACGGTGAGCGGCGGCCGGGCGATGCGGTTCTGGCCGTCCACGAAGACGACGGCTGGACGGAACGCCTCGAGCTCGTGCGCCTCGACATCGCCGTAGGCGATGAGGATGACCGTGTCCCCCGGCATCCCGAGCCGCGCGGCGGCCCCGTTCAGCTGGATCACGCCGCTCCCGGCCGGGCCGGGAATGACGTAGGTCGTGAAGCGCTGCCCGTTGTTGACGTTGACGACCTGGATCTCCTCGTACTCGACGAGGTCCGCCGCGGCCATCAGGTCGGTGTCGAGGGTCAGCGAGCCCTCGTAATGCAGGTCCGCGGACGTGATGGTCGCGCGGTGGATCTTCGACTTCATCAGGCGACGACGCATCGTCAGACGTCCTCGTCTCCAAGAATCACGTTGTCGATCAGCCGCGTGGCGCCAACGCGTGCCGCGAGCGCCACCACCGTGCCGGCATCGGCCTCGGTCACCGGCGCCAGCCGGTCGGGATCGGCGACGGCAATATAGTCCACGACGACGCCGGGGGCGGCTTCCAGCACACGCCGCGCGGCGGCGGCGAGGCGGGCGGCGTCGGTCTCGCCGGCCTCGAACGCCGCCTCGACGGCCCGAAGGGCCTGCGAGAGCGCGAGCGCCGACTGCCGCTCCTCCGGCGAGAGGTAGACGTTGCGCGAGGACCGCGCGAGCCCGTCGCGCTCCCGCACGATCGGCAGCACGCGCAGCGCGATCGGGAAGTCCAGCTCCTCGATCATCCGCCGGACGAGGACCACCTGCTGGATGTCCTTCTGGCCGAAGACCGCGACATCGGGCTGCACGATGTTGAACAGCTTCGCGACGATGGTGAGCACGCCCTCGAAGTGGCCGGCGCGGAACTCGCCCTCCCAGCGCGCCGCCGCCGCCCCGGGCACGATGCGAATCTCGTCGCCGCCGTACATCTCGCTCACCTCGGGCGCGAAGAGGACCTGCACCCCGCGGGCCTCGGCCAGCGCCGTGTCGTGCGCGAGGTTCCGCGGATAGCGGGTGAAGTCCTCGGACGGACCGAACTGCCGCGGGTTGACGAAAATGCTCATCACGACGAGATCGGCGTGAGCCCGGGCCTCGTCGACCAGGGCGAGGTGTCCCTCGTGCAGCGCACCCATCGTCGGCACGAGGCCGATGCGCCGACCGGCGGCCCGCTCGCGGGCCAGACGCTGGCGCAGCGCCGCGATGGTGGTGATCGTCTCGAGCCGGGTCATTCGAAGGAGTGCTCCGCATCAGGGTATCGTCCCGCGCGCACGTCGTCGGCATAGGCGCCCACGGCGGTCCGCACGGCCGCGCCAAGTTCGGCGTAGCGCTTCAGGAACTTCGGGGCGAAGTCCTCGTTGAGGCCGAGCAGGTCGTGCAGCACCAGCACCTGCCCGTCGCATGCCGGCCCGGCGCCGATGCCGATCGTCGGGATGCGCAGCTCCGCGGTCACCTGGGCCGCGACACCACGCGGGACGAGCTCGAGCACGATCGCGCTCGCCCCAACTGCCTCGAGCGCGCGGGCATCGGCGAGCAGCCGCCCGGCGGCCGCCTCATCGCGCCCCTGCACCTTGTAGCCGCCGAGGGTGTGGATGCTTTGCGGCGTGAGCCCGAGATGCCCGACGACGGGAATCCCGCGCGCCACGAGCGCCTCGACGACCGGGACCATCGCCGCGCCGCCCTCGAGCTTGACCGCGTGGGCATCGGTCTCCGCCATCACGCGCCCGGCATTCCGGATCGCCTCCTCGACGCTGACCTGATAGGTGAGGAACGGCAGGTCCACGACCACCAGCGCGCGGT
Source organism: Gemmatimonadales bacterium (assembly GCA_035712665.1). Lineage (GTDB taxonomy): Bacteria > Gemmatimonadota > Gemmatimonadetes > Gemmatimonadales > GWC2-71-9 > Palsa-1233. Next base: position 10,218 of record DASTAN010000210.1, read on the forward strand.
CGGTGCCGCGGCGCACGGCCGCCGCGTGATAGATCATCTGGTCGAGTGTCGCGCTCAGCGTCGTGCGCCGGCCCGCGAGCACCTCGTTGAGCGAGTCGCCGACCAGCAGCAGGTCCACGCCCGCGGCCTCGAGCAGGCGCGCGAAGAGGGCGTCGTAGCAGGTCAGCATCACCAGGCGCTCGCCGTCGCGCTTCATCGCGGCGAGGCCGGGCATCGACAGGCGGCGGTCAGCCATCGGACTCCAGGGCGGCAAGCTCGCGCTGCCAGAAGGGGCGATCGCGGAGGCCGGGATGCGGCAGCCGCAGGTCGGGACGATCGCAGGTCATCGTGCCGTAGCGGACGAGGTCCACGTCGAGGGTGCGCGAATCCCAGCGGACGTGCCGGGCGCGTCCCGCGGTGCGCTCGAGCGCGTGGCAGGCCCCGAGCAGGCTGCGGGCATCGAGCGACGTCTCGAGGCGCAGCATCTGGTTCAGGTAGGCCGGCTGGTCGAGCCCACCGAGGGGCGCGGTTTCCTCGATGGCCGTCGCGCGCGTGATCGTCACGCCATCGAGCGCCGCGAATCCTTCGCGGGCCGTCGCGAGGAACCCGGCACGATCGCCGAGGTTGCTGCCCAGGGCCACGAAGGCCGTCACGGTCATCGTCCGTCGAGCGCGGAGCGGAGGCCCGCCAGGAAGCGCGCTGCCGCGGGGACGCCCTCGGCCCCCAGCACGTCGACGAGCGCACTCCCGACCACCACGCCGTCGGCGAGCCCGGCCACGGCGCGCGCCTGATCGGGCGTGCTGATGCCGAAGCCGACGGCGATCGGCAGCGGCGTCACGTCGCGCAGCCGGGCCACGTTCTCGGCGAGGCCGGTCGCGAGCTCGCGCGATGCCCCGGTGACGCCGAGCCGCGCGACGAGGTAGATGAAGCCCTCCGCCCCGGCGACGGCGCGGGCCAGCCGATCCGCGCGGGTCGTCGGCGCCACGAGGCGAATCAGGTCGAGCGGCGACTGGCCGATGGTCGACTCGAAGGCGGGATCGGTTCCCGCGGGGAGGTCGGTCAGCAGGATCCCGCTCACCCCGATCGCCGCCGCATCGACGAGCAGGCGATCGATGCCGTACTGCAGCACCGGATTCAGGTACGAGAAGAGCACGACCGGCCGCTGCACGTCCGCCTGGTGGATGAGCTCGAGGGTCCGCGGCAGCGTCATCCCGTTCGCGAGGGCCTGGAAGGTCGACGCCTGGATCGTCGGCCCGTCCGCGACCGGGTCGCTGAACGGCACGCCGACCTCGAGGATGTCGCAGTGTTCCGCGGCCGCACGGAGCGCGTCGCGCGAGGCGTCCACCGTGGGGAAGCCGGCGGTGAGGTACGGCACGAGCCCCGAACGTCCCTCCGCGCGCAGCGCGGTGAAGGTGCGGTCGATGGCGGAAGGGTCAGACGAAATAGTCACCGACGACGAGTCCGTAGCGATCGGGTGAAGTCACCTTGACGATGGTGCGGGCGTACTGGCCGTTCGCGCCCTGCAGCGAGAGGTCCACCAGCTGGCCCGGCGGCGGGATCCGCGCGCCGCTCGCATCCATGACGATGCGAACCAGCGGCCGATGCAGCTGCTCGGGATCGGAACCGGGGCCCGCCACGATCGCGATCTCGAACGAGTCGAGGATCACCGCGGTGCCGACCGGATAGATGCCGAGCAGGTTGATCAGCGCCTTCACGAGCACCGGATCGTAGCCGCGACCCGGATTGAACCACATCTCCTTGAGCACCTGCGCCGGCTCCCACGGATCGGCCTGGTACGAGCGGCGCGTGGTGGCCGCGTCGTAGCCGTCGGCGACGGCAACCAGTCGCGAGAAGAGCCCGAGGCGACGCGGGCGGATCGGCCGCGGGTACCCGCTCAGGTCCACCTTCATGTGGTGCTCGTGCGCGGCCAGGATGGCGCGATACGGCAGGTCCTCGCCCTCGCGCATCTTGAACAGCGTGAGCGTGCCGAGCCACGGGTGGGCCTGCATGCGCCGCCACTCGGTCTCCTCGAGCGACCCTTCCTTGTTGAGCAGCGCAAGGTCGATGCGGGCCTTGCCGATGTCGTGCATCAGCGCGGCGAGGCCGAGGTCGTAGAGCTGCAGGCGCGAGAGCCCGAGCCGGCGGCCCAGCGCCACGCTGAAGATGCAGACGTTCACCGAGTGGGTGAACGTGTACGCGTCGTAGTCGCGGAGCGTTGTGAGCCCGGTGATGGAGAGCTCGTTCTCGAGCACCTGGTCGACGAGGAGCTGCACCGCGCGCTTGAGGCGCCGGGTGTTGGGGGCGCGGCCCATCCGCACGCCGGACACCGCGTCGCGCGCCACGGACACGCCGTGCGCGTAGGTCCGCTTGGCGCGCTCGAGCTGCTCGTCGAGTTCCTTCGCGTCCTCGTCCTTGTCGGCCGAGGCATCGACCTGCAGCCGCGTGATGGCGGCCTGCGCGATCCGCTGCTGCAGGAGCTCGAGGCGCTCCTCGGGGAGGAGGTCGCCGGGCAGCGCGAGGATCGCGGACAGCAGCGCCTGCCACTCGCGTCGCTCCACCCCGGGCTCGATCCGCAGCAGGCCGACGCCGGTCCCGCGCAGCATCGCGACGAAGCCGCTGAACGCCGCGAAGTTGTCGAGGCCGAGCCGCAGGCGCGTCTGGTTCACGAAGATGAAGTCGCCGCTCAGCCGCACCTCGACGTTGCCCTCGAGCTGCAGCAGGGCGGTCGCGTGGGCGTGGAGATCGTCGAGCGCCCGCTGGACGGTGGCGTTCTCCACGGGATACAGCCGGAGGCTGCGCTGTGCGCCGTGGATCGCGACCAGGAGGGCGCGGCCGGCCTGCCGGACAAGGACGTCGTCGGACGCCGGGCCGGTCACAGGCGCCACTCCCGGAGCACGGTGTTCGCGGCCGATCGCACGACCGCCTCCTTGTCCCCGCTGTACTTGTCGACGAGCACCCGCGCCTCGAGCGAGCCGACGCGCGCCAGTGCGAAGATCGCGCAGGCCCGGATCTCCGCCGGCGCCGTGCGGCGGAAGAGCCCCTTCGGCTCGAGCAGCGCCTGCAGCCGCGGCAGCGCCTCGGACCCGGCCAGCTGTCCGTAGGCCTCGAACAGGGCGCGCCGTTCGGTGCGCTCCCAGTCGCGCTCGTCATCGCCGAACAGCATCGCCTCGAGGCGGGCCCGGAGCCCCGGCGTCCCGCGCTCGAGGAGGATCTCCAGCCCGGCTTGCCGCACCGTGCGCTCCTCATCGAGGAGCGTGGCCTCGAGCGCCTCGGTGGCCGACGGCGTGCCGACGACGGCGAGCGTGCGCACCGCGGCCAGCCGCACCGGCAGCGTCCCGCCCTTGAGGTGACGGATCACCCCGGGGGCCAGCTGGGCGAGGCGGAGCCGCCCGACCAGCCCGATCGCGGGCTCGATCGCGGCATCCGGCCCGTCCTCGAGGATCGCGGCGAGCGCCCGCGGCTCGGCCCGCACCAGCGACTCGATGCTCGGCTCGAGCAGGCGACGCACGTCCGGCGAGAGCACCTGCCCGAGGTGCGCAAGAATGTGCGGCACCGCCGACGGCTTGAGTTCGCGCAGCACGAGACCGACGTCGGCCTCCTGCCCCGCCGCGGAGCCCTCGTCGAGGATGCGGAAGAGCTGCTCCAGCATCTCGGGCTGCGACAGCCGCTCCTCGAAGGCGAGAATCCCCTGGTGCAGCTCGTCCTCCATCCCCGGCGACCGCGCGACGATGGAGCGGAGCTCGCGGAGGATGTGCGCCACCGAACTGAAGCCGCCGTGGGCAAGCTGCGTCGGCAGCACGTCCTCGAGCAGTCGCACCACCTCGCGCCGCACCTCGGCATCCCGCTGCGTCTCGAGGACGTCGAGCAGCGCGTCGATCGCGGCGCGGCGGATGTCGCGGCGATACTCCTCCTCGAGCTCGGCGCGGATGAAGCGCGTCTCCGCCTCGTCGAGGAAGTAGACCGTGGATTCGTTGTCGCTGAGGTCGACCATGCCGGGCGGCTGGGCGGCGCTGGCGGCCACCTCGTCGCGCGCCGCGCCGGGCGCCACCTCGGCATCGCGGACCGGCGACTCCTGCAGGAACTCCAGCCCCTCGCCCAGCACCTCGATGAAGGCGTAGGTGATCAGCACGAACTCCTGCTCCCACAGCAGGGTGAGCAGGTCATCGCTGGCGTCGGCCGGCAGCAGCCGGGCGCGATTCACGACCTCGAGAAAGCGGATGATCTCGTCGTCCTCGACGCCGGGCAGCAGCGTGAGGCGACGGAGCCCGTCCTTGTAGAGCTGCCACGCGAGTCCCTCGCCGCGCACCGACGCGGGCAGCACCGACTGGCCCTCCCAGCGCACGTCCTGCTCCTCGATCTCGAGGACCAGCCGGCCCGTCACGCTCCACGCCGGGGCGAAGGCCTCGGAGAGCTGCTCGATCGAGCGACGGTAGATCGGATTGTTCGGGAGATACATCTGCAGCGCGCGCTGGGTCTTCCCCAACGCGCGCAGGAGCTCCTCGACCACGCGCACGTCCTGCGCGTCGGGAGCGACGGGCATGCTCACCCCAGGGCCTCGAGCACCGACGCCACATGCGCGACGTCCTTGTCGCCACGGCCGCTCAGGCAGAGCAGCACGATGTCGTCGGCGGTCCACTGCGCCCGCGCCCGCTCGATCCACGCGATGGCGTGCGCCGTCTCGAGCGCGGGGATGATCCCCTCGAGCCGCGCGAACGACTGGAAGCCCGCCAGCGCCTCGCGATCGTCGACCGACTCGTACCGCACCCGCCCGGTGTCCCGCAGCCACGAGTGCTCGGGGCCGACACCCGGATAGTCGAGGCCCGCCGAGACGGAGTGGGCGGGTGCCACCTGGCCATCCGCGTCCTGCAGCAGGTAGGACATCGCGCCGTGCAGCACGCCCGGGACGCCTGCGGTGAGCGTCGCGCTGTGCATCCCGGTGCTGATCCCCTCCCCCGCCGCCTCGACGCCCACCAGCTCGACGGCGGTGTCGCCGATGAAGTCGGCGAACATCCCCATCGCGTTGGAGCCGCCGCCGACGCACGCGACCACCGACGTGGGGAGTCGGCCCGCGCGCTCGAGCACCTGGGCCCGGGCCTCGCGGCCGATCACCGACTGGAAGTCGCGCACCATCCGCGGGAACGGATCGGGGCCGACCACCGAGCCGATGATGTAGTGGGTCGTCGGGACGTTCGTGACCCAGTCGCGGAGCGCCTCGTTCGTGGCGTCCTTGAGCGTGCGCGTCCCCGACGTCACCGGCACCACCGTCGCGCCAAGGAGCTTCATGCGGTAGACGTTGAGCGCCTGGCGCGCGACGTCCTCCTCGCCCATGTAGACGATGCACTCGAGCCCGAACCGCGCGCAGATCGTGGCCGTGGCCACGCCGTGCTGCCCGGCCCCCGTCTCCGCGATGATGCGCCGCTTCCCCATCCGCTTCGCGAGGAGCGCCTGGCCGATGGTGTTGTTGATCTTGTGCGCGCCGGTGTGATTCAGGTCCTCGCGCTTGAGCAGCACGCGCGTCCCGACGGCCGCACTGAAGCGCGGCGCTTCCGTGAGGCGTGACGGACGGCCGACCACATCCATCAGCAGGCACTGGTACTCGCCCCAGAACGACGGATCGGTGCGCACGCTGTCGTAGAGCGCCGCGAGGTCATCGAGCGCGGCGACGAGGGTTTCGGGGACGTAGCGACCGCCGTACGGGCCGAAGCGGCCCTCCACGGCGGTTTCAGGTGGCAGGACGAGAGTCACGCACGATCTCCAGAAAGCGGACGAGCCGGGCAGGATCCTTGATCCCGGGCGCGGCTTCAACCCCGGAACTTACATCAACGACGTCCGGGCTGACGACCTGAATCGCGGCCCGGACCGACTCCGGCGTGAGGCCGCCGGCCAGCACGAACGGGACCGCGCCAAGCGCCTCCCTGGCGGCCCGCGCCTGCGCACCGGGCAGTGCCACCCCGTGCCCACCCCGACCATCGGCATGGCGCGGCTCGACCAGCACCGCATCGGCCTCCGCCCGCACCGCGGCGACAATCGGCGCCGGGTCGGCCCCGGCCGGCAGCTGCGCCACGCGCCAGACCTCGAGCCCGGCGCCGCGGAGCCGCTGCGCCGTGGCGACGGCACCGCCGGTGTGGAGCTGCACGCCCCGCAGCCCGGCCGCCGACGCCGCGGCGAGGATCGCCTCGACGGGCTGGTCGCCGAACACGCCGAGCACCGGCACGGAGCCGGCCGCCGCGACGACGGCGCGCGCCTGCGCGACGGTCACCTCCCGCGGCCCCCCGGCGAAGATGACCCCCAGCCGAGCGGCGCCGTGGGCGACCGCCAGCGCGGCGTCCTCCGGGCGCGTGAGTCCGCAGATCTTCGCGCTAACGACCACGGCGCGGCACCGAGGCGAGCATGGCGGCGGCAGCCTCCGGCGTCCCGTGCCCTGCCAGCGCGCCGCCGATGAGCACCGCGTCGGCGCCGAACGAGGCGGCGTGGACGACATCATCCCGCGTGGCCATCCCCGATTCCGCGACCGCGATGCGATCCGCCGGGATCGTGGAGACCAGCCGCCAGGCGGCATCGACGTCCATCGAGAAGTCGTCCAGATTGCGGGCATTCACCCCCACGATTTCGGCCCCGCTCGCCAGGGCCCGCTCCAGCTCGGCGGCGTCGTGCGCCTCCACGAGCGCATCGAGCCGGAGCTCCCGCGCGAAGGCGAGGAGGCGCTGCAGGTCGGTATCGGCCAGCGCGCGGACGATGAGGAGCGCGGCCGACGCCCCGGCGGCCCGGGCCTCCAGCAGCTGGATCTCCTCGAGGATGAAGTCCTTCCGGAGCACCGGCACCGCCACCCTGGCCGTCACCGCCGCGAGGTCGTCGAGCGACCCGCCGAAATGCGGACCCTCCGTGAGCACCGAGATCGCCGCCGCCCCGCCGGTTGCATAGGCGGTGGCGAGCGCGACCGGATCGAGGCCCTCGTTGATCGCGCCCGCGCTCGGCGACCGGCGCTTCACCTCGGCGATCAGGGCGACGCGGTCGCGGGTGAGTGCGCTCGCGAACGGGGGCGGCGGTGGGAGGTCGCGCACCGCGCGCTCCAACGTCGCTCGGTGCGCCCGCCGGACGGGAAGGCCGGAGCGAACCCCGTCGAGGATCTGGTCGAGGACTGCCATCTTGCGCTTCGGTATCCCTTCGGGTAGCGTTGTTTCGGGTTCTCTTCGCCATTCGGAGGCACTGTGGCCCTGACTCGCAAGCAGCGCGAAATCCTCGACTTCCTCCAGCATGCCATCGAACGTCAGGGGTATGCCCCCTCGTTCGAGGAAATCGCCGAGCACTTCGGCTACACCTCGCTGGCGACGGTGCACGAGCACCTCACCAATCTGGAGGCCAAGGGCTACATCCGCCGCTCGTACAACGAGAGCCGGTCCATCGAACTGCTGCCGCCGCGCGGGGCAAGCGGCGCGACCGAGATCCCGCTCCTCGGCACCGTGGCGGCCGGCATGCCGATCGAGTCGGTGATGCAGGGCGAGGTCATCCCGGTCCCCGATGCGATGCTGCCCCGGCGCGGCCCGAACTACGCCCTGCGTGTCCGCGGCGACTCGATGGTCGACGAGCAGATCACCGATGGCGATCTCGTCGTGGTCAACGGCCGCGAGGCGGCCGACAACGGCGAGATGGTCATCGCCCTGGTGAACGGCAGCGAAGCGACGGTCAAGCGCTTCTACCGCGAGCCGGGTGGCTGGATCCGCCTGCAGCCCGCCAATGCGACGATGCGCCCGCTCCGCTATCAGGAGCGCGACGTGCTCATCCAGGGCGTGGTCGTCGGCGTGATCCGGAAGTTCTAGCGCACCGCCGCGCGGAGCGCCGCCAGTCGCTCCGCGCCGGCCCCGCTCGCCAGCGCCGTCTGCGCGGCATCCGCGGCCGCCGCCAGCGACTCGGCCCGCCCGCCCACGTAGATCGCCGCGGTCGCGTTGAGCAGCACCGCGGCACGCAGCGGCTCCGGGGCCTGCGCAGGCCGCTCCAGCAGTCCCTCGATGCGCGCCGCGTTCTCCGCCGGCTCGCCGCCCTCCAGCCCGGTCATCGTTGACGTCGCGAGACCGAGCGATGCGGGGTCGAGCGCGCCGACCGTGACGATCCCGTCGCGCACCTCCCAGGTCCGGGTCAGACCGACCGGCGCGATCTCATCCATCCCGATCTCGGCGTGCACCACCAGCGCGTGCTCAGTGCCGAGCCGCGCGAGCGCCTCAGCCATCAACGCCCCGCGGGACGGGTCGGCGACGCCGACCACCTGACGGGCCGTGCCGGCGGGGTTGGCCAGCGGACCGATCAGGTTCATCACGGTGGGCACCCCGAGGTCCCGGCGTATCGGGGCCACGTGGCGCATCGCCGGGTGGAACAGCGGCGCGAACAGGAAGGTGAGACCGACGGCGTCGAGCACCGCCCCGGCCCGCTCGGGGCCGAGATCCATCGGCAACCCCAGCGCCTCGAGGACGTCGGCCGATCCCGAACGCGAGGTGAACGATCGGTTGCCGTGCTTGGCGACCGGTACCCCGGCGCCGGCCGCGATGAAGGCGGCCGCGGTGGAGATGTTGAGGGTGGTGACCGTTCCCCCGCCGGTGCCGCAGGTGTCCACCGGCCGATCGGCGCCGTGCGGCACGACGTGCATCGCGGCTCGCAGGGCGCCGGCCGCACCGGCGACTTCGGCCGGCGTCTCGCCACGCGCCCGGAGACCGAACAGGAGTGCCCCGACGGCCGCCGGCGTGGCCAGTCCCGCCATCACCTCGTCGAAGGCGGCGCGGGCCTCGGCCTCCGTCAGGGTGGCGCCGCTGGCCACGCGCTGCAGGGCGGTGCGAATCGGGTCGGGAGCGGGCGTCGTCACGGGTCGGCAAGCGTACCGGGCCGCGGGGGCTTTTGTCAACGCGCACAACACCTTACGCAGGTTGCTGGGGGGTGCCGCCGCGGCTAGCTTTCGGGGCTCAATGGACCGCGCCTTTCTGCTCATCGTCGAGTTCGACGGCACCCGCTACGCGGGGTGGCAGCGGCAGCCCGACGCCCTCACGGTGCAGTCGGTGATGGAGGCCGCCCTCGGGCGCCTCGCGGGGTCCGACCGCAAGGCGATCGCCGCGGGACGCACCGACGCGGGCGTGCACGCGCTCGGGATGCCGGTCAGCGTCACGATGCCGCCGCGGTGGACGTGCGCCGAGCTGCAGCGCGCCGTGAACGCCGTGCTCCCGCGGGACGTGGCGGTGCGCGAGGTCCGCGCGGTGGTCCCCGGCACCGATGCGCGCCGCAGCGCGACCGGACGGCGGTATCGGTACGACGTGGTGACGGCGACCTCCGCGCGGTCGCCTTTCCGGAGTCGCGTGGCCTGGCCGCTGGGTCGCCAGCTCGACCTGCCGCGCCTGCACCGCGCGGCGGCGCTGCTGCCGGGGACGCACGACTTCCGGGCCTTCGCCGTGGTGGGCGAACCGAAGCCGCACTACCGGTGTCACATCGTGGAGGCGCGCTGGGACGCGCTCGATGATGGCCTGGTACGCTTCACCGTCGCGGCCGACCGCTTCCTGCACCACATGGTGCGGATGCTCGTCGGAACGATGGTGGACATCGGACTCGATCGCCGACCGGAGGGCGACATGGCACGGTTGCTGACGCTGACCCACAACACGGAGACCTCGGCACCCGCCCCTGCGTGCGGGCTGTCGTTCATGGCCGCGACCTACCCCGAGTCGATCTGGCTCGAGGAGCGGGCCGCGTGGTGACGCGCTCGCTCCGCATCCTCGGGGCCGCCTGTGCCCTCGCGGCCTGTTCGGCCGACGCGCCCGCCACCGCGCAGCAGCAGGCCCAGGTCCCGAGTGCGCTCCCGGCGCCGGCCAGCGCGCACCAGGCGTCCGCGGCCCTCGACAGCGACCGCCGCACCGCGATCGTCGACGCCACCGGTCGCGTGGCGCCCAGCGTCGTCTCCATCCGCACGATCGTGCGCCAGCGCACGGCCTCGCAGTTCGATGCCTTCTTCTTCGGCTCGCCGCGCGAACAGACGTCGCAGAGCTTCGGCACCGGCTTCATCATCCGTGCCGATGGCATCGTGCTGACGAACCAGCACGTGGTGACGGGCGGCGAGCAGATCACGGTGACGCTCGCGGACGGCACCGATGTCGAGGCACGCCTCCTCGGCGAGGATCCGCTGACCGACATCGCGGTGCTGAAGCTCGAGCGCACCGGGCTGCCCGTCGCACCGATCGGCCGGTCGGCCGATCTCCTGATCGGCGAATGGGCGATCGCGCTCGGCAACCCGTACTCGTACCTCCTCGGCAATTCCGAGCCGACGGTGACCGCGGGCGTGATCAGCGCGACCGGCCGCAACATCGTGCCGATGGGCAACACGGCGGGTCGCTACTACGACATGATCCAGACCGATGCCGCGATCAACCCGGGCAACTCGGGCGGACCGCTCGTCAACGCGCTGGGCGAGGTGATCGGCGTCTCGTCATCGATCTTCTCGAACACCGGCGAGTCGGTCGGCGTCGGCTTCGCGATCCCGATCGAGCGCGCGATGCGCGTTGCGGAGGAACTGGTCCGGAACGGCGCCGTGCGACGCGCCTGGGTCGGCCTCGACGTCGCGGGCCCGGACCGGATGGGGGAATGGAAGAGCGCCGGCGGCGTCCCGGTCGTGCAGGTCGTGCCCGGCGGCCCGGCCGACCGTGCCGGGCTGCAGGCCGGCGACGTGCTCGTCCGCGCCAACGGCCGCACGCTCCGCAACTACCTCGACTGGGAGGCGGTCCTCCTCGACGTGCACGTCGGGGACGCCGTGGAGGTCACGGCCACCAGCCGTGGTCGTACCGTCGAGCGCCGGATCGTTCCGGCCGACCTGCCGAGCGTGACCGCCGAGCGCGTCCGCCTGCGCGGCCTCGACCTCGTCTCGCTCACGCCGGCGGTGCGCGCCGAGCTTGGCACGCGGGTCGAGACCGGCGCGGCGCTGGTGCGCGTGCCGGCGGAGACGCAGCGGTTCACCGGCCTCCGCGACGGCGACGTGATCGTCCGCATCGACTATGTCCGCGACCGACGCCTCGTCCAGGCGAACGTCACCTCCGCGCAGGACGTGGCCGCGATCCTCGATCGCGTCCCCCGCGGCGCGCCGTTCCGACTCTGGTACGTGCGCGGCGCCTCCTACGGCTACACCGACCTGACGAACTAGATGACCGACGCCCGCTGGCAGTCCCCGCTCTCCGGCCGCTATGCCTCGCCCGCGATGCTCGCGCTCTGGAGCGAACCCCATCGCATCGGGCGCTGGCGGCGGGTCTGGCTCGCCCTCGCCGAGGCCGAACGCGACCTTGGCCTGCCGATCCCCGAGGCGGCGATCGCGGAGATGCGCGCCAACCTCGACACGGCGGACCTCGCGGTCGCGGCCGCCTACGAGAAGCGGTTCCGACACGACGTGATGGCCCACGTGCACGCGTTCGGCGACCAGGCCCCGGCGGCGCGCGCATACCTGCACCTTGGCGCGACCAGCGCGTTCGTGACCGACAACGCCGATGGCCTGATGATGCGCGAGGCGCTCCAGCTGGTGCTGGGGCGCCTCGTCGGCGTGATGGAGGCCCTCGCCGCGTTCGCCGAGCGACACGCGACCGTGCCCTGCCTCGCCTACACGCATTTCCAGCCGGCGCAGCTGACCACGGTCGGCAAGCGCGCCACGCTCTGGCTGCAGGATTTCGCGCTGGACGCGGAGGCGCTGATCCACCGCCTCGAGACCTTCCGTCTCCGCGGCTGCAAGGGGACCACCGGGACGCAGGCGTCGTTCCTCGAGCTCTTCGCCGGCGATCACGCCAAGGTGCGCGAGCTCGAGCGACGCGTGGCGGAACGGCTCGGGCATCCGGCCGTGTTCGCCGTCACGGGCCAGACCTACCCGCGCAAGCTCGACGCGCAGGTGCTCGATGTCCTGAGCGGCATCGCGCAGTCGGCCGCGAAGTTCGGCGCGGATCTCCGCCTGCTGCAGCACGAGGGCGAGCTCCTCGAGCCGTTCGAGAGCGACCAGATCGGGTCGAGCGCGATGGCCTACAAGCGGAACCCGATGCGCGCCGAGCGGATCGGCGCGCTGGCCCGCCATGTCATCACGCTGCAGCAGAACGCCGCACAGACCGCGGCGGCGCAGTGGCTCGAGCGGACCCTCGACGACTCGGCCAATCGCCGCCTCACGCTGCCCGAGGCCTTCCTGGCCACCGATGCGATCCTCCTGCTGGCGCACAACATCGCCGCCGGGCTCGAGGTCCGGCCGCCGGTCGTGGAGCGGCACGTCCGGGAGCAGATGCCGTTCATGGCGACCGAGCGCTGGCTGATGCTCGGCGTGCAGGCCGGCGGCGACCGGCAGGCGCTGCACGAGGTGGTGCGCAAGCACTCGCTCGCCGTCGCGGAGGCGGTGGCGGCGGGCGCTCCGAACGACCTGATCGACCGACTCGCGAACGATCCGGCCTTTGCCGCGGTCGATCGCGCCACCCTGGCGGCCGAGCTCTCGCCGTCGCGCTACGTC
>DASTAN010000211.1:0-24119 GCA_035712665.1 Gemmatimonadales bacterium
GCCGTGGTGACCGTCGGCAAGATCAGCGGCGGCACGCGATCGAACATCATCCCCGAGCAGGTCGAGCTGATCGGCACGCTGCGGTCGTTCTCGGTCGAGGATCGCGCGCGCATCCATGCCAGCGTGCGGCGCATCGCGAGCAACGTCGCCGAGGCGCTCGGCGTGACGGTCGAGGTGCAGATCCCGCACACGGCGAGCTATCCGGTGACGGTCAACGATCCCGCGCTCACGGCGCAGATGGTGCCGGTGCTCGAGGCGATCACGGGGCCGGGGAGGACGATCCTCGACCCGCCGAACACCGGGGCCGAGGACTTCGCGTTCTTCGCGGAGAAGGTGCCGGGGTTCTACATCCAGCTCGGCGGGCGGCCACCGCACCTGTCGGCGGCCGAGGCGGCGCCGCACCACACCCCGGACTTCGTCATCGACGACAGCGGCCTTGGCGTCGGGGTCCGCGCGATGGCGGCGATGGCGCTGCACTACATGGCGGCCCACCCCACCGCGCGCTGACGTCGCCCGCTACGCGTCGGGGCGGAGCCGCTCGGGGGGCAGCATCATCTTGAGTTCCTCGAGCGGGATGACGCCCTCGCGCACCAGCTGCAGCGCGTGGTCGCGAAGCGGCAGCAGCCCGGCCCGCAGCGCCTCGACGCGCAACGCATCGACGGTCACGCCGTGCGCGATCGCCAGCCGCAGCGCGGGCGACGCCGGCAGGTACTCGATCACCGCGGTCCGGCCGTAGCAGCCGGTGCCGCGGCAGTGGTCGCACCCCGCGCCGGCGAAGAAGCGCATCGTCGCGGGCACGCCGGCCGGGAAGACCTCCGCGGCGAAGTCCGCCGGCGGTTCCACCTCGCGGCGGCAGCCCTCGCAGATGCGCCGGGCGAGGCGCTGCGAGAAGACCGCGAGCAGCTCCGACGCGATCGAGTTCGGGTGCATGCCGAGATCGGTGAGGCGCTGCACGGCATCCACGGTGTCGTTGCAGTGCAGCGTCGAGAGCACCAGGTGTCCCGTCTGCGAGGCGCGCAGCGCCTCGAGCGCCGTCTCGCCGTCGCGGATCTCGCCGACGAGGATCACGTCCGGGTCCTCGCGCACGAACGCGCGCATCGCGTTGGCGAACTCGAAGCCGATCTCGGGCCGCACCTGCGTCTGCTGGATGCCGTCGAGTGCGTACTCGATCGGGTCCTCGACGGTGATCACCTTGCGCGAGGCGTCGGCGGCGAGGACCTGCAGCCCGGCGTAGAGCGTCGTCGACTTGCCCGACCCCGTCGGCCCGACCACCAGCACCAGGCCGCCCGGCGAGTCGAGGAGCCGGCGATACGCCTGCGCGATCGGCGCCGGGAACCCGAGCTCGTTCACGCCGACCAGCGTGGTGGTCTGCGGCAGCAGGCGCATCACCACGTGCTCGCCGTGCAGGCACGGCTGCGTCTGGGTGCGGATGTCGAACACCTGCGTCCCCGAGCGCGTCACGAAGCGGCCACCCTGCGGCAGGCGGTGCTCGGCGATGTCGAGGCCGGCGCGCACCTTGATCACGTTCACCAGGCCGAGACGCTGCAGGTCGCTGAGGACATAGTGCTTGAGGTCGCGCAGGTCGCCGTCGACGCGGATCCGGATGCGCGTCCGGCCGCGGTACGTCTCGACGTGGATGTCGCTCGCGCGCTCCGCCACGGCGTCGAGGAGCAGCTCGTCGAGGAGCCGCTGCGCCGACTGCATCGCTTCCGGGTTGCTCGACAGCAGGTCGGCGGCCTGGGTCGGCGCGATCTCCGCCGGCTGGTCGCCCTCGGCCTGGTCGAGGTGCACCGCCATCCGGAGGCGCCGGAGATCGGTGGGCGTCACCACGACCTGTTCGGTGCGTCGCGCCCCGAGCGCGGCCGCCAGCTCCGGGACCTCGTTGAGCGGATCGCTCGTCGCGACGACGAGCGTGTCGCCGCGGAGCACGACCGGCATCACGTGGTGCAGTTCCTGGAAGCGCTGCGGGACCGTCCGCGCGAGGGTCGAGTCCACGTCCGCGAGCAGCTCCTCGCTGCCGCGGAACGACAGGTCGTAGAGTCCCGCGAGGGCGCGATAGACATCGCGCTCGTCGAGGAGATGCTGGGCGACCAGCACCTCGCCCAGTCGACGGTGGGATGCCCGGCCCTCCGCCACGGCGGCATCGATCTGCGCGGTGGTCGCGAGTCCGGCACGAACCAGTTCCTGTCCCAGTTTCTTGCGCATCGGGCATCCGTGAAGAGGTGCAGTGCGGGAAGAGTACGACCACCCGACGGGAAAGCGAAGCGACACGCGGGTCAATTCCGAGCACCGGACCCCGTCATTCGTGCCATGACTTGTCGACGCCTCCCCATCCTGCCGATGCTCGTGCTGGCCACTGGCGCCTGCGCCGCCGTTCCGGATGACCGCGCCCTGCACTGCGGCACTGCGTGGCTCGCCAGTCGCATCGACGGGGGCGGAACCATCTCCACCGCGGGCAACACGCGCGTCTTCGACGGGGGCGAGTCGTTCCTCGGCACGCCGAAGGCGATGGCCTGGGCGGACGCCGTGCGGGCGCTGTTCGATGCCGGACGCGCAACGCGCGACCCGACCTTCACCACGATCGGATCGCGCGTCTGGGCCCGCCATCGATGAGGGTCGCTACATCGTCGGCACGAACATGATGTGCGCCTTGGGCGTCCCGGGGAACATCAGCCACGGCTCGCCCGGCGTCGGCTTGCTCGAGATCCCGGTCGTCTGCGTCGTCGCGAACGGGATGTAGATCACGTAGAGCGACCGCGCGTCCTTGAGGGTGTTCGTCGCCGCGTCGTAGCTGTCGGGGCCCGCGTTCAGCTGCCAGAGCGCGGCCGGGGCCGTCGGCACCTTCAGCTTCCCCTCGGCCACCTCGCGGAAGCGCACGGTGTCGACCTGCGCACCGATGATTCCCTCGTTACGGAGCGCGCGACCGCGCGCCATGAACGGCTCCATCGACTCGTGGTAGCAGGCCACGTGGAAGGCCGGCTGCGCCGGATCATCCGCGAGGCAGACCATCCCGTTGGTTCCCTGCTTCAGCAGCACCAGCCCCTTCGTCCCAGGGCGGTAGCCCAGGACGGTGGCGCCGGCACGCATCGGCTCGGGCAGCGCGAGCACGGCCGAGGCCACCTGCGTGGCCGAGTCCTGCCAGGTGCGCACCTGCAGCGGCACCTTGGCGATGTTCCGCCCGGTCGGGCCGGAGCGCGCCTCGAGGAGATAGTCGCCGGGCGCGAGCACCACCTCGGCATCGACCGTCTCGCCGATGCTCACCGCCTGCTGCGAGGGGACGACGCGGCGCTGGTGGACCGGCAAGTCGAAGCCGTCCTTGGCGATCGGCTTCCACCGCGTCGGTACGCCGTCGCGCGTCAGGTGGAACTCGACCATCGGCGTGCCCATGCCGATGTTCATCAGCCGAAGGCGGTACGGCACGCCGCTCTGCAGCTCGTGGGTCGGCTGCAGCGTGACGCCGTTCAGGATCCCCTCGAGATCGGGCCCCTCGCCAACCTGGAAGACCAGATCGCGTGACGGGTCCCACGCCTGGCCCGGCTCCATCACCAGCAAGGCACCCCAGAGTCCGCCGCTGTGCTGGAGGATCTCGTCGATGTGCGTGTGGTACATGAACGACCCCGCGCGCGGCGGCGTCATGCGTACCTCGAACGAATCGCCGGGCATGATCGCCGGGGTCCGCTTCGTCTTGAGGCCGCCGACCCCGACGACGCCATCGAACGGCGACTCGATCTCGAGGCCGTGCCAGTGCACCTGCGTCGGCTGTGCGGTGCGATTGTGCACCCAGATCGCCACCGGCTCTCCCTTGGCCAGGACCAGCGTCGACCCCGGCGAGACGATGGAGTCCGCCGCCGGCGCGGCGCCATCCTGCAGCACGTATCCGTAGCGCGGCTGGCCGACATCGGGGCGCACCGCCCCCTGCGTCACGTGGAGGTGCATCTGGCGGCGCGGCACCTCACGGATCGCGTAGCCGTCGGGGGCAGCGACTTCGATCGCGAGCATCAGTCCGCCCATGCCGCGCTCGACGTGGTTGTTCGGGTCGTGCGCACCGTGCGGCTTCATCATCTCGTCGTCGCGCTGCTTCGTCGGGACCTTGTGCTCCCCGATCGGCGGGTTCGACACGACGTGCCAGTTGAGGTGGCAGTGGAAGACCCAGCCGCCGGGCCGTTCGGGCGAGAAGACGAGCTGCATCGTCGTCCCCGGCAGGACGCGCTCGGTGACACCCATCCGGCGCTGTGCGGCCCAGTACAGCGTGTCGCGCGCGACGTCGCCGCGCGCGTCGACGCGGAAGTAGAAGCCGTGCAGGTGCAGCGGATGCACGTCATCGTTGGCGTTGATGATGCGCCAGCGCACCGAGTCGCCGACGGCGTACTGCAGCCGCTCGGTGTTGGGCCACGGCCGTCCGTTGATCGCGAAGACCTCCTGCGACACGTCGGGATCGCCGGTCGGCGTCTTCGAGGCGACCCATCGCGTGAGGACGAAGACGCGGTCGGTCGGGACGGCCGCGCTCCCGGCCGGGTCGACCACCAGCGCACCGTTGAGCTGGCTGTCCTCGTAGACGCGGTCGTTGAACACCGTCCCCGCCTTCGCCGCCCAGTAGTAGTAGGTCCCCTCGACATCGGCGACGAAGCGCGCCTCGCCGCTCGCGCCCGGCGCGAGGACGAGCGAATCGAGCACCGGCTGCTGGCGCCCCGACAGCCCGTGCACGACCATCACGGTGTCGCTCGCGTTCGTCACGCGGACGCGCAGCGGCGTCCCAGCCCGGACGCGGAGCATCGGCCCCGGCAGCGTCGGCGTCCCGCCCGCTTCGGCAAAGGCGTACACCTGCACGGTCCCCTTGCCGGGGCCGAGCGGCGTCCAGTCGGTGCGTCGGATCTCGAGCGCGAGGACATGCTCGCCGCGCACCATCGTGCCGGCAGACCGCGTGTTGTCATTGAACTGGGCAAGGGAACGAACGGAGGGAGGAAGATCGGGCGCACGAACCGGGACACCAGCGCCCATCAGCGACAACATCGCCGCCACCAGCATGGAGGAACCGCCTGATTGTGAGGGATTCCTCAAGCTATGGTCCGGCACCGTGGCGCGATAGAGACGGTGCCAGACGATCCCTCTCTCTCACTCGCAAAGCCTTCACCCGCACGGCGCGGTCACTCGCGAGGCACGCGCGCAGGCCGCCTGACGCCTAGCGTCGCAGGAGGTACGCCACCTTCAGGAAGAAGGCGTCGTCCTGGCGCTCGAGCTCGCGGAAGGAAAGCGGTCGCTCGCCGTTGAGCGTCGAGCCGTAGCCGATGAAGGCGACCGTCCCCGGGGTCGGCTCGTAGCTCGCGAGCCAGTCCATCCGGAGGCGGTTCGTCTCGCGGCGCGCGGCGAGGGTGCCGTTCACCAGCAGCGGGAGGCCGCTCACCGGATCGCGGAGCGCGGCCTGGCGCTCGCTGCGGTACTCGGCCACGAGGCGGAAGAAGAGGAAGCGGTTCGGCTGGTACTCGACCTTGAGCCGCGGCAGCACCGTGCGCGCGAACTCGCCACCCTCGTCGGCGCGGTCGAGCCGCTGGTAGCGCAGCGAGCCGCTCACGCGCACCGCCGGCGACGGCCGGAGGTTCACGGTCGCGGTCGCCGCGACGCCGGTGCCCTGCGAGGCCTCGGGGAAGATCGCCGTCTCGCCGTACTCGGTGCGCAGCGACGCGTCCCAGCGCCGGAAGAGCGGGGTGCTGACGTTCGCATTGACCTGGAGCGCGTCGAAGACGCCGCTGCCCGGGGCGAACGGGGCCGGCGTGTCGATGCCGCGCACCGCGTAGCCGGCGTAGGCCGTCGGGTCGAAGCGCACGAAGCCGTTCTCGACCGACCCGCCAAGGTTCCATCCGCCGCGCAGGCGCATCGACCAGTTGAGCTCGTCACCCCCCTCGATCGAGCGCTCGCCAAGGAGTCGCCCGCTCTCCCAGATCCGGCTCACGCCGCCGAAGACCGAGAACTGCTCGATGAGCGCGCCGCGGTCGCCGTAGAACGAGAGCCGGTTGAAGGCGCGCGCGGTGACGATCCCGGTGCGGTTCACGAAGCCGCTCCAGGTCGTGAAGTCGCGGCCGATCTCGGTCGCCTTGTAGTTGAAGCCCCAGGCGCGACCGGTGCGATCGACCTCGACCTCCCAGAGCGCGGCCGTGCGATCGTCGGTCGTCCGGGTGTCGCGCGTCACCGCGTACGCGGCCTGTGCCTGCACGTAGTAGAGCTTTGCGAAGACCAGGCGGGCATCGGCCGAGGCGACGCGATTGAAGCTGCCGTCCTCGTCGCGGTTCGTGAGCGTGATCCCGGCGATCGAGTTCTCGCCGACGTCGCGCCGGAGGCGGGTGATGTTCGCCAGCGCCTTCGTGTCGGCGGGGAGGCCGGGTGCCTGCTGGAACTCGTCGATCGCCGTGAGATGCGCCACCGACCAGCGCCCGAACTTGCCCGTCAGCTTCGCGCCGCCGAGCGGGTTCGCCACCGTGCGCGTGTAGACGAGGTTGTTCGGCGACGCGAAGAGGTCGATCCCCTCGAGGAAGAACGGCCGTCGCTCGGGGAAGAAGAGGGCGAAGCGCTCGTTGATCGTCACCAGGCCGACGTCCGACTCGACCTGCGAGAAGTCGGGGTTGATCGTCCCGTCGAGCGTGAGCGCGGTGAAGCCGAAGCGGAAGTTGAGGCCGACGTCGTGCCGCACGTCGCTCCGGTCGAAGCCGCCGTCGGCGGTGCGGCGACCCGGGAAGTCGGCCACCACCGTCGGCTGCAGCTCGGTCACGACGCCGCGCCGGATCCCCTCGAGGTTCACCAGCTGCCCGGCCTGCACGAGGAACGACGCGTTGGCGCGCCGCACGTCGGTCCAGGTGTCCTCGTACTGGGTGCGCTGGGTGATGCGCGCGACGTTGAAGCCCCAGCTCTGCACGTCACCCGGGTTCCAGCGCAGCGTCTTGAACGGGATCCGGAGCTCGGCCTGCCAGCCGAAGTCGGTCTTGCGCCCCTTGCTCTGCCAGATGAAGTCGGGATTGCGGTCGGTGGTCCCCGAGCCGCCGCTCGATGCCGAGAAGCCGCCCTCGGCCCGCACGCCGTCGTCCTGCACGCCGTAGGGGTTCACGCCGAAGAAATAGGCGCGCCGCTGATCATTGAAGGTGTCGAGATAGATCGTGACCGCGTCGTCGGAGCCGATGTTGTCGCGGTCCGAGAGCGTCGCGCGCACCGAGGCAGGATCACGGTCGTAGGCCCGGATGCCGATGTGCAGCGCCTCGGGCGAGTACCAGACGAGGACGACGGTCGAGTCCTCCGCGGGGCGGCTGTCGACCGGGCGGAACTGGAAGAAGCCGTCGGCCCGCGCGGCCTGCTGCCAGGCCGGCTCGTCGAGCTCGCCGTCGATGACGTGGGGCGCCTCGAGGCGCGGCGGGCGGAGCTCCTTGCCCTGCTGCGCGACGAGCAGGGACGGCATGCACAGCACGGCGACGGCAACGGCGGGTCGAAGCATGCGCGAAGATAATGGCGTCGCAGGTCGCAGGTCGCAGGTCATCAGACCGCCGGCCTGTGACCTGCGACCGATGACCCGAGACCTACTCGTACCGCAACGCCTGGATCGGATCGAGGCTGGCCGCCCGGCGGGCGGGCCAGAGCCCGAAGAAGAGGCCGACGAAGGCGGAGAACGAGAACGCCACGGCGACCGACGCCAGCGAGATCTCGGTGTTCCAGCCGAGCTTCTGGCTCACGAGCAGCGAGGTGCCCGCGCCGAGGACGATGCCGACCAGGCCGCCCGAGAGGCAGAGCACCAGCGCCTCGATGAGGAACTGGGACATGATCGTCACCTTGGTGGCACCGAGCGCCTTGCGGATGCCGATCTCCTTGGTGCGCTCGGTGACCGACACGAGCATGATGTTCATGATCCCGATGCCGCCCACCAGCAGCGAGACCGCGGCGATCGAGAGCAGCAGCGCGGAGAAGGTCTTGGTCGTCGCCTCGGTCGTCGCGAGGAACTCGCGCGGCGAGCGGATCGTGAAGTCGTTGCCGCCGCCGGGGCGGATCTTGTGCTCGCGCCGCATGATCCGCTCGAACTCGACGATCGCCTGCTCCTGCGGCACGCCGTCGCGGGCGATCACCGAGATGGTGCGCAGGCGGTCGGTGCCGAAGACGCGGTAGCGCGCGGTGTTGAGCGGGATCAGGATCTGCTCGTCGGGGTTCTGCCACCCCTGCGCGCCCTTCTCGCTCAGGATGCCGACGACCTCGAACGGGATCGCGCGGATGGCGACGGTCTGCCCGATCAGCGCGGCCGGGTTCACCCCCAGCATCCGCGGCACCTCGGAGCCGACCACGGCGTAGCGCTGCCGTGCCGCGTCGTCGCCGGTCGAGAACATCCGGCCGTGGGTGATCGTGTAGTTGCGCGCCGGGATGTATTCCGCCGTCGTCCCGACGATGCTCACGTTGATGTTCTGGTTGCCGTACTTGACCTGCTGGTTGCGCGACATCTCCGGCACGACCATCGCCGCCGCCGGCGCGTCGCGCCGGATGGCGTCGGCATCCTCCATGATCAGCGGCGCGCCACCCTCGCGCGCGACGCCGGCCATCCGGTCCTGGCCGGCGTTGATCTGGATCAGGTTGGCGCCGAGGGCGTTGATGCGCGCCTCGACCGCCTTCTGCGCGCCGGTGCCCATCGCGACGACGGTGATCACCGCCGCCACGCCGATGATCACGCCGAGCATCGTGAGCATCGCGCGGAGCTTGTTGGCGCGGATGCTCCCGAACGCGACCCGGATCGTCTCGCCGATCAGCATCTCAGCGATTCCCCGCGGGGCGCGCCGCGCCGCCCGACTGGCTGCTCGAGCCGGAGCCGCTCGACTGGCCCGGGAGGCCGCTCATCCGACCCATCCGCTCCTGCAGCCCCTGCTGCGACTGGATCAGCGAGGCGCTCGGCAGCAGCAGCACCGAATCCTGCGCGGTGAGGCCGCTCTTCACCTCCGACCAGTCGAGGTCGGTGATCCCGGTCTGGATGTAGACCGGGGTCGGCTTCCCGTCGCGCAGCGCGAAGACGATGTACTTGCCGCCGAAGAGCGCCGCGTTGCCGTTGCCGCCGCGCCCGCCGCCGTTGCCGCGAAGCTTGCCGAGAATCGCCATCTCGGCGGCATTCGGGCGGCTGCCGGTGCGGAACTTCGCCATGATCGCGTCGACCTGCGCCGCGGTCACCCCCTCGGGGAGCGGAACCTCGCGGCCGTCGGGCATCGTGTAGGTCTTCGCCGACCCGTCCTTCGGCAGCGTCGCCGCCTTGCCCGAATCGCCGCCGGCCGTCGGCTGCTGCTCGGCCTTCTTCGCGGCCTCCAGCATCACCTGCAGGTCGGCTTCGGCGATGCCGAGGACACCCGCCGCGCTCGCCACGTCCCGCTCGGTGCGGAGCGCCGCGTTGGGCACCGCCAGCACGCCGGTCGCGTTGCCGACGTCGATGCGCACCTCGGCGTTCATCCCCGGCTTGAGGAGCCCCTCGCGATTGTCGATGCGCACCAGCACCGGGAACATCGTGACGTTCTGCACGGTGTCGGCCTGCGGCTCGATCTTCAGGACCTCGCCGCGGAACGGCCGGTTCGGGAAGGCCTGCACCGTCACGTTCGCGGGCATCCCGGCGCGCAGCTTCCCGATGTCGGTCTCGTCGACGTAGGTCTTGACCTGCACCAGCGACAGGTCGGCCATCTTGAGGAGGACCGTGCCGCCGCCGACGTCGCTCACCGGCGACGAGATGACCGCGCCGCGCTCGACGTTCTTCGCGATGACGGTGCCGGCGATCGGCGCGCGCACCTCGGTGTCGTCGAGCGCGATCTTGGCGTTCTCGACCTGCACCTGCGCGTTGATCACCGACGCCTTGGCGTTGGCGACCGCGAGCGCCGTCGTCTCGAGCTCCTGCTCGGTGATGGCGCGCGCGGCGAAGAGCTCCTGCGAGCGCTTGAGCTGCGCCTCGGCGTTCCGGAGCTGTGCCTGCGCGACGTCGAGCTGCGCCGTCGCCTGGGCGTACTGGTTCTGCGGCGCGCGCCGGTCGATGCGGGCCAGGAGCGTGCCGCGAGTCACGACCTGCCCGGTCTGCACCGGGAAGTCGAGGATCTCGCCGGAGGCCTTCGACTTCACCTCCACGACGGTGTCGGGCAGGATCGCGCCGGCGGCCTGGGCCGACACGGCGATGTCCCGCGTCTCGACCGCCACGGCCTGGTAGGTCGGGGCCGGCTCCTCCTTGGCACAGGCGGCAGCGAGGAGGAGCAGGGCGAACGGGGCAGGACGGAACGGGGTCACGCTATGGCCTCCGCGGTCTGCACGTCGCGCGCAATCTTGCCGTCCCTGAGGACGATCTGGCGCTTGGCGTGCTCCGCAATGTCTGGTTCGTGGGTCACGAGGATGATGGTCTGCCCTTCCGAGTGCAGGCGCTCGAAGAGGGCCATGATCTCGACCGACGTGGCCGAGTCGAGGTTGCCCGTCGGCTCGTCGGCGAGGATGATCGACGGACGGTTCACCAGGGCGCGGGCGATGGCGACGCGCTGGCGCTGGCCGCCCGAGAGCTCGTTCGGCTTGTGGTCCATCCGGTTGCCGAGCCCGACCGCCGTGAGCGCCTCCTTGGCGCGGTCGCGACGCTC
The DNA here is from genome assembly GCA_035712665.1 of Gemmatimonadales bacterium. Lineage (GTDB taxonomy): Bacteria > Gemmatimonadota > Gemmatimonadetes > Gemmatimonadales > GWC2-71-9 > Palsa-1233. The sequence goes on from DASTAN010000211.1 coordinate 10,605, forward strand.
GCGGCTCGACGCCCCGGCGTAGACCATCGGCAGCTCGACGTTCGCGAGCGCGCTGGCGCGGGGCAGGAGGTTGAACGTCTGGAAGACGAAGCCGATCTCCTTGTTGCGGATCCGCGCGAGCGCATCGTCGCCGAGCTCGCTGACGCGATGCCCGTTGAGCCAGTACTCGCCGTGGTCCGGGGTGTCGAGGCAGCCGATGAGGTTCATCAGCGTCGACTTGCCGGAGCCCGACGGGCCCATGATCGCGCAGAACTCGTTGCGGCGGATGGTGATGTCCACGCCCTGCAGGGCGCGCACGATCTCGCTCCCCATCCGGTACTCGCGCTGGAGGTCGCGAGTGACGATGACCGCGTCGCGCGGCACGTCGCTCGGGAGGAGGGCCATCCGCTCGGCCGTCGTCTTCACGTCCGCCATCAGAGGCTCCGTCCCACGAGCGCCTCGAGCTGCGCCTTCGCGCGCAGGTAGGCGAACCGCGCCGTGACCGCCTGGCCCTCGGCCGTCGTGAGCTGCTCCTGCGAGGTCACCACGTCGACGATCGTCGCGACGCCGAGGCGGTAGCGCTCGGTCACGATGCGGAGCTCCTCGGTCGCGGCCTGCACGTTGAGCCCCGAGAAGGCGACCTGCTGCTCGGCCGTCCCCAGCTCGGCCAGGCGCTGGGTGAGCTGTGCCTCGACCTGGCGGCGCGCGTCGTTCAGCGTCGCCTGCGCGTTGTCGACCTGCAGCGAGGCCTGCGTCACCTGCTGCTCGCGCTGGAAGCGGTTGAAGAGCTGCCAGTTGAGCGACAGGCCGACGCTGCGGCTCTGGAAGATCTCGTAGTCGCGGAGCTGGTTGCCCGCCCAGTTGTTGCCGAACGACATCGAGAGGGTCGGCCAGTAGGTCGACTTGCTCTGGCCGAAGTTCGCCTTCGCGGAGACCAGCTGCAGCTCGGCCGCGCGGACGGTCGGCGCCTGCTTGAGCGCCTCGGTGCGGAGCGTGGTGGTGTCGAGCGCGGCCGGACGTGCGTACAGCGCGGGATCATCCTGCGCCGCCACGCGGTCGCCGATGCCGACCTGACGGCCGAGATTCGCCTCGGCGGTCGCCAGCGTGTTCTGCTGCTGCAGGAGCTGCAGGCGCGCCTGGCCCAGCGTCACGAACGCGCGCAGCGAGTCGGCGCGGTTCGCGGCCCCGCTCTGGAGGCGCGCCACCGCGACCTTGAGCTGCTCCTCGGCACGCGCCACGCTCGCCTCGAGGACGCGGATCTGCTGCTGCGCCGCGAGCGCGTCGAGGAAGGCGTTGGTGGTGGTGAGCCGGTTCTGGAAGCGGGCGTTGTCGTACGACGCCTCGGACGCCGACTCGGTGGCGCGCGCCGCCTTGAGGGCGTTGCTGCGCCGGAAGCCGTCGAAGAGCTCGATGCCGGCGTTGACGCCGAACGAGAACGACTGGTTGGTCTGGTCGCCGCTGATGATCTGCCCCGACGTCGGGTCGAGACGCGACGGGCCTTCCGAGAACGACCGGTTGCCGCTCGACGAGGCGCTGAGGTTCGGGAGGTACTGCGCCCACGCCGTCTTGGTCGCCGCGGCATTGCTGCGCACGGTGTTCCCGGCCTGCACCACGTTGGGCTGGACCATCTCGGACATCCGGACCGCCTCGTCGAGCGTCACCCGACGCTGCTGCGCGGCAAGCGGCGCAGCGAGGAGGAGGCCGAGCCCGGCGACAAGAAGCTTAGCGCTGGCCACGACGGCACCCTCCCCACGGCTGTTCGCGCATCCGACGGCGGACCGAATCACTGTGCTGGACCATCGAGTCGTACCTTTCCTGTTGAGTCGGCGAGAGCAGGGCCCGCACCTCCTGCCGCATCACGGTCCGCCGGGCCTCGACTTCGGGCCGGATCAGCTCGAAGAGCGAATCCATCGGCGTCTTGAGCTGCACGCGCACGGAATCCATCGCGCACTCGCCGCGGGAATAGATGGCGCGCACGCTGTCCATCTGCGTGGCGTCGAGATCCAGCTCCCGCATCCAGTCGGGACCGCGGCCCCCCGGACCGCCGCGCCCCTCGGCCCGGCGATCGCCCGTCCTGAGGAACAGCGCACCGACCGCCGCCCCGAGCAGGAAGACCACGCCGAGGAGGGCGACGGCCCGCGTCCGTGAGGTGGTCACGGGGCCTCCGTCATCGCCATCATCAGCACGTCCGACCCGGGACGGGTGCCATCCAGGAGCTGTACCGCCACCGATTCCCCACCCGCAACCGGGGTCGCATCGTGCCGGAGCACCGACCAGCCGGCGATGGCGAGCGACGCCGCCGCGGCCAGCAGCCCCTGCCAGAACCAGCGCGCCAGGACGGCATCCCACCCCGGGGCGCCCGCGGCGCGGACGCGGGCCTGCACCCGCGTCACGAAGAACGCGTCCCGACCGTCGCCGAGCGCCTCGCGGAGCATCGCGCCGAGCGCCTCGTCCCGCTGCAGGTTGTCACCGTGCATCCCATTCCTCCTTCACGTGGCCGAGCACTGTCCGCAGTGCGCGGCGGCCGTGGAACACATCCGATTTCACCGTTCCCTCAGGGATGCCGAGCATCCGGGCGATTTCCGCCTGCGAATAGCCCTCGGCATCGAACAGCGTCACGGCCAGTCGCTGCCGCTCGGGCAGCGTGGCAAGGGCCTCCCGGAGGCGCTCACCGAGGTCCGTGTTCCCTGCCTCGCGCGCCGGATCGTCGCGCGCCTGGGCTGGGACGGTGTCGAGTGGTTCGGTGGCCCGTACCCGCCGACGTCGGCGGAGGTCCCGGGCCGCATTCACCACGATCTGCATCAGCCACGGTCGGAACGCGCGGCTCGCGTCGTACCGCCCGAGGTTCGTCCAGGCGGAGAGGAACCCCTCCTGGGCGGCGTCATCGGCATCCTCGGCGTTCTCGAGCACCGCGTGCGCGACCCGCCTGGCCATTGGCGCGTGCCGGGCCACCAGCTCGCCAAAGGCCTCGGCATCGCCCTGCGCGGCCCGAGCGGCAAGCGCGGCATCATCCACGCCCGTCATACGCCGCCACCGGGAACGAGGTTGAGATCAGCCACGGGCCCGATGCCCCAGGGCACGGACCGCGAGCGCCAGCGCGACGAGGAGCGACCCGATCGCGGCCGCGAGGGCTGCCGGCACCGGCAGGAGGAAGAAGACCGCCGATACGACGAAGAGGAGCATCGCCAGCGGCCCGAAGACCGCGGCCCGGGCCCCGCGCACGACCGTCGACGCCAGGACGAAGGCGCGGCGGCGACGCTCGCGGAAGCCCGGGGCGTGCCGCTCGGCCAGCGGCTCCACCGGGGCCTTCCGATCGATGCGCTCGAGCACGCCGGGGAGTCGCCGGGGCTGGAGGACCACCTCGCTCGCGTGCGAGAGGTCGAGGACGAAGCGATGCTCCGCCTCCTGCGCCAGCGCCTCGTGGTCCACGAAGAGATCGAGTTCCCAATTCGCCAGCAGCGAGGACGGGTTGAGGTTGCTTGACCCAACCCGCAGCCAGCGCCCGTCCGCCACGATGGTCTTGGCGTGCAGCATCGGCCCCTGCCACTCCCAGATGCGCACGCCCGCGCGCAGGAGGCCGCGATAGCCGGCCCGCGAGAGGTTCCGGATGCTCGGAATGTCGCTCGCCCCCGGGACGAGCAACCGCACGTCCACCCCGGCGCGGGCCGCATCGGCGAGCGCCTGGTAGAGGCGGGGCGCCACGGCGAAGTAGGCCTCGGTGACCCAGATCCGGTCGGCCGCCACGCCGAGGAGGAGATCGAGCACCCGCCCCGCGCGCTCCCGGCCCGGTTCGGTGGCGATGACCCGGACCGCCACGTCGCCGGCGGCCTCCACCTCGCCCGGCACTTCGCCGTCGTCCGGTGGCGGTCCGCCAGCGGCGGCCCAGGCGCGAAGGAAGGCGGCGTCGAGGGCACGTGCCGCCGGACCCTCGACCTCCAGGGCGGTATCACGCCACGGCTGGCGGCCGCGCGCCGGATCGCCGAGCCATTCATCGCCCAGACAGAGACCGCCCGCGCTGCCGCGCTCGCCGTCCACGACCAGCACCTTGCGATGGTCGCGCACCGCAATCAGCAGCGGATCATCGAGGCGCGGACGACCGAAGACTCGCACCTCCACGCCGCCGCGTCGCAGCCGATCCCAGTAGCTGGCCGAGGTCCCGATGCTGCCGATCCAGTCGAAGAGCACGCGCACCCGGACCCCGGCGGCGGCGCGGGCGAGCATCGCGTCGGCGAAGCGGCGCCCGGTGGCGTCGTCGCGGATGATGTAGTTCTCGAGGTGGACGCGGCGGCGTGCCGTCGCGATCATCGCGAGCATGCCGTCGTACGTCGCGGGTCCGTCGACGCGCAGGGTGACGCGATTGCCGGGCACGGCCGGCGTGCCGGCGGCCCGATCGGCGGCGCGCTCGAGCGGGCCGCTCTCGCGGCCCCGGCGCGCCAGGGGCGCCGTCAGTCGCTCATCCGCCGAGACCGAGGTCACGTTCGTGCGGGCGAAGGGCATCGAGCACGTCGGCGATCAGGGCATCGAGCTCGACGCCCAGTTCCTCGGCGCCGTGGCGCACGTCGTCGCGATTGACCCCGCGCGCGAACGCCTTGTCCTTGAGCTTCTTCTTGACCGAGCCGACCTCGAGATCGGCGAGCGAGCGCGACGGGCGCACCAGCGCACACGCCACGAGAAAGCCGCACAGTTCGTCGACCGCGAAGAGCACCTTGGCGAGCGGCGTGGTGCGCGCGACGCCGGTGTAGTGCGCGTGGCCCAGGATCGCCTCGCACCCCTCGTCCGGGAAGCCGAGCGATCGGAGGTGCCGCACTCCCTCGGCCGGATGCTCGGCATCCGCGGCGTGGGCGTCGTTGGGGAAGCGCTCGTAGTCGTAGTCGTGGAGAAACCCGACGGCGGTCCACCACGCCGGGTCACCGCCGTAGCGCGGCGCGAGATGCCCCATCGCCAACCCCACGGCGCGCATGTGCACGCGCAACGCCGGCGAGGCGGTCCAGTCGCAGACGAGCGACCAGGCGAGGTCGGGGGTGACGGGCGGAGTCATCCCTGTAAGCTAGTGTAGGGTGAAGGGTGAGGGGTGAGGGGTGAAGGGTGAAGGGTGAAGGGCGTCCCCCCTCACCCCTCACCCCTCACCCCTCATCAGTTCGCCGTTCGCCGCCTAGTGCAGTCCGGTCGGCATCCCCTGCGCCACCACGGCGGTGAACGGCACCCGCGCGATCTCGCGGCCGTCGAGGCCGATGATCATCGCGTGCTCGCCGGGCTGCTGCAGCGGGAGGTCGATCTGGATGATCCCCGGGGCCTCGACCTCGGTGACGCCGGCCGGCGGCTCGATGAACTGCACCTGGCCGTGATGGTCGAGCAGCATCGTCCCGGCGGCGTCGACCAGCTGGAAGGAGAGCGCATGCTGCCCGATCTCGGTGCGGTTGCCGCGCAGCACCAGCACCAGCGTGGCGCGCGGGTGGACCCCCGGGAACTGGGCCAGCATCAGCTGGCGCCAGATCCCGATGACCGAGAGCTTGCCGTGCTGGTCCACGAGCGCGTGGTCGCACAGGAGCGCGAGTTCGGCGCGGATGGTCAGCTCACCCGGATTGAGGTGACCACGTCGCCCTGCCTGATCGCGTAGACGACGTCCATCCCGTCGGTGACCTTGCCGAAGACGGTGTGCACCCCGTCGAGATGCGGCTGCGGGCCGTGGGCGATGAAGAACTGGGAGCCGCCGGTGTCCCGCCCCGCGTGTGCCATCGAGAGCGATCCCGCGACGTGCTTGTGCGGGTTCCCCGCCGTCTCGCACTTGATCTTCCACCCCGGGCCGCCGGTGCCGACGCGCGGATTCGCCGGATCCTTCGACAGCGGGTCGCCGCCCTGGATCACGAAGTCCTTGATGACGCGATGGAAGCGCGTCCCGTCGTAGAACTCGCTGTTGGCGAGCTTCGCGAAGTTCTCGACCGTGCCCGGCGCGGCCTCGTCGTACAGCTCGGCCGTGATCGTCCCGCGGTCGGTGATGATGGTGGCAGTCTTCATGGCACAGGATTCCGTGTAAGGGTCAGCGTCAATATAGGGGACAAGGGACACGGGACAGGGGACAAGGAACCGCAACCCCTGTCCCGTGTCGCGTGTCGCGTGTCCCGTCTCAGATCTCGCGGCGCTTGCTCGGGCACCACTCCGCGATCACGCAGGCGCCGCATCTCGGTCGGTTCGCGATGCAGGTCCGGCGCCCGTGCCAGATCAGCAGGTGGCTCACCAGCGTCCAGTCGGCCTCGGGCACCAGCGGCATCAGGTCGCGCTCGACACGCTCGGCATCGTCGCTCCGCGTGAAGCGGAGCAGCTTCGCGATTCGCTTGACGTGCGTGTCGACGGTGATCCCCTCGTTGAGGCCGAAGGCGTTGCCGAGGATCACGTTGGCGGTCTTCCGCCCGACGCCGGGGAGCGGCCGGAGCTCGGCCATCGTGCGCGGCACCTCGCCGCCGTGTTCCGCGACGAGCGCCTGCGCCATCCCGATCAGCGACTTCGCCTTGTTGCGGAAGAAGCCGGTCGACTTGACGAGCGCCTCCACGTCCTCCTGCCGCGCCGCCGCGAGCGCGTGCGCATCGGGATACGCCGCGAAGAGTGCCGGCGTCACCAGGTTCACCCGGGCATCGGTGCACTGCGCCGAGAGGATCGTCGCGCAGAGCAGCTCGAACGCATTCCGGTGGTCGAGCTCGCAATGCGCGTCGGGATGCTCGCGCTTGAGCGCCGCCAGCACCGTGCCCATCCGCGCGACCTTCGCGGCCTTCGCCTCCGGCGGCATCAGCCCCGGCGGGCGCGCGCGAAGGCGAGGAAGCCCTCGGCATCGCGCGCGTTGAGGATCGCCTCGGGACCCAGCCCGCCCTTCCGCGCGATCGCCACGCCGAAGTCGACGTTGGCGAGGCCCGGGATCGCGTGCGCATCGGCGCCGATGCTGATCATCACCCCGGCCGAGCGCGCGCGGCGCAGCACCCGCCAGTCGAGGTCGAGGCGATGCGGGTCGGCGTTGATCTCGATGGCGACGCCCGCGCGCCCGGCCGCCTCGAAGACCGCATCGAGATCCACCGCGTACGCCTCGCGCTGCAGCAGCAGGCGCCCGGTCGGATGGCCGAGCATCGTGAGGTACGGGTTCTCGATCGCGCGGAGGAAGCGCGCCGTCATCTCGGCCTCGCCGAGGTTGAAGCGCGAGTGCACGCTGCCGATGATGAAGTCGAATCCTGCGAGCACGTCATCCGGGTAGTCGAGCGCGCCGTCGGCGAGGATGTCGCTCTCGATCCCCTTGAGGACGCGGATCCCCTCGTGGCCCGCGTTGAAGGCGTCGATCTCGTCCCACTGGCGGCGGAGGTCGTCGACCGTGAGCCCGCCGGCGTACGCCGCGGCCCGCGAGTGGTCGGTGATCCCCACCCAGCCGTACCCCGCCGCCTGGCAGGCGCGCGCGAGGTCGGCGACCGAGTTGGTGCCGTCGGAGTACGTCGTGTGGCAGTGCAGGAAACCGCGCAGGTCCGCCCGCGTCACCAGCGGCGGCACCGGCACGCCGACCTCGCTGCCGTCCTCGCGCAGCTCGGGCGGGATCCACGGCAGGCCGAGCGCGGCATAGAGCGCCTCCTCGGTCGGGGTCGCGACGAAGCGGCTCCCTTCCCAGAGCGCGGTCCCCGCGAGCGTGAAGCCCTTCGCGCGGGCGTGCGCCGCGAGCGCCGCGAGGTGCGCGTCACTCCCGGTCGCCTGCACCAGCACCGCGCCGAGGTTCATCGGCGGGGTCACCATCACCTGCACCGTGGTGCCGCCCGCGAGGCGCAACGTGGCGCGCCGCTCGTCGCCGCCGGCGATCTCGCTGACCCCGGTCGTGGAGGCGAGGGCCGCCAGCACCTCGCTCGGCGGGACATCGGCGACCACGACGAAGACGAGGTCCTGCACCACCTCGCAGCCGCGGCGCACCTCGCCGGCCGGGTGGACCGCGAGGACGTGGGGCACGGCCGCGAACGCCTCGGCGATCGCGCGCGCCTCGTCGCGCGCGTGGTGCGCGAGGCGCCACTGGCTCGCCTGCCGGAGGAAGGCGATCCCCTGGAGGATGTTCTGCGCGGTGCGCTCGCCGAAGCGCGGCAGCGCGGCGAGCCGTCCGTCACGCGCGGCGACCTCGAGCTCGGGCAGCGTCTCGATGCCGAGCGTCTCGTGGATCGTGCGGATCTTCGCGACCCCGAGGCCCGAGATGCCGAGCATCTCGACCAGCCCCGGCGGCACCTCCTCGCGGAGTTCCTCGAGGAGGTCGGCACGCCCCGTCTCGGCCAGCTCGCGAATCACCTGGAGGATGGCGGGGCCGATCCCCTTTGCCTCGGCCAGCGAGCCGTCGGCGAGCGCGACGTCAAGTTCGACCGGGAACCCCTCGACCGTCTTCGCCGCCGCGCGGAAGGCGCGCACGCGGAACGGGTTCTCGCCCTTCAGCTCGAGGTACGCCGCGATGCGATCGAGTTCGTGGGCCACCCCGGTCCGGTCGAGCATCAGCATCGGATCACTCCGTCAGCGCCCCTGCCGCGCGCCACGCGAGCAGGAGGAGTTCATCAGGTGCGGTCACGGCGAAGAGCCCCGCCGTGTCACCGCCCGGCATCGTCGGGGCAAAGAGGGGCGTGCCGTCCTCGCGGGCGACCGCCGCAGGCCGCGGCCCCTCGACGGCCACGACCGAGACCCCGGGGCGCCCGGGATGCACGCCGAAGCACGCCACCGCGCGCAGGCCGCCCCGGACCGGGACCGCGAACCAGCCATCCAGCGGTTCGTGGTGCTCGCCGGTCCCGAGCGCGGCCCAGACAAGCCGCGGCGCCACTGCAACATACCGCGTGCGGGCGGGTGGCGTGGCCGCCGCACCCGTGCTCGCCTCGGGATCGCAGAGCGCCCGGGTGCCCGCGTCATCGAGCGTGGTCGTCACCGCGCCATCGGCCCAGTAGCACCACGCGGCGTGGACCAGCGCCACGAAGTCATCCACCTCCTCGCCCAACCCGCCGTCGGGGCGCAGCGCGTGGAGCAGCTCGATCGCGTCGGGCGCCATCAGGAACGGCTCGATCCCGCGCTCGTCGCCCAGCGCGGCCGCGATCGCGGGGAAGCGCTCGGTCGCCACGGCGCCGAACAGCAGCGCGAAGGGATGCGGGCGGGCGTCGTTCATCCGCGCGGCAGGAAGCGGTCGAGCGCCGCGGTGAAGGTCGGCAGCGCCTCGACATACGGCACGTGGCCGCAGTCGGGCAGCACCACGAACTCCGCGCGGAGCGCCTCGGCCGTGGCGCGCGCGGTCTCGAGCGGGATCGGGTCGTCGTCGCCATGCACCACGATCGACGGCACGTCCAGCCGACGCAGCGCCGGACGCAGGTCGAAGTCCTCGCCGAGCGAATCCCACACCCCCTGCTGGGTGCGGCCCGTCAGGCGAAACGGCGTCAGCTCGCGCGCCCGCGCCGGGTCGTGGAAGTAGCCCGACACCGCCAGCTCGAACAGCCGCTGGTTGTACGCGGCGAGGTCGCGGCTCCGGAGCCCGCTGGCCTGCAGCGCCTCGCGTTCGGCCTTGAGCGCCGGCGTGGCGTTGCGTGCCGCGAGGTTCGCCTCGTACACCGTGCGCTCGGCCTTCGCCGCGGGCGCCGGCGAGACCAGCGCCAGCGACGCGACCCGCTCGGGGTACGTCGTCGCGTACAGCATCGCGAGCAGGCCGCCCCACGAGTAGCCGGCGAGGTGCAGCCGCTCCAGCCCCCACACGTCGCGCAGCGCCTCGAGATCGTAGACCTGCTCCTGCCAGCCGACGGGGACGTCGCGCGCCACCGGCGAGCGCCCGCCGCCGCGCTGGTCGTAGTAGACAAGCGTGCGTCCGGTCGCGAGCGCGTCGAAGCCCGGGAGCAGGTAGTCGTGATGCGCCCCGGGCCCGCCGTGCAGCACGATCACCTCGGGCCCGTGCCCCGCGCGGCGCTCGAAGAGCTCGACGCCGCGCACCGAGCGCAGGTGGGTGGTGACTTCAGGCGGCGTAGGCACGGCGCAGCTCCCGGACGGAGTTGGTGTGGATCGTCACGATGTCGGCGAGATCGTGGGCATAGCCGCCGGCGAGGACCATCACCAGCGGCAGCCCCCGCCGCCGGCACGCCGCGAAGACGCGCGCATCGCGACGGCGCAATCCCTCGATACTCAGGCGCAGGCGACCGAGGCGATCGCCGAGGTACGGATCCGCCCCAGCGAGGTAGAAGGCCACGTCCGCCGCGACCCGATCGAGCACGTCCTCGAGGTGGGCGTCGAGCGCCGCGAGGTACGCGGCATCGTCGGTCCCGTCCTCGAGCGCGACGTCCACCGTCGACGGGACCTTCCGCCACGGGAAGTTGCGCGCGCCGTGCATCGAAAAGGTCACCACGTCCGGGTCGCCGGCGAAGATCTCGGCCGTGCCATTCCCCTGGTGCACGTCGAGGTCGAGGATCGCCGCGCGCCCGAGCAGCCCCTCGTGCTGCAGCGTGCGGATCGCGACGGCGACGTCGTTGAAGACGCAGTACCCCTCGCCGAAGGCGATCCCCGCGTGGTGCGTCCCGCCGGCGAGGTTGAGCCCCGCCCCCTGCGCGAGCGCATCGCGCGCGGCCTCCACCGTCCCCTGCGTGGTGCGGAGCGAGCGCTCCGCGAGCTCGGGCACCTGCGGGAAGCCGATGCGACGCACCTCGCGCGGCTCGAGTGCCTGCTCGACGACGCGCCCGACGTAGCCGCGATCGTGCGCGAGCTCGAGGGACCACCGCGGACAGCGCTCGGGCTCGGCCATCTCCTCGCGCGCCACCACCCCCGCGGCGAGCACGCCGTCGCGGATCAGCCCGTACTTCGCCATCGGGAAGCGATGCGCGGGCGGGACGGGAATCGTCCAGCGCGCGCTCACCCAGCAGCGCAAGGTCAGAGCAGCGCCGCGATCGCGTCGGCGACCTGCCGGCACGCCGCGACCTCGTCGGGCGTGAACGGGTCGAGCACGTCCGAGTCGACGTCGATCTGCCCGAGGATCTTCCCGCCGCGCTTGATCAGCACCACCAGCTCGCTCTTGGTGAAGAGGTTGCAGGCGATGTAGTTCTCGCGCGCGCGCACGTCGCCGACGTTCTGGTCCTCGCCGGTCGCGACCGCGGTGCCGCAGACCCCCTTGCCGACCGGGATCCGGTCGTGCTCGGTGTCGCGCCCGCTGTACGCCTCGAGCACCAGCTCCTCGCCGTGCAGCATGTAGAGGTAGACCGACGTGTACGGCTCGCCGCATTCGCGGATCAGCTCCGCCGCCATCGTCAGGATCTTCTGCCGATCGGCGCCGTGGTTGAACGCGCTGCGGAGGCGCGTGACGACCTTCTCCGCGTCGAGGATCGCCACCGGTCAGCTCCCCGGCCGCGCGCCGAGGACGACCTTGATCGTCTTCTTCTCCTGGCCGCGGAAGAAGGCGACGTCGATCGTGTCGCCGGGCTGACGGGTGCGGAGCACCTGCACCATGTCGGCGAGCGACGCGACCGGCCCCTTGTCCATCCAGACGATGAGGTCGCCCTCCTTGAGCCCCGCCTTCTGGGCCGGCGACCCCGGGGTGGTGCCGCGCAGCAGGATGCCGGCATCGCCCCCCTCGGTGTCGGGGATCGAGCCGAACCACGCCCCGTAGCCGGTCTGGGCCGGGGCCGGGGCCGGCGTGGCAGGGGTGGCGGTCTGGGCGGCCAGCGGGGCGGCACCAAGGGCCAGGGCAGCGAGCAGGAGCGACGAACGCATCGGTGATTCCTCGTGAAAGACGCCTAGATTCTAATCTCCTCTCCCGCCCGAGTTCCGGTGTCCCCTCGCCTGATCGCCCTGATCCCTGCCGCCGTCGCCATCAACCTGGTGATCGGCCGTCTCGTGGCCGAGCTGTCGCTCCCGATCTACCTCGACACGCTGGGGACGATGCTGGTGGCCGTGCTGGCCGGGCTCCCGGGCGGCCTCCTCGTCGGGACGGTGAGCCAGCTCCTGTCCGGGATGCTGAGCGGCTACCAGTGGGTCGCCTTCATGCCGATCCAGTGGCTGATTGCCCTGCTCGCGGCGGCGGCGGCCGGGCAGGGCGGCTTTGCCACGCCGTGGCGAAGCGGGCTCTGGGGGGCGGCCTGTGGCCTCGCGTGCGGTCTCGCGTCGGCCGTCATCTCGTACCTCCTCTTCCGGGGCGTCACCGCGGGCGGGGTGACGGCGATCAGCGCCCTCCTCCGCACCCTCGACGTCCCGCTGCCGGTGGCGGTCACCGCCGCCTCCGTGAGCACCGACATGCTCGACAAGGCAGCGGCGTTCATCGTCGTGGGCGCGCTGCTGCGCGCGCTGCCGCGCCGCGTGCTGGGTCGCTTCCCGCTCGCGGCGCGCGCGGTGGGTCGATGACGCGCGCGCATCCGTTCACCGACGGCACGCTGGTGCTCGCCGTGGTCGCGCTCGCGCTGCTCCTCCCGACGTGGCCCGCCACGGCCGCGCTCTACCTCGCCACGTGCGCGGTGGCGCTGGTGGTCGGCGCCGGCACCGCCGTGCGCCTCGGCATCGTGATCTCGCTGCCGCTCTGGGTGCTCCTCGGCGTGATGCACGTGATCCTCGGCGAGGGGCCGCGCGCACCGTTCGTGCTCGGCGGCAGCTATGCCCTCGAGGGGCTCGACTGGGCATTGCACCAGGGCACCCGCCTCGCGGCGATCGTGACGGCCTCGCTTGCCTTCGCCGCGCGCTTCGATGCGCACCGCTTCCTGCAGGCCGCGATCGCGCGCGGGTGGCCGTTCACCGCAGCGTTCGTCCTCGTCGCGACGCTCGATGCGGCCGACCGCTTCGGCGCGCAGGCGGTCCGCCTCCGGGAAGCCCAGCGGACGCGCGGCCTCAAGGTGCGCGGCTCGATCGGCGCGCGACTCCGCGCGATTCCCGCGCTGGCGTTTCCGCTGATGCTCGCGGCACTCACCGAGGCCGACGACCGCGCCCTCGCCCTCGAGTCGCGCGGCCTCACGCGCGTCGGTCCGCGCACCGCCCTCGACCCGCCCCCGGACCGCGCGGCTGATCGCCTGGCGCGGTGGGGCGCGTTCGCCGTCGTGATCGCCGTCCTCGCGTGGCGGTTCGCGCGATGAGCACGCTTCGCGCCGAGGGACTGCGCCTTCGCTATCCCGCGCAGACGCATTGGGCACTCGAGGGGATCACCACGACGTTCGAGCCGGGCGTCACCTGGCTCGCCGGGCCCCTCGGTGCCGGCACCAGCACGCTCCTTGGCGCGCTCGCGGGGCTCCTGCCGCGCCTGTCGGGCGGGGACGGTGCCGGGACCGCCACGCTCGACGGGGCGGATGTCGCCGCGTCATCGCCGCTCGATCTCGGCATCGGCTGGCTGGGACCCGCGCCGGCGCTGCAGCTGAGCGGCGTGGCCGGCACGGTGCGCGACGAGATCGCGGTCGGCCCGATGAACCTTGGCTGGCCGCGCGAGCGCATTCGTGCCGCAGTCGAGGCCGCGATGGCGCGCACCGACGTGGCGCACCTTGCCGATCGGGCGCCGAACGCGCTGAGCGGCGGCGAGACGCAGCGCGTCCTCCTCGCCGCGCTGCTCGC
>DASTAN010000212.1:0-19177 GCA_035712665.1 Gemmatimonadales bacterium
GTGCGGACGATCATCCCGCCGGCATCCTTGGGGAGCATCTCCGAGACCAGCTCGCGGAGCTTCGCGCGCTGCTCGCGCGACTCGATCTTCCGCGAGACGCCCACCTTCGAGGCGTACGGCATGTAGACGAGGAAACGCCCGGCGATCGAGATCTGCGCCGTGACGCGCGAGCCCTTGGTGGAGATCGGCTCCTTGGTGACCTGCACCGGGAGCGTCTGCCCCTTCTTCAGGATCTCGGAGATGTCCGGGACGGCCCGACGGGAGCCGACCTCACGACGGCCACCGTCGCCGCGGCGCTTGCGCGCCTGCTGCGGGACGGCCTCGCCCTCGTCGCCGCCCTCGGCCTCTTCGCCGTCCGGGAGGTCATCGTCGGCATCGTCGCGCTCGGACGGGTCGTCGTCCTCCTCGGGCTCAAGGAGGTCGGAGGCGTGCAGGAAGGCGGACTTCTCCTGCCCGATGTCCACGAACGCGGCCTGGATGCCGGGGAGGACGGCATCGACGCGACCAAGGTAGATGTCACCGACCGACCGGCGATGGTCAGGTCGGTCGACCAGCAGCTCGACGAGGCGGTCGTCCTCGAGGATGGCCACCCGCGTCTCGCGCGGGGTGCCTGAGATGAGAATTTCTCGCTTCACGGGGGTCCAGGACGGGCGGCGATGCAGCAGTCGGCACCGCGCGCGCCGCAAGCAGGATGGATGTGTTCCGCTGGGAAGTCTGGCCCCCGGTCACCCACTGGCGACGACGATGGCGGAGCACCGGCGAAAGCCCCCAACGCGCCGGGGTGCCTGACACGACACGGGACGGCGCCGCGCTCGGAAGCGTGGCGTCGCCCGGGGCCGCGGTGGCACGAACCGGGGATCGGGGCTGTCGTTCGGATGGGAGGTGCTCTGCGGTGGGGCCACGACCCAGGCGGCGAAGGACACCGAGGGTGGCACATGCGATCCGCCGGACTCGGGGGAACACCCCGCCGGTCATACCGTCCCAGAGACGCTGGAGGCTGGATCGCATACGCCAAAATCTATGGGGCACCGCGACTTACGGCAATGTCACGGGCTACCCGTTGGCGATCGCCCCCAGGAGGTCGCGGGCGATGATCAGCCGCTGGACCTCGCTGGTCCCCTCGCCGATGGTGCAGATCTTCGCGTCCCGCATGTAGCGCTCGACCGCGAATTCCTTGGTGTAGCCGCGCCCGCCGTAGACCTGCACCGCCGCCGTCGTGGCCCGCATCGCGAGCTCAGAGCAGAAGAGCTTCGCCTTGGCCGCCGCCAGCTTGTACGGCTTGCCGTGCTGCTTGAGCCACCCGGCGTGGTACAGCAGGTGCCGCCCGGCGTCGATCTCGGTCGCCAGATCGGCCAGCGGGAACGAGACCCCCTGGAAGGCGCCGATCGCCTTCTGGAACTGCTTCCGGCTCCCAGCCCACTCGACCGCCGCGTCGAAGGCACCCTCGGCGATCCCGAGCGAGATCGCGGCGATGCCGATCCGGCCGCCGTCGAGGAGCTTGAGGAAGTTCCGGAAGCCGTCGCCGTCCTGGCCGAGGATCTGGGTCTTCGGGACGCGGACCTGATCGAAGGTGAGGAAGCCCCAGTCGACCGCGCGCCACCCCATCTTCTCGGGCCCGAGGCGCGTGGTGAACCCCTCGCTGTACGGCAACGACGGCTCGTGGCCCACGCCCACCGCGGCCGCCCCCTCGGGCTGCGAGGTCGGCTTGGCCAGGATGAACGCCGTGGTGCGCTTCGGGTCGTCCTTCGCGCGGGCCACCGCCACCACGACCTCCGACACGCCGGCCTGCGAGATGAAGATCTTCTCGCCGGTGAGGATCACGTGATCGCCAGCGTCCTCGTAGGTCGTCTGCATTCCGCCGGCGTCGGAGCCGCTCTCCGCCTCGGTGAGGCCGAACGCGCCGATCACGCGGCCGCTGGCGAGCGGGCGCAGGAAGGTCTCGCGCTGCCACGCGGTGCCCATCTCGAAGATCGCGTTGGTGACGAGGTTGGTATGGGCGGAGATCATCACCGCGTGCGAGGCGTCGGCCTTCGCCATCTCGTGCAGCGTGACGTAATAGCTGAGATCATCGAGCCCCGCCCCACCCCACTCAGTCGGGACGGTAATCCCGAGCCACTTCGCATCGGCCATCCGGCGGACGTTGGCCCAGGGGTAGGTGCTGGTCCGGTCGAGTTCCGCGGCGAGGGGCACGACGTGCTCCGCGGCGAAGGCACGCACCCGCTCGCGCTGCGCGTGATGGGCGTCGGTGAGGTACGGCAAGTCAATCATCAGTCGCGTTCGTCGTCTCAGGGTGGATCGGGCCGCCTTGGGGGCGGCAGGCGCGCAAAGATACCTACGCCGGAACCTTTCCCCGGATCCGATATATTTCCGATGTGACGTCGAACATCACCCCCTCTTCCGGTCAGCGGCATCCTATGACTCTCGCAGTGGCAGGACGCGTGCGCGCTCGTTCCCTCGTGCTCGGTGCCGTAATGGTGCTCGGGGCGTGCGGCGGTGAGGACCCGAGCGGTCCGTCGGTCGGACCGCCGAGCAGCTTCCAGGTGACGGCTGGTACCAACCAGCAGGCCGCCGTCGGCACGGCGCTGGCGACGTCGCCATCGGTGCGTCTGGTCGACGCCAACGGGCGCGGCGTGAGCGGCCGCAGCGTGCGGTTCGACGTCATCGGTGGCGGCGGGTCGGTCACCGGCGATTCGGTCGTCACCGACGCGGACGGTCGGGCCACGGTCGGCTCGTGGCTTCTCGGTCCGATCCCGGGCGTGAACCAGCTGCGCGTGCAGGCCCTCGGCACGCCGATCACCGCGATCATCGAGGCGACGGCGCAGGTCGGCGCACCGAGTCAGGTCACGATCATTGACGGGGCCGCTGGCCTGTCGGCGATCGTCGGGCAGGAGGTCTCGCCACGGCCATCGCTCCGCTTCCGTGATGCGTTCGGCAACCCGGTGCCGGGGGTGGCGGTCACCTTCACGGTCACGGCGGGCGGCGGAACGGTGACGGGGGCGCAGGTCACGACCAACGCCGATGGCCGCGCCACGGTCGGTTCGTGGCGCCTGGGCCCGAGCTCAGGCGTCAATCGCCTGCAGGCGACGACGGCCAACGGCGTGGGCACGGTGTTCATCGCGCAGGGGATCGGGATTCCGGCGGCGCTCCAGCCGGTTTCGCCGGTCGATCAGGCCGGCCTGCTCCGCTTCACCGTGGAGAAGACGCCGCGCGTGAAGGTCGTGGACTCGGACGGGAGGCCGATCGCAGGGGTTCCGGTCCAGTTCGCCTTGGCGCCGGGAGGTGACGCGGCGATCGCCGGTGCGACAGCCACCAGCGACTCCAACGGGATCGCGGCACTCGGCGACTGGCGACTCCGCAACGTGCCGACCAGCACCGTCATCGCCTCGGTGCCGGGGTTCCCCGCCCTGACGACAGAATTCCGCGCGAGCGGCGTCGCGCGTGACTTCGTCATCGACGTCCGCTTCGGCAATCAGTTCGACGCCGACTTCCGCGACGCCTTCGTGACGGCGGCGCTTCGGTGGATGGAGATCATCGTCGGTGACCTCCCGGACCGGTTCTACAACGCAGGTGGCTGCTTCGGATTCGTCCCGGCCCTGAACGAGACGATCGACGACATCGTGATCTATGCCCAGCTGTTCTCCGAATCTCCGGGTGGCGTGCTCGGCCGGGCGGGGCCATGCGCGAATTCGCGGCGTGCGAACGCGATTCCGTCCTACGGCGGGATGGAATTCGACACCTTCGACCTGGCCAACCTGCAGAGCACGAACCGCCTCCTCGCCGTGATCATCCATGAGATGGGACACGTGCTCGGGATCGGGTCGCTCTGGACTGAGGCGCCCCCGAACGGATTCGGGCTGATCGTGGACGCGGGCACCGACGACCCGATCTTCACGGGACCGCAAACGGTGGCGGCGTGGCCGCAGGTTGGCTCCAGCTATACCGGCCGAATTGTTCCCGTCGAGGGAGGACCGCCCGGCAACGGCACGAACGGGAGCCACTGGCGTGAATCGCTGCTCGGGGCTGAGCTCATGACGGGTTTCGTCCAGCCACCCGGGGTGCCGATGCCGGTCTCGATCCTGACCGTGTCGGCGCTGGCCGACTTCGGGTACACGGTCGATGTCAGCAAGGCGGACCCGTTCGTGGCCGGACTCCGCGCGGCAATCAACGCCGTGAACGGGGAGAAGCTCCCGTTCGGAGACGACATCCTCCGCTAGCGACGTGGCCGGGTGCACCGATCGCACCCGGCACACGCTCCCAACCGCTCGCCGAACCAGGCGAGCAGCGCGGCCCGGCGACACGCCGGGCCGCGCGCGTATCCGACCATCGCCGCCAACCGCTTCTCGGCCTCGCGCTTCCGCCGCCGCACCGGGGCCCAGCGCACCGCACCGCGGTCGGGACGCAGCTCCGCCGCGAGGCGATCCGCGGCGGCAACGATCCCGGCCGGATGCTTCTGGCGCACCGAGGGATCGCGCCAGATCGCCTCGACGAGCACCTCGTCGGGAAAGGTGGTCGCCAACTGCCGCTTCGGGCCCGCCTCGTCGCTCGGATGGAAGAAGAGGACACACCGCGCCGGGGCGCCGTCGCGGCCGGCCCGCCCCGCCTCCTGGTAGTACGACTCCGGCGTCGCGGGGAGCATCCAGTGCACCACGAGCCGCACCCCCGGCTTGTCGATCCCCATCCCGAACGCACAGGTGGCCACGACGACCCGCACGCGATCGTCGAGGAACTGCTCGAGCACCTCACGTCGCTCGGCCGTCCCCATCCCCGCATGATAGGGGCGGGCCGTCACCCCGCTGTCGCACAGCACCCGGGCCAGCGACTCGGTGAGACCGCGCGTCGGGGCATACACCACGATGCTGCCGCGCGTGGTCCGCACCAGCACCACGAGCCTCGCGAGACGATCCTCGACCGACACGACCGACTGCACCTCGAAGCGCAGGTTGGGACGATCGAACGAGCCGACGATCTCCACGGCACCACGCCGAAAGCCCAACGCCTCGCGAATCTCGCGGCGCACCGCCGGGGTGGCACTCCCGGTCAGCGCCACGCACGGCGGCGCACCGACCGCCGCCCGCACGCGACGCAGCACGCGGTAGCTCGGCCGAAAGTCGTGCCCCCACTCGACGATGCAGTGCGCCTCGTCCACGGCGAGCCGCCGCACCGTGATGCCGCGCCCCGGAAGCTCGTCCGCGAGTCGTACCAGCCGCTCCGGCGAGGCGTACAGCAGGCGCAGGCGGCCGCTCGCCGCCTCCTCGAGCACCGCCGCCTGTTCGCTGGCGTCGAGCGTGCCGTTGAGCGCCGCGGCGCGCACGCCTCGCGCGCGAAGCCCCGCAACCTGATCCTGCATCAGCGCGACCAGCGGCGACACGACCAGGGTGAGCCCGCCCTGGGTGATGGCCGGGAGCTGGAAGCAGACCGACTTGCCGCCGCCGGTCGGCAGCACGGCGAGGACATCCTTGCCGGCGAGCACCGGCTCGACGACCTGCCGCTGCAGCGGCCTGAGGTCGCGATGCCCGAAGACGCGATGCAGGAGGGACGTGGCGCGGGTGAGCATCGGCGGAACGTGCAACGCCCCGGATGCGACACGGGGCACCGTTCGTTGCGAACGGTGCCCCGCAGAACGCCACCGTCGATGCGCGCCTACTCGGTCGGCCGCTTCCGTTCGGCAAACCGGAGCCCGACGGCGATGGCCAGCACCCCGATGGCGGCCCACGTGATCACGGGCCGGTCAAGCTTGAGGGCGATCAGCGCAAGCGCGACGCCGGCCGCGCTCAGGATCAGCTTGGCGCGTCGGAGCGTCACGGCGCGAGGAACCGCGCGATCGCGGCCTTGAAGTCGGCGGTGGCGCGCGACAGCGCGTTGACCCGTGCCCCGATCAGGATGCCGTCGTGGAACGACTGACCGTCGAGCTCGGTGAAGAGCTGCTTGGTGAGGCCGAGCGCGGTCGGCGACGCCGTGGCCAGCTCGGCGAGCAGCGTCGTCGCCTCGGCATCCAGTGCTGCCTCCGGGACCACGCGCGACACGAGCCCCATCGCCAGTGCCTCGTTGGCGTTGACGAGACGGCCGGTGCCGACCAGATCGAAGGCGCGCTTCTCGCCCACGCTCCGGCGCAGCATCGTCATCACCATCGCAGGGACGAAACCGCGCGCCACCTCGGGGTAGCCGAACGTCGCGGTGTCCGCAGCGAGCACGAGGTCGCACGCCGTGGCGAGACCCGCCCCGCCCGCGAGCGCCCGCCCCTGCACGATCGCAACGACCGGCTTCGGGAGCCGACGCATCGCGAGGAAGATCTCGCCGAGCCGGAGGGCATCGCGCTCGTTCTCGTCGAGTGGGCGGTCGGCCGAGTCGAGCAGCTCCTGCAGGTCAGCCCCGGCGCAGAAGTCCCTCCCTGCCCCGCGAAGGGCGAGCACCCGCACCGACGGCTCGAGCTCGGCCCGGGCCAGCGCCTCGGCGAGCCCGTCCAGGATCGCGCCATTCAGCGCGTTGCGCTTGTCGGGACGATTGAGCGTGACGACGAGGACGCCGCCCTCGAGCGTGATGTCGAGCGCCGCGCTCACGCGGCCGCCTCGAGCGCGCGCTTGGCGAGCTTCCGCGGCACCTCGATCTCCATCCGGAGGAGTGCGGTGCTGTAGACCTTCCCCTGCGCATCGGTCTTGAGCGACAACGTGCCGCCGCCGTCGAGCGCGCCGTGCAGCAGGAAGTTGAGGGCGGACAGGTTCGGCAGCTCGAACCGATCGACCCCGCTCACCATCCCCTTGAAGAACTTCGCCACCCGCCTGGCCGTGACCTGCTCGGCGAGGACGTCGTAGTACGCCGGGTCGAGGGCGATCAGTCCGACGTTCGCGGTGTCGCCCTTGTCGCCCGAGCGGGCGTGCGCCAGGTAGCGCAATTGGATCATCGTCGTCGCCATCAGAGCATCTCCACGCGGACGAAGGGTTCGACCGCCTCGCGCCGGACCAGCGCCGGCCAGTATGCCACGATCTCCTCGACGCTCGGGCGACCGCCCGCGAAGCCGGTCACGCTCGGCGGCCCGGTCAGCACCAGCGGGGCGATCTCGCGCGTGAAGCGCTCGACCGGGGCCTTCTCGCGGGCACGCACCCCGACCCGGAGCATCACCTCGGCGAGATCCTCCGAGGGTGCCCCGGCGAGACGACCGTGCGTGGCATCGACCCCGACGAACTCGGTCAGGATCTGTTCGTACTCGAGCCCCAGCGCCTTGAGCCGCTTGCGAAGGATCTTGTCCGCCGCCTTCGCCTTGTCGTGCGCCTCGGGCCACGAGTAGACGAGCGTGCCGACCGCCTTGTAGCCGTAGAACCACGCGATCGACACCTTGAGGAACGGCGTCCGCGCCGTCCCGGTGATCCCCGAGACGCGCACGCGATGCTTCCCTTCCTGCGCGAGCCGGATCGAGGTGAAGTCGGCGATGCCGTCCGGGGTGATGTAGTTGGTCGGATCGCCCATCTCGTAGACCAGCTGCTCGGTGACCGACGCGACGTTCACCACGCCGCCGGTCCCCGGGTGCTTGGTCACCGTGAACGTGCCATCGGCCTCGGCCTCGACGATCGGGAAGCCGACATCCTCGAGGTTCTTCACCTTGCGCCAGTCGCGCAGCAGGTTGCCGCCCGACGACTGCGCGCCGCACTCCAGGATGTGGCCCGCGATCGTGCCGGCGGCGATGCGATCCCAGTCATCGAACGACCAGCCGAACTCGTGCACCAGCGGGCCGAGGGTGAGCCCCGTGTCGGTGACGCGCCCGGTGATGACGACGTTCGCCCCCTGCGCCAGCGCCTCGACCACCGGCGCCATCCCGACGTAGGCATTGGCCGCGCGCACCTGGCCGCGGATGGTGCTCAGCGGCTCGCCGGTGTCCATGTTGGCGAGAGCCTCGCCCTCCGCCACCAGCGTGTCGAGTCGATCGAGGAGGTCGTCGCCGGTGACGAGCGCGATGCGCACCTGCTCGCCGAGGCCCAGGCGATCGGCCACGGCACGCACCGCCTCGGCGCAGGCCCGAGGGTTGACCCCGCCGGCGTTCGAGATGACGCGAATCCCCTTCGACGCGATGTCCGGGAGGATGCGCTCCATCTGCTGCACGAAGTCGCGCGCGTACCCCATCGCGGGATCGCGATCGCGCTGCTTCTGCAGGATCGACATTGTCACTTCGGCGAGGTAGTCGAGGACGAGGTAGTCGATCGCCCCGCCTTGCACCTGGCGGATCGGCGCCTCGAGCCAGTCGCCCCAGAAGCCTTGCCCAGCGGCGATGCGAACGGTCTTGCGGGCGGTCATCGCGCCCCTCCAATCGTGACTTCACGGGTCCAGACCGCATCGTCGCCCTCGAGGGCGACGAGCGTGAGCACCGGCACCATCCCCGTGGGGATCGCCAGCGGCCACGCGGTCAACGGAAAACGTACCGTCCGGGTCGCCCCGGCGGCGAGGGCCTCGCGGACCGTGCCCCCATCATCGAGCGCCCACGGCCGTTCGGCGCGGAAGCGCACCGTCGCGACTGTCTCGAGCGGGGTCCGATCATCGCCCGCCATCGGGGCAGCGCGCAGGCGCAGCCGGACCGTGTTGCCGCGGCGCTCGGTCGGGATCTCCACGACGGTGCGGCCGAAGGCATAGTTGAGCGGAGAGGCTTCGATGAGTCGGCCGTCGGGATGCCAGAGCGTGGCACTGAGGTCGGTCACCGTCGGCCACGCCTCGCGAGGCAGCTGCACGTCGAGCACGAGTCCCTCGGCCCACTCGGGCACCGGGACGTCGACTTCGACCGGCTCGCCGCCGATGGTCCGCATCGTCGCCTGCCATTCGGCCCCGGTGAGCGCCGTGCGCAGCCGGAGCGACACTCCCGATCGCGACACGTTGCGCGTCACGAGCTCGAGCGAATCGCCACGCTGGGCCGCGGAGAGCGTCACCGGGGCGGGCTCGATCGCGATGGTCGCCGTCGCCCCGGCGGTCGGGGCGCCCAGCACCACGATCTCGTAGAGACCGGGCACCACCGCATCGGCATCAAGCTCGAAGAGTGCCGCGCCATCGCCGAAGCCGGCGGTCGTGACCGGACCATCGCGGAACGGCTGGCCGCCGGGCTCGTGCAGCGCCACCATCACCAGCTCCTCGGGCGACGCGGTCGCGACCTCGATGCGCAGCCCCCGCCCCGCCTCGGCACGGAAGACCGCGCGCGACGCGCCGCCGGCCGCCACGGTGAGGGAGCCCCGCCCGGAGGCCACATCGAGCGGCACACGCCGCGTCACCGGGATGCGAGCCACCACCGTGCGGCCGTCACGCGTCTCCAGGAGCACCTCGCCCTGGTCGACCCCGGGCACCGCGGCGCCCGGCTGCAGACGGACCACGAGCGGCGCCCCGCTGCCGGTCACCGTCATCGTATCCTGCGCCACGCGGAACCACGGTGCCGTGGCACGGACGCGCACCGGGAATGGCGCACCATCATCGCGGCGAATGACCTGCACCGTGTCGGCGGTGCGACGAGTCGTCCCGACGTCGAACACCACCGCCGCACGGGCTGCGATGCCACGCGATGGAGCCGCGACGGCGAGATGGGGCAACACCGCATCACCGCGCAGGACCGACCATGCGGCTGGCAGGTTCGGCTCGCCGGCGCCGACCTCGACCGGGCCGACACCCGGCACCGGGCGCGCCGAGGCCTGCAACGCCAACCGGACGGCGTGGGCGCGAATCGGTCGGCCGGCGGCGTGGAGCGCCCCGACCAGGCGAGCGGCCATCCCGGCGGCGAACGGCGCGGCCATCGACGTGCCGCTGCTCTGTTCGTTGCCGATCGCGAACCGCGGCATCAGCGAGTACGCGACACCGGGGACGACGAGATCGGGTCCGGCGAGCTCGAGCCCGCGCGACGAGAAGTAGGCGAGCGGGTCAGGCGTCGTGTCGTCCGGGGCGAGCCCCGCGAAGACCAGCGGCTGCGTCGCGCCTACGCTGATCGCGCGCGAGGCGCTGCCGGGGAAGCCGAGGGTGCTGAGACCCGGCCCGTCGTTCGAGGCCGCGATCGTCATCACCACGTCGGGATTGGCCGCGAGCACCGAGTCCACGGCGGCATCGATGCGCGCCGCACCCTCGCGCTCGTTGCCGACCCCGAACGAGAGGTTGATGACCAGCGGCATGGCACGGGCGCGTGCCGTGCGGATCGCGAGATCCATCGCCGACACGATCGACCCCGCGACCGTGACCCCGCCTTCGGCATTGTTGGCGAGCTTGATCCCGAGCACTCGGGCACCTGGTGCCACGCCATCGGCCCCCGCGACGCCGAAGAGGTCATGCCCCGCCGCGATGCCGGCGACGTGGCTGCCGTGCCCGCTGGTGTCGAAGAGGAGGTCGAGCGTCGGCGTCCCGTCGCGAACCGCGAGGTTCACGGCGAGGTGCAGCGGCGCGGCGCGCCCCGGCAGCGCCCACGCCACCGTCTCGCGGGCCACGGCGAAGTCGCGGACCGGGCGGTCATCCCACAGCGAGTTGTCGCCAAGGGCATCGACCATCACGAACCAGTCGGTGGTGCCGCGCGCGACCACGACCGGGAGCGAGTCCACCGCGTCGCCGTCGCCATTCAGGTCGGCATCGGGCGTCTTCCCGAGGGCCGGCTCGACGAGGATGCCCCCCCAGATCTGCCCCGACACCATTCCCGCGAGCCGCATCGCGCCGAAGCGACGCTGGCCAGTGGGCCAGACCAGCGTGTCGGCACGCACCTCTAGCGGTGCGAGCGCGATGCGCCCCTCGCCGGACACGTCGCGCAGGTCGACGAGCTTCGCGAGACCGGTCGTGGTCGTGCCGAGTCCGGCGAGCGACGGGTCGATCCCGCTGTCGAGAATCGCGATGAGCACCCCGCGCCCATCGTGCTCGGGGTGCGATGCGGCGAAGGCCTGCACGCCGGCAGCGTGGGTCGGCATCCACCCCTGCTCGAACGCGGCGCGCGCCGCGGCCTCGCGGTCGGCATTGCCGTCGGGCAGCACGACCAGCGGCGGCAGCTCGACGCGCGGCACCACGGTGGGGCGCGCGGCGGGCGCGCTGCCGCAGGCCGCCGTGAAGGCGGCGAGGGCCGCGAGGCGACGGGTCATCAGCGCCCGCCGTCGAGGACGAACGGACCGAGGTGCGAGCCGTCGTGGCGGGCGACGACCTGCAGGAGGAAGGCGAGGTGTGCGCGCGTCTCCTCGGGCGTCACGATGGCGTCGACGAAACCCCGCGCGGCGGCGTATCGCGCGTCAAGCTGGTGCTCGTAGTCGGCGCGCATCGCCTCGATCGCCGTGGCGGTCGCCTCGTCGAGGGGGCGTCGCTCCTGCTGCGCCTTCTGGATCGCGGGGCCGTGCACTGCCATCACCGCGCTCTCGCCCTCCATCACCGCCATCCGGCCCGTCGGCCACGACAGGATGAAGTCGGGGTCGAACCCCTGCCCGGCCATCGCGTAGTAGCCGGCACCGCTGGCGTGGTTCACCGTGAGGACGAGCTTCGGCACCTGTGCCGTGGCCATCGCCTCCACGAAGCGGGCCCCGGCCCGGATGATCCCCTCGTGCTCGGCCTCGGGACCGACCATGAAGCCGCTCACGTCCTGCACGAAGAGGAGGGGGATCCCCTCGCGGTTCGCGGTCTCGATGAAGAAGGCCACCTTCTCGGCGCTCTCGGCGTAGACGATCCCGCCGAAGCGCGGCCGCTCGCCCTCGCGTCCCTTGATGAGGCCGCGCTGGTTCGCGATGACCGCCACGGGGAAGCCATCGATGCGGGCGTGTCCGCAGAGCATCTCGGACGCCAGCTGCGGCTGGAACTCGTCGAGCACGCCGCCATCGAGCAGGCAGTCGAGGACCTGCCGCATGTCGTAGGAGAGGCGATGATCGTGCGGCAGCAGGTCATACAGTTCCTGCGCGTCGCGCTTCGCGGGGACCGCCTCGATCCGCGACGGCACGCGGCCGACCTGCCGCGGCAGCCGCGCGACGTACTCGCGAATCCGCTCGATGCACTCCGCATCGTTCGCCGCGCGATAGTGCGCGACGCCGCTGCGCTCGGTATGGGTGCGCGCGCCGCCGAGCGTCTCGCCGTCCACGGTCTGCCCGGTCGCGCCCTTCACGAGGTTCGGCCCGCCGAGCCCCATGAACGAGGTGCCCTCGACCATCCAGATCACGTCGGAGAGGGCCGGCAGGTACGCGCCGCCCGCGATGCAGCTCCCCATCACGGCCGCGAGCTGCGGCACCTTGAGGTAGCGCCGCATCAGCGAGTTGTAGTAGAAGATCCGCGCCGCGCCGTACTGCCCCGGGAAGACGCCGCCCTGATACGGCAGGTTCACGCCGGCGCTGTCGACGAGGTAGATGATCGGGATCCGCTCGCGCATCGCCACTTCCTGCGCGCGGAGGATCTTGGTGATCGTCTCGGGCCACCAGGAGCCGGCCTTGACCGTCGCGTCGTTGGCGACCACGACGACCTCGTGTCCGCCGACGACGCCGAGTCCGGTGATGACGCCCGCCGCGGGGGCCTCGCCATCATAGCGATCGTGGGCGACGAGGAGCCCCAGCTCGAGCCACGGCGTGCCGGGATCGAGCAGCCGGGTCACGCGCTCGCGCGGCGAGAGCTGTCCCTTGGCGTGCATCTTCGCGACGCGCGCGGCGCCGCCGCCCTGCTCGAGGCGGCGGGCGAGGTCGCGGTACGCATCGGTCAGCTCCCGAAGGCGCGAACCCTTCGGGGCATCAGGCGTGGTGCGGGCCACCGGCTTACGGCCGGAGCGAGGTGCGGGCCCACTCCTGGATGTACTGCACCAGGTCGCCGGTCGGCGTCCCCGGGCCGAAGAGCTTGCCGACGCCCTTCGCCCCGAGGGCCGCCATGTCCTCTTCCGGGATGATGCCGCCGCCGGTGAGGAGGATGTCCGGGCGCCCCATCTCCTCGAGGAGCGCCCGGACGCGCGGGAAGAGCGTCATGTGCGCGCCCGAGAGGATCGAGAGCCCGACGACGTCGACGTCCTCCTGCACCGCCGCGGTCGCGATCATCTCCGGCGTCTGGTGGAGGCCGGTGTAGATCACTTCCATGCCCGCATCGCGCAGGGCGGCCGCGACCACCTTCGCGCCACGGTCGTGCCCGTCGAGCCCGGGCTTCGCCACCAGGACGCGGATCGGCCGCGCGAGCGGCGGCGCATCGGCAACAGCCATCATCGTCACTCTCCTCGGTCGATCACTTGAAGCGAAGCAGGCCGGCGATCCCGTCGATCGCCTGGGCCGACTCCGCGTCCCACACCACGTCGAGCGCCACGCGCTGGCGGAGCGCCTCTTCGATGGCATCGTCGATCACGTCCAGCGTCGGCACGACCTCGCCGTCGGTCCGGAGCTCCACCGCCCCCGCGGCGAGGCGACCGGTCGCCATCGAGCGGAAGCCTGCCGCCACCGCCTCGCCATTGACCAGCAGCAGGCGGACCTGCCCGTTGCCGAGGGCGCGGAGCGTGTCCTTGAGGCCGTTGACCGCCCAGCCGGTACCCAGCCCCTCCGCGAGCTCGTCGATGTGCCGCACTTCCGACGCGCGGGCGTGCGCCTCGCGCACCTCCATCGTGAGCGAGTGCACGACCACCGGCGTCGCCTCCTTGAGGCTCAGCTTCGCGATGCCGATGAGGCGGTCGGCGATGTAGTTGTGCAGGAACGGCTCGAGCGCCGCCGCGTCGTTGTTCGGGCCGGCGAGGACGATCTGATGCCCGGGGGCCTTGCGATCCTCCTCGAACAGCGCGCGCGCCACGGCCTCGAGATGCCGCTTCTTCTGGTTCTGGATGCGGTTCTGGTAGCTGTGCTCGGCCGTGGTATCGAAGCGCGACCCCGCGCCGTGGTAGCGGCCGCCGCGCATCACCTCGGTCTCGATCTTCCGGACCACCTTGGCGCCGGCCGCCGTGACTTCCCAGATGATCGCGTGCGCGCTGTCGAGCACGGCCGTGAAGAGGCGGCCGAACTCCTCGTTCGCCGCGGCGAGCTCGCGCACGAGCGGCGTGCGATCGACCGCGAGACGTGAGCGGTGCACCTTGGGGAGCGCCTCGACGTGCCAGAGCTTCGCCCCCTTCGACGCGAAGATCGCGAGCCCCTGCGAATCCGGCAGCTTGGTCTCGTCCGAGAGGTAATCGACGATCCGCTTCAGGTCGGCCTTGATCGCCTCCTGCTGCGGCTTGTCCCAGCGCATCGACGGCAGGGCGTACTCCAGGGCCTTCACGCGATTGCGCACCTTGGTGAGGTACTTCTTCCGGGTGCGGTCGCGGTTCTCGATCTTCAGGTAGCAGGTGATGACCGGGTGGTTCCCGGGCTTCATCTTGAGGAGGTCCTGCGTCTTGGCGCTCTGGCGTGCGGTAGCCATCCTGGACTCCGTTCAGGGCTCAGAAGAAGACGGGTTCACGGTACGCGCCCCAGATGGACTCGAGCTCGTGCCGGATCTCGAACAGCGTGCAATACGCCCGCGCGCAATCGAGCATCGCGGGAATGACGTTGCGGCCCTCGCGAGCCGCCTGACCGAGCGCCTCGAGGCGTGCGCGAACGAGCGCGTCGTCGCGGGTCGCGCGCATCTGCGCCATCCGCTCCCGCTGCGCCCGCTCGGCCGCTTCATCGACCTTGAGGATCTCGATCGGGGTTTCCTCCGCTTCCGCGAAGGCGTTGACGCCGACGACCACCTTGGCGCCGGTCTCCACCTCGGCCTGGAACTGCGCGGCGGCCCGCGCGATCTCGCGCTGGAACCACCCGGCCTCGATCGACGCGACCACGCCGCCCATCTCGTCCACGCGGGCGAAGATCGCCTCCGCCTCCGCCTCGAGCTGGTCGGTGAGGGCCTCGACGTAGTACGAGCCGCCGAGGGGGTCGGCCACGTGGGCCGCCCCGGTCTCGTACGCGAGGATCTGCTGGGTGCGGAGCGCGACGCGCACCGCAGTCTCGGTCGGCAGCGCGAGCGTCTCGTCGAGGGCGTTGGTGTGCAGCGACTGCGTGCCGCCGAGCACCGCCGCCATCGCCTGGTACGCGACGCGCGCCACGTTGTTGAGCGGCTGCTGCGCGGTCAGCGAGACGCCGGCCGTCTGGCAGTGGAAGCGCATCTTCCACGACCGGTCGTCCTTCGCCCCGTAGCGCTCGCGCATCCGTCGCGCCCAGATGCGGCGGGCGGCGCGCAGCTTCGCGATCTCCTCGAAGAAGTCGTTGTGGACGTCCCAGAAGAACGACAGGCGCGGCGCGAACTGGTCCACGTCGAGCCCGCGGGCGATGCCGCGCTCGACGTAGGTGAAGCCGTTGAGCAGCGTGAACGCCAGCTCCTGCGCCGCCGTCGAGCCCGCCTCGCGGATGTGATAGCCCGAGATGGAGATCGAATTCCACTTCGGCGTGTGCTCGCTGGTCCACTCGAAGAGGTCGGTGATCAGCTTGAGCGACGGCTCGACCGGGAAGATCCAGGCGTGCTGCGCCACGAACTCCTTGAGGATGTCGTTCTGGATCGTCCCCTGCAGCTTCGCGATCGGCACGCCCTGCTTCTCGGCCGCGGCCACGAAGAAGCAGAAGAGCATCGCCGCCGGGCCGTTGATCGTCATCGAGACCGACACGTCGCCGAGCGGGATCCCCTCGAAGAGCGTCTCCATGTCCGCCAGCGACGAGATCGCGACGCCGCACTTGCCGACCTCGCCCTCGGAACGCGGATGATCCGAGTCGTACCCCATCAGCGTCGGGAAGTCGAACGCGACCGAGAGGCCGGTCTGCCCGCGCTCGAGGAGGAACTTGTAGCGGCGGTTGGTGTCCTCGGCGGTGCCGAAGCCCGCGAACTGGCGCATCGTCCAGAGGCGGCCGCGATACATGTTCGGGTGGATGCCGCGCGTGTACGGGTACTCGCCCGGGAGCGGCTCCATCGCCGGCGCATCGACCGGGGTGTACACCGGCTCGGTCGCCCGCCCGCTGATCGAGGTGAAGTCGCTGTCCCGACGGACGGGCATCGTCGCCATCCTCGTCCGCCACTCGGCAACCTCGGCCCGGAGCTTCGCCAGCTCCTCCTCCTGCAGCAGGACCCGGCGCTCGAGCGCCTCCCGCTCCGCCACGCTCGTCATAGCTTCACTCCTTCACGCAGCGACGCGACCAGGTCGGCCGCCACGTCGTAGGGACTCGCCTCGCCGGAGGCGACTTCCGGGAGGCGACGCGCGATCGTCTCCTCGGCGTGCGTTTCCTGCCAGAGCCAGCGACGCATCGCGCGCTCGACCACCTCACGCGTGCGGGCCGCCAGCCGCGCCTCGCGCCGCGCGGCCATCGTGCCATCGGCCGTCGTGGCATCCCAATGCGCGTCGATCGTCGTCACCAGCTCCTCGATCCCCTCGCCCTTCGCGGCGACCGTCAGCAGCACGGGCGGGCGCCAGCCGAGATCGGCGTGCGGATCGACCGGCCCCGGCGCCCCGCTCTTGAGCGCGCCGTGGTGCGCCGGC
Organism: Gemmatimonadales bacterium; assembly: GCA_035712665.1. Classification (GTDB taxonomy): domain Bacteria; phylum Gemmatimonadota; class Gemmatimonadetes; order Gemmatimonadales; family GWC2-71-9; genus Palsa-1233. Next base: position 16,400 of record DASTAN010000212.1, read on the forward strand.
ACGTTGCGGAGCGCCTTCCCCATGCGCAGGTCGAGCGCGAGCTCGATCTCGCGACGCATCTTCTCGGCGCCCGGACGATCGGCCTTGTTGACGACGAAGAGATCCGCCGCCTCCATCACACCCGACTTGAGCGCCTGGATCCCGTCGCCCGATTCCGGCACCAGCGCGAGGATCGTCGTGTCGGTGAGCGCCATCACGTCGAGCTCGCTCTGGCCGACGCCGACCGTCTCGATGAGGATCCGGTCGAAGCCCGCGGCGTCCACCACGTCGCACACCTCGCGCGTCGCCGTGGCGAGGCCACCGAGCGAACCGCGCGTGGCCATCGAGCGGATGTAGACCCCGGGGTCGAGCGCCACGCGCTCCATCCGGATGCGGTCGCCGAGGAGCGCGCCACCGGTGAACGGCGAGGTCGGATCCACCGCGATCACGGCGACCTTGAGCCCCTGGGCGCGCCAGGCGTAGACCAGCTGTTCGGTCAGGGTGGACTTGCCGGCACCCGGGGGGCCGGTGATCCCGATGCGACGCGCGTGCCCGAGGCGGGCATGGATCGCGGAGAGGAGCTGCTCGAACCCGGGGCGACCGTTCTCGACGATCGAGACGGCACGTGCCAGCGCGGCGGTCTGGCCCGCGAGGAGCCCGGTGAGCAGGGGATCGGCGTCCATGGTCTAAACCTAATCAGGAAAAGACCATCGCCTAGGTCAGCGACGCGGGAGAATGGGGACTTCCCCCCTTTCCCGTTTCCCCTTGCCCCTCGCCGCTACAACAGCACCATCGACCCCAACCCGAGAAGCAGCCCGAACCCGCACACGTCCGTGAACGTGGTCACGAAGATCGAGGAGGCGATCGCCGGGTCGACCCCGAGGCGCTCGAGGAGCACCGGGATGAAGGACCCCGCGAAGCCGGCGACGAAGAGGTTGCCGGTCATCGCGAGCGAGGTCACCAGCCCGAAGCGCCAGCTCTCGCCCAGCAGGACCGAGACGCCGCCGATCACCACGCCGATGGCGAGGCCGTTGATCGTCCCGACCAGCATCTCCTTCATGATGATGCCGCGCATTCGCGAGGCCGGCACCAGCCCCAGCGACAGCCGGCGCACGGAGACCGCGAGCGCCTGCGTGCCGGTGTTGCCGCCCATCCCGGCGATGATCGGCATCCAGACCGCGAGCGCCGGGAGGGCGCCGATCGAGGCCTCGAAGTAGTGCACCACCGCCGCCGCGAGGAACGCAGTCAGGAGGTTGACGTAGAGCCAGGGGAGCCGGCTCCGCACCGCCGCCGACCACGAGGCGCCCAGTTCCTCGTCCGGCGAGACGCCGCCGAAGCGGAGCAGGTCCTCGGTCGCCTCGGCCTCGGCCACGTCGATGACGTCGTCGTACGTCACGCGCCCGAGCAGGCGCCCGGCCGGATCGACCACGGGGATCGAGGGGACGTTGTAGCGCGCCATCAGGCGAGCCACCTCCTCCTGGTCCTCCTCGGGGCTCACGCGGACGTCGGTCTCCTCCATCACGTCGCGCACCAGCCGCCCCGGCGGCGTCACGACGAGCTGCTTGAACGAGAGCGTGCCCACGAGCCGGCGCATCGTGTCCACGACGAAGATCTGGCTCACGTCCTCGACATCCTCGGCCTGCCGCCGCACCGCCTCCAGCGCGAGCCCGATGGTGTCGAGCTCGGCCACGCTGATGAGCTCGGTCGTCATCAGGCCGCCGGCGGTGTCATCCTCGTACTTGAGGAGCCGATCGACCCCGGTGCGATCCTCGACCTCGGCAAGAATCCGCTCCTGCTGCTCGGGCTCGAGCTCGCCAAGGAGGTCGGCGGCATCGTCGTCCTGCAGCTCCTCGACGATCTCGGCCGCCTGCTCCGGGTCGAGGGCGGCGAGCGTCTCCTCGGCGTGCAGGTCGGCGGGGAGCTCGATCAGCGCCTGCGACGACAGCTCCGGCGGGAGCACGCGCACGATCGCGATGCGCTCGTCATCGTCGAGCACCGCCAGCACGTCGGCGAGGTCGGCCGGCTCGAGCTCCCACGCGCGGGCGATGAACGCCTCGGTGCGACCCTCGCGCGCGAGGGCGACGAGCTCGGCGATCTCGGACTCGGGCGCGTTCACGCGGCCCCCGCGCGGTCGAGGGTGATCGGTGGCGTGGGCCGGCGGACCACGAGCCGCTCGATGCGGGCCGGCGTCGCCTCCAGCACGTCGACGTCGAGGCCGAGGATGCGGAAGCGCTCGCCCGCCCGCGGGATCCGCCCGGCCAGCTCGACGATCAGCCCGGCGAACGAGGTGGCATCGGTGCGCGGGAGGGCGACGTCGAAGTGGTCCGCCACCTCATCGGCGGTCGCGGTCCCGTCGACGAGCATCAGGTCGACGCCGAGCGCGGCGATCGGCGCCGTCTCGGCGTCGTCCTCGTCGGAGATCTCGCCGACCATCGCCTCGAGCAGGTCCTCGAGCGTGACGATGCCGGCCGTCCCGCCGAACTCGTCCAGCACGACCGCGAAGTGCCGCCGCTCGCGCTGCATGTCGACCAGCAGGTCACCCGCCGCGCGCGACATCGGCGCGTGCGCGATCGGCCGGATCGGCAGCGGGTCCCCGGGCTGCAGCTTGAAGAGGTCGAAGGCGTGGATGATCCCGACGATCTCGTCGAGCGAGCCGCGCATCACCGGAAGGCGCGTGTAACCGCTCTCGGTGAAGACCTGCAGCACCTCCGCGTAGGGCGCGTCGTGCTCCACCGCGACGACATCGGTGCGCGGCGTCATCACGGCGCGCACGGCGCGGTCGCCGAGCCGCATGACGCC
>DASTAN010000213.1:0-7713 GCA_035712665.1 Gemmatimonadales bacterium
TACGGGTTATGGGGTGTGGGGTGAGGGGGAAACGGCAAACGGTGAACGGGATCGCAATCCTGTTCACCGTTCACCATTCACCATTCACCATTCACCGTTCACTGCCTCATCGGGGCGCCGGGATTCGAACCCGGGACCTTCCGCTCCCAAAGCGGACGCGCTACCGGACTGCGCCACACCCCGCACCCCTCAATCTAGCCCCGTGGGGAAGCGGGCGAGCAGCGCGGCGACCGCGCGCCCCCGATGCGAGACCGCGTGCTTCGCCCCCGATGTCGCGCGACCGAACGAGATCCCGAGGTCATCACTTCGAAAGAGCGGGTCGTAGCCGAACCCACCCGTGCCCTCGGGTGCGGTCAGGATGGTGCCGGTGGTCCACCCCGACACCACCACGGGTGCGCGGCGGGCCTCGCGTGGCCACGCGAGCGCCAGCACGCAGCGATACCGTGCCGTGCGCCCCTCCGGCACCACCCCAGCGAGCCGTCGCAGGAGCTCGGCATTGTTGGCGGCAGTGACCTCGTGGTCGGGACCGATGCCCCCGGCGAAGCGCTTGCTCCAGACGCCCGGCGCCCCATCCAGTGCATCCACCTCGAGGCCGCTGTCATCGGCCAGCGCTGGGCAGCCGCCGCGTGCGGCGAAGTACTCCGCCTTCGCCAGCGCGTTCGCCTCGAAGGTGTCGTGCACCTCGAGGGCATCCTCGGCCGGCGCCTCCGGGATGCCGAGGTCCTCAGGAAAGACGATTTCGGCGGCCAGCGGCGCGAGGAGCTGTCGGAACTCCGCCTGCTTGCCGCGGCTGCGCGTCGCGACGAGGAGACGGCTCACGCCGAGAGGGCGGTCCGCTGCAGCGCGAAGAGCTCGTGGATGCCGGTGGTGGCGAGGTCGAGCAGAGCGTCGAGTTCGCCGCGGTTGAAGGTGCCGTGCTCGCCGGTCCCCTGGACCTCGACGAAGTCGTGCGGCTCGAGCATCACGACGTTGGCATCGACCTCGGCATCCCGGTCCTCGAGGTAGGCCAGATCGAGACGATGCTCGCCCGCGATCTTGCCCACGCTCACTGCGGCCACGAGGCGGCCGAACGGTGACGGCTGCCCGGTCCGCTCCGCGATGTAGGCGCAGGCATCGTGCAGCGCGATGCACGCCCCGGTGATCGACGCGCAGCGGGTGCCGCCGTCGGCGACCAGCACATCGCAGTCGACCTTGATGGTGTATTCGCCGAACGCCATCGTCCGCATGGCCGCCCGCAGCGACCGCCCGATGAGCCGCTGGATCTCGTAGGTGCGCCCGCCGGGGCCGCGCCGCTCGCGGTCGGTGCGCTCGCTCGTCGCGCGGGGGAGCATCGCATACTCGGCCGTCACCCACCCCTCCCCGCTCCCCTTCTTGAAGCCGGGGACCCCCTGCTCCACGCTCGCGGTGCAGTGGACGAGCGTGCCGCCGACGCGGATCAGGCACGACCCCTCGGCGTAGGGATTGGCCCGGCGCTCGATCACGGTCGGACGAAGCTGGGACGGCAGGCGACCATCAGGACGGGGCACGAAGACGCTCCACAAGGCGGGTGGTGGACTGCTGGGGCACGAGCGGCACGATCACGACGCGACCGCCGCGAGCCCGCACGACGTCGGCTCCCACCACGGTCTCGGGATCGTAATCGCCGCCCTTCACGAGCACATCGGGCTGCAGCGCGCTGACCACCGCGAGCGGCGTCGGCTCATCGAAGAGGACGACGCAATCGACGCAGGCGAACGCCGCCAGCACGCGGGCGCGCGACGACGCGTCGACGACCGGACGCTCCGGTCCCTTCCCGAGCCCTCGTGCGCTGGCGTCGCTGTTGACGCCGACGACCAGCGCCGCGCCCTCGGCGGCGGCCGCCTCGAGCACGGCCACGTGGCCGGGATGCACGAGATCGAAGACGCCGTTGGTGAAGACCACCGGGCCGGCCTGCGTCGCGCGCCAGGCAACGGCCTCGGCCAGCGAGCGCACCTTGCCAGCGGTGGCGGCGGCGGTCAGAGGTTGTCTCGCGCGGTCGGGGTGAACTCGAACGACTTCTCGCCGATGAGCGGGAACTTCACGGTCTCGGTGTACTTGCTCTTGATGAGGATCGCGTCGTTCTTCCGCGTGATCGTGATCTTCTTCGCCGCCTTCGGCAAGCCGAGGGAGTCGGCGAGATTCACGAGCCGCACCCGGATGAGGCTGTCGCTGGAGCCGCTGGCCCACCGGGCGCTGTTCTCCATCTCCGCGTGGAACTGCTTGTAGCGGAAGAAGGGACGCCCGGCCAGGATCGCGAGGTAGATCGCCCCGACCACGATCGCCAGCGTGATGAGACAGCCGAGGGTGCTGCCGCCGCGTCGGGAACGCCGCATCGAAGTCCTCACCACTGGGATTGGGCCGCGTTGACAAGGTCGGTCACGAGCAGCTCGAGCGCCTTGCGCCGTCCCTCGCGTTCCCGGCCGGGCTCGTAGTCGCCCTGCAGCTGGAACTGGCGCTTCGCGACGAGCGGCTTCTCCCGGTTCCTCGCCGTGATCTCAAGCTCGACCACCACCTGCAGGAGGCGACGGTTCACGGTCACCTGATTCTGCTGGCCTGGCGTGCCACCGGTGCCGGTGCCGCTCCCGGAGTAGGCCACCGGCTGATCCGGTTCGTAGCGGCGCACCGTGCCGCGCACCACGGCGTCCGCCGCCGCCTCGCCCGCGGCGCGGAGCCCGAGGCGCGACTCCACCGCCTCGCGCACGCTCAGGTTCACCTCCTGCGCGATCGACGGATCGGAGGTGAGGTTCTCGAACGGGATCACCGCGATGGTGCGGATCTCGGGCGGAAAGCCCCCCCCGGCGAAGCCGTAGCTGCAGCCGGTCGCCGCGAGGAGCAGGGCGAGGAGGAGGCGGCTACGGCGCATCGGTCGGACGTTCCCACGCATCGGCCGGCACGCGCGGCAGGACCCGGGCGTCGGTGAACGTGATGTCGAGGCGCGCGGGGGTGCCCGGGACGTCGAGCCGCGCCTTCCGCGGGAAGCCGTCCGGGGCGAACGTCGTCACGACGCGGCCGACCCGGGTGCCCGCGCGGCGGACATCCGCCACCAGCTGGCGCGGCTCGCCACGCGTGACGATGAACTCGACGGTGTCGGCGCCCTGCACGTATCGCCACGCCTGCAGCGCGGCCGACTCGATCACGCTGACGTCCTGGAGGCCACCCGGTGCCCGCGCCTGCCCGAGCATCGCCCAGAGCAGGGCGTACTCCGGCACCAGCTTCTTGACCTGATCCTCGGGTTCGGCCCAGAGCGCCGAATCGCCGATGACGACGGCCGCACTTCGTCCCGACCCGAGGGGCCCGCGGATGTCGAAGCGGAGCGAATCGAGCGGCGCGATCTGGGCGCTCCCGCGCCCCTCGGCGATCCCCTTCGGATCCTGGAACCGCCAGCCGAACCGCAGCTGTCGCGCATCCGAGCGGACCGTGGCGGCCGTCCATTGCGGCGCCGTCCCCCCGGTATCGGGCGCGAAGCCGACCGGCGCGACCGGACCGGGCATCCGACCGGCACAGCCGGCGAGGAGGACGAGCAGACCGAGGCGCACGTGAGGATTCATCCGGTGCAAAGTGGCGGGACGGTGCACCACGCTCAACCCCGGCCGGTCCGGCGGATGGTCCGGATCCGATCGCCCTGGAGGATCCGCTTGAGGGCGACGTAGCTGCCCGAGACGCGCCCGAAGATGGTATAGCCCCCGTCGAGATGGGGCTGCGGCGAGAGGTTGATGAACCACTGACTGCCGCCGGTGTCCGGGCCCGAGAGCGCCATGCCGAGCATCGGCACGTCGTACCGACGCCGGTTGATCTCGTCGCGGATCGCCCAGCCGGGCCCACCGCTGCCCGTGCCGGTCGGATCGCCATCCTGCACGACGAAGTTGGGCACCACCCGGTGCCAGCGCGCATTGTCGAAGTACTGGCGATCGACGAGGCGCAGGAAGTTGGCGACGGTCATCGGCGCATCGCGGCCGAGCAGTTCCAGCTCGATCTGGCCCCGCTGCTCGACGTCCACCACGACGCGGATCGGGTCGCGCGCGAGGAGGATGCCGCGCACGATGGTGCGGTAGTCCTCCAGTGATCGCCCGGTCGCGTACGGCTGCGGCGGGCCCCACTGCTCGCCGAGCGACGGCAGGGCGGCGCCCACCCGGCGCGCCAGCAGTTCGTCGCCGGGACGCTCCAGCAGCGCACGGCGTGACGGTGCCAGCAATCGGTTCACGACCCCAGGGGTCCGCCGCTCGAGCGCGCCGAGCGCATCGTAGACGGCCTCGCAGAGCTCACGGTCCCGCGATGCGCAGGCGCGCGCGAACGCCTCGAGATCCACATCCGTTGCGGCCGCACCGATGGCACGGATGGCCGCGGCGCGCACCGGCACGTCCGGATCCTGCATCGCCCGCCGTGCGGCGTCGACGCCGGCCTCCGACGCCGCCGCCGCATAGGCACCGATGGCCGCGGCGCGCACGCGCGAATCAGGATCGCGCGTCAGGGCCGCCAGCGCCGTGGTCGCGGCGTCGCCCTTCGCTGCGCCCCACGCCTGCACCGCGACCATCCGGTCCAGCGGGTCGGATGACTGCGCCCACTCCGCCACGCGCGCCGCGAGCCCAGCCTCCTCGAGGCGGGCGAGGGCGACCAGCGCGGTGCGTCGCACGGCCCATCCCTGCTCCTTCGTGTCGAGCACGCGATGCAGCGCCGCGATCGCCGCGCTCCCGCCGATTGCGCCGAGCGCGCTCACCGCGGCGACCCGTACGTTGCGGTCGTCGTCGGCCAGCCGCAGCGCGACGCGATCGGTCGTCGTGGAATCCGCGAAGGTCTGCAACGCACCCAACGCGTTGGTGCGGACGCCGACGGAGCCGTCGTCGAGTGCGCGCACCAGCTCGCGGACGACGCCGTCGGCCGGCAGTCCGGCCTGCTCGGCATAGCGCCTGGTCAGGGCCCGCACGGCGGTCTCGCGCACCAGCGGCTCCGCGTCGCGTGCCGCCTGCAGCAGGTCGGCCCCCGCCGCCGGCGCCTGTACGCGGGCGAGCGCGTAGAGGGCGCGCCAGCGAAGATCCACGTTGGGGTCGGTCACGTGCCGCCGGATGGCATCGACCGGTGCCTGTCGCGCGAACCGCCAGCTCTCGAGCAACGCCGTGCTTCGCATCGCGTCCCGCCGATCCGCGGGGATCGCGGCCGTCCCGTTGAGCACGTCGGCGATCGCGGCAAGCGCCTCGGGGCCGCCGATGCGCGCGAGCGCCGCCGCCGCTTCCGCTGCCGCCTCGAGTGGCATCGGGTCAGGACTCCGCAGCCGTTCCAGCACGAGGCCGACCGCGGCCCGATCCCGGAGCAACCCGATCGCGAAGACCGCCTCGCCGATGAGCGACGGCTCGCGATCGTTCAGGTGCGGCGCCAACAGCGCCACCCCGTCCGGCTGGCCGATCCGACCGACGGCGAGGATCGCCACGCGACGGACCGCCGGATCGGGATGATCGAGCCCGCGCTGCAGCGTCGCGATGTCGAACTCCCGACGATCCTCCGCCTGCAGGAGCGGGGCGAGCGCCTCGACGAGGGCGGGATCCTGCGCACCGGCGCGTCCGGGAATCGCGATCGCAGCCAGCAGGCACCAGAAGACGTGACGCATCAGAGGCGCACCAGGTCAGGGGTGATCGTCAGGCGCGCCACGACCTCGGCCGGGAGGCGCGCAAAGGCGAAGTCGGCATCCAGCACGAGCAGCGCGGTCGTGGCCGTCGCCAGCAGCGCACCGGTCTCGTCGTGCTCGACGGCATACCCGAAGGTGACGCGCCGCGAGGCCGTCTCCCGCACCCAGACCCGCACGCGGATCGGGTCGTCATAGCGGGCGGCCTGGCGATACCGCACGGTGACCTCGCTCACTGCGAGGCGCAAGCCGAGGGTCTCGAGCTCCCGATACGAGATGCCGGTGGTGCGGAGCAGCTCGGTCCGCGCGACGTCGAGCCAGACCAGGTATCGCGCGTGATAGACGACGCCCATCTGGTCCGTCTCGGAGTAGTCCACCCGACGGCGAATCGTCGCCACCAAGGGCTCGCTGGTTGCCCTGTCCTGCTGCATCGCGCACCTTTCCCGGGTGACCGTGGATCGTCTACTCATCGTGGCCGACGCCCACCTCGGCGCGGCGCCTGCCGCCGACGAGGAGGCATTGCTCGCCTTCCTCGACGAGGTGCCGCAGCGTGCGGATGCCCTCCTGCTCGTCGGCGACATCTTCGACTACTGGTTCAGCTACGACCGGCTGATCCCCCGCCGCAACTTCCGGACAACGGCCGCGCTGGCCCACCTCGCCCGCCGACTGCCGGTCGCGATGGTCGGGGGCAACCACGACCGCTGGGGCGGCACCTTCTGGGAACAGGACGCCGGGATCCGCTTCGCCCCGCATCGGCTCGAGCTCGCCTTCGGCGACCGGTCCGCGCTCGCGATCCACGGCGACGGCCTCCACGAGGAGCGGCCCGGGGCGGCATGGATGCACCGCCTGACGAGTTCGCGCGCCGTGATCCGTGCGTACCGTTTCCTGCATCCCGACTTCGGCTTCTGGATCGCCGACAAGCTGGGGCACAACCTCGACTTCGGCGACGCGCATCCGACGATCGTGCAGGCCGCCGCTGCGCGCCAGCAGGCGTGGGCGACGCGCACTCTCGAGGCCACGCCCGCGCTCGGCGCCGTCGTGATGGGCCACACGCATCACCCCGTGGCAGCGGAGTGCGCGCCGGGCCGCTGGTACGTCAACCCCGGCGCGTGGCTCGACGGACGTCGCTACGCCACGCTCGATGCTGCGGGGCCGACGCTCCTCAGCTATCGCTGACCGGCACCAGCTCCGCGAGCTCGACGTCGCCGAGCGGCTCGCCGACGAACACCGCACCCACCTTTGCGAAGCGCGCGACGTCGTCCGTGGCGGCGTAGCGGTGCACGCCGCGCCCGTCGTGCCGGGCGAGTCCGCTGCGCTCGAGCACGGAGGCCAGTTCGTGGGCGGTCTCCTGCGCGCTGTCGATGAGTGCCACGCCGGGCCCCATCACCTCGCCCAGCAACGGCTTGAGCAGCGGGTAGTGCGTGCACCCGAGGACGAGGGCGTCGAGGCCCGCGGCGCGCATTGGCGCAAGGTACTCCTCGGCCACCAGCCGGGTCGCAGGATGCGCGAACCATCCCTCCTCGACCAGCGGGACGAAGAGCGGGCACGGTTGCTCGAGGACCCGGAGCTCCGGGCGCTGCTCGAGGAGCGCGCGCCGGTAGGCCCCGGAGCCGATCGTGCCCTGCGTGCCGATGACCCCGACGGCGCCGCCGTGCGCCGCGGCCACCGCGGCACGAGCCCCGGGCGCGATGACGCCGATCACCGGGACCGGCGCGGTCGCCTGCAGGACGTCGAGCGCGTGCGCCGTCGCCGTGTTGCACGCGACGACGACGGCCTTCACGCCACGCTCCAGCAGCCAGGCGAGGATCTCGCGGGCGTACCGGCGGACGGTCTCCGGCGACTTCGGGCCGTACGGCACGCGCGCCGTGTCGCCGAGGTACAGGGTCGATTCGCTGGGCAGCAGGCGATGGATGGCGTGCGCGACCGTGAGCCCGCCGATGCCGGAATCGAAGATGCCGATCGGGGCGTCGTTCACGGCCGCGGCATCGGGAGGGTGACGCCGAAGCCGGTGCGTCCATCCGGAAGCACGCGCGCATTCAGGTCGCCCGGGAAGTCGTACAGGTTGGCCGAGACATAGGCCT
>DASTAN010000214.1:0-10132 GCA_035712665.1 Gemmatimonadales bacterium
CAGCCAGATCGGCCAGCGACGCCACTCGCGCGGCGCGTCGCCGATGTTGAGCAGCATGATCACGAAGAGGAAGAGCACCATCACCGCGCCGGCGTACACCAGCACCTGGATCGCGGCGATGAACTGCGCCTGGAGCAGGACATAGATCCCGGCCAGGGCGAACATCGTCGAGACCAGCCAGAGCGCCGAGGCGATCGGGTTGCTCCGCGAGATGCAGAGCAGCGCCGACACCGTCGCCCACGCGGCGAAGATCCAGAAGACGACCTCGACCATCCCCATCACTCCCCCCGCGGGTCGGTCGGGTCCCAGAGCGTCGAGACCGGGTGGGCCTGCGCCTGGAGCCGCTCGAGGTCGTACACGAAGCGCTCGCGGGTGTACTCGGCGTTCTCGTAGTGCACGCCGACGTGGATCGCCTCCTCCGGGCAGACTTCCTGGCAGTAGCCGCAGAAGACGCAGCGGAACTCGTCGATCTCGTAGATCAGCGGGTAGCGGTTCCCCGCCTCGTCCTCGCCGGGCACCAGCTTGATGCAGTTGGCCGGGCAGATCGTCGGGCAGAGGCCGCAGGCCACGCACTTCGAGCGGCCGCGCTCGTCCGTCAGCATCCGGTGCGTCCCCCGCCAGCGGGTCGCGATCCGCCAGTCATCGGTGCTCCGCACCTCCGGGTACTCCATCGTCACCGACGGCTGGAGGAGATGCTTGAACGTCAGCGCCATCCCCTTGAGCGTCGCGCGCACGTACGAGACGCCGGTGGACGGGCGCGGCAGGACCTTCACGCCGATCGCCATCTCAGCCCCCTGCCCCGGCCCGCACGGGCCGCTGGCTCACGCCGGTGACCACGCGGCCCCGGTCCAGCACGAAGAAGACGGCATAGCCGATCACCAGGTTGAGCGCCACGAGCGCGCCGTCGCGCACCAGGGTCGTCGCCCCCGGGAGCAGCGCGCCGATCGCATAGATCGCGATCGCGGTGACCATGATGTACGCCAGGCCGAGCGGCAGCATCACCTTCCACCCCAGCGCCATCAGCTGGTCATAGCGGAACCGCGGCAGCGTCCAGCGGATCCACATCACGAAGAAGATCCAGAAGAACATCTTGACGAAGAAGGCGAGGTGCGTCGCGACCGTCTGCGCCACGCCGCCCTGCTGGTCCCACGTCGTGAACGGGATGTCCCAGCCGCCGAAGAAGAGCGTCGCCACCATCGCCGAGATGGTGACGATGTGGGCGTACTCGCCGATCATGAACATCGAGAACTTCATCGCGCTGTACTCCGCGTGATACCCGGCCACCAGCTCCGACTCGGCCTCGGGGAGGTCGAACGGCAGGCGGTTGGTCTCGGCGAAGCCCGACACGAGGAAGAGGAAGAACGACAGGAAGAGCGGCCCGACGAACCAGAGCCCCTCCTGCTGCCGCGCGATGATCTCGGCGAAGGTGACGTTGCCGACCAGCAGCAGCACCGGGATCAGCGACAGCCCCATCGCGACCTCGTACGAGACCATCTGGGCCGAGGCGCGCATCCCGCCGAGGAGCGAGTACTTCGAGTTCGAGGACCACCCGGCGATGGCAATCCCGTACACGCCGAGCGACGAGAAGGCGAGCACGAAGAGGAAGCCGATCGGCAGCTCCGCGATCGCGATCGGGAGCGCGCCGTCGTAGACGACGCGCCCGAGCAGCGGCAGCGTCCAGTCGACCGCCACCGGGAGCGGTGCCGCGAGCGGGATCACCGCGAGGAGCATCAGCGCCGGAATGAACGAGAGCGCCGGCGCCATCAGGAAGAGGGCCTTGTTGGCGCCCGCCGGGAGCGTCTCCTCCTTGATGAAGTTCTTGACGCCATCGGCCGCGGGCTGCAGCAGGCCCCACCATCCGGTCCGGTTCGGACCCGGTCGGTTCTGCATCCACGCCGCGAGCTTCCGCTCCATCAGCGTGAGCAGCGCCACGCCGACCAGCAGCGCGGTGAAGATCGCCAGCAGCTTGATCGTGCTGAAGAGCAGGAACCCCTTCATCTCGGGCGTCACGCGCGCACCTCCGCGCCCGCGACCACCCGGCCGGTGAAGCCGAGGTCGCGGTGGGTGAGCCCGCCGAATGCGGCCAGGCGGCTGAAGGCCTCGCTGGCGGTCGCCGGCGCCTCGCGATCGTCCGCCCCGCGGCGCCACGCCTCCGCGGCCACCCGCCACGCAGGCCACGCCTCGCCGCGGGGCGCCCGGGCCGGCAGGTAGCGCTGGGCACGGCCGTCCCGGTTCACGAAGACGCCCTGCTCCTCGGCCACATTCGTCACGGGCAGGACCAGCGCCGCGCCGAGCCGCGGGTCGGCGACCGTCGCGAGGTGCACCACGGTACCCGCCGAGGCCACGCGCGCGGCCTCGGCATCCGAGAGGTCGACATCCACCACGATCACGAGGTCGGCGCCGTGGGCCGCTGCCACCGCCGCGTCCCAGTCGCCCGCCATCCCCAGCAGCTCGGCGCCGTGGAGGTTCGCCGCACGCTCGCGCCGCAGCGCCAGGTTCCGGACGCCGGCCAGCGGCCGCTCGTCGCCCATCGGCACCTGCATCGCGGCGGTCGCCGCCGGGCCGACGAGCTCACGCAGCCACCCCAGCGCCTCGACCGAGGCGCGGCCACCGGTCAGCACCACGATGGACGCCGCGTGCTCGACCTCCGCGGCGAAGGTCGCGAGGGCGTCGTCCCACGCCAGCGCGCCGTCGCGGCCCATCGGGACCTCCACGCGGTCGCCGCGATTCATCCAGCGGTAGTCGGCGCGGCCGGTGTCGCAGATGAAGTGGCGGTTGACCTCGAGGTTCGCGCGCGGGCGGATGCGCACCACGACATCGTCGCGGGTGTCGAGCATCACGTTGCACCCCTGCGTGCAGCCGGTGCAGACCGACGCGGTCTTGTCGAGGTCCCAGGCGCGCGCCTTGTGCAGGAAGTCCTTCGACACCAGCGAGCCCACCGGGCAGAGGTCCACCACGTTGCCGGACCACTCGTGGGTGAGCAGCTGGTCGGGGTCGATGCTGATGAACGCGCGGTCGCCGCGCTCGCTGACCGCGAGGATCGGCTCTTCCGCGACGTGGTCCATGAAGCGGACGCAGCGGGTGCAGAGGATGCAGCGGTTCGCGACGTAGAGGATGTCCGGCCCGAAGTCCTCGACCGGGTTGTAGCGCTTCGGGTAGTCGGCGTACCGCGTCCCCGCGCGCCCCTCCTGGAAGACGAAGTCCTGCAGCTCGCACTCGCCGGCCTGGTCGCAGATCGGGCAGTCGAGCGGGTGGTTGATCAGCAGGAACTCGAGCACCCCCTCGCGGGCCTTCTTCGCGGCGGGCGAGTGCACGTGGATCACCTGCCCGTCGGCCACCGGCGTCACGCACGACGGCACCAGCTTCGGCATCTTCTCGACCTCGACCAGGCACATCCGGCAGACGGCCGGCGAGGGAAGCGACGGGTGGTAGCAGTAGTGCGGCACGAGGACGCCGGCCATCTTGGCGGCCTCGATCATCGGCGTCCCCTTGGGGACCGTGACGCCGATGCCGTCGATCGTGAGCGTGACCAGGTCGGTGCTCATCGCGTCACGCTCCCGCGAGGGCGGGCGTCCGGGCGCCCGACAGGTAGGCCTCGAACTCGTGCCGGAACTTGCGGATGCCGCTCACCACCGGCGTCGCGCACGAGTCGGAGAGGACGCAGATCGTCTTGCCGGTCATCTGGTCGGCCAGGTCCATCAGCAGGTCGAGGTCCGAGGGCTTCCCCTCGCCGCGGAGGATGCGGTCCAGCACCTTCACCGTCCACGAGGTTCCCTCGCGGCAGTTGGTGCACTGGGCGCAGCTCTCGTGCGCGTAGAAGCGCGCCAGCCGCATGATCTGGTAGACCATGTCGGTGCTGTCGTCCATCACGATCATCCCGCCCGAGCCGAGCAGCGACCCCTTCGCCGCGATCCCCTCGTAGTCGGTGGGACAGTCGGCGACCTCGTCCGGCGTCATGATCGGCACCGACGACCCGCCGGGGATCACCGCCTTGAGCGTGCGCCCGGGGCGCATCCCGCCGCAGAGGTCGAAGATCAGCTCCTGCATCGGGAGCCCCATCGTGATCTCGTAGACGCCGGGCCGCTGCACGTGGCCGCAGACCGAGATCAGCTTGGTGCCGGTGCTCTTCGGGCTCGACAGCGAGAGCCCGGCGTACCAGGCGCCGCCGCGCGTGATGATGGCGGGGACCGCCGCAAGGGTCTCGACGTTGTTGATCGTCGTCGGGAGGCCGAAGAGCCCCGCGACCGCCGGGAACGGCGGCTTGATGCGCGGGTTGCCGCGCTTCCCCTCGATCGCGTTCATCAGCGCGGTTTCCTCGCCGCAGATGTACGCGCCCGCCCCGCGATGCACGATGACGTCGAGCCGCTTCCCGCTGCCGAAGACGTCGGCGCCGAGCGCCCCGTGCGCGTACGCCTCGTCGACCGCCGCCTGCAGGATCCGGTACGCCTCGGTGTACTCGCCGCGGATGAAGATGTACGCCGTTTCCGCGCGGATCGCGAGGCAGCCGATGGCGCAGCCCTCGATCAGCGCGTGCGGCGTCCAGCGCAGGATCTCGCGGTCCTTGAAGGTGCCCGGCTCCGACTCGTCGGCGTTGCAGCAGAGGTAGTGCGGCTTGCCGTCGTCCTTCGGCATGAAGGACCACTTCATCCCGGTCGGGAAGCCGGCGCCCCCGCGGCCGCGGAGACCGGAGGCCTTGACCTCGTCGACGATCTGCTCGGGGGTCATTCCCAGCGCCTGCTTCAGCGCCGCGTAGCCGCCGCGCGCGGTCCACCCCGCGTACGAGCGCGCCTCGGCGTCGCCGAAGTGCGTGGAGAGGACCGGCGTTTCCTTCGGGTGGATCGGGTGCGGATAGCCCATCAGGCGTACCGGGCAAGGAGTGCCGGGACCGACTCGGGGGTCACGGACTCGATGAAGTCGTCGTTGATGAGGAGCGGCGTCGCGAAGCCGCACGCGCCCAGGCACTCGGCCTCGGCCACGGTGAAGCGGCCGTCGGGCGACGTGGCCCCGAGCTCGCCGCAGCCGGTGTGCTCCAGCAGGGCGCGCATCACGTCCTCCGCGCCGCAGATGTTGCACGGCGACGTGGTGCAGACCTGGATGAAGTACTTCCCGACCGGGTGCTGGTGGTACATCGTGTAGAACGACAGCACGCCCTTCACGTACGCGGGGGTGAGGCCGAGCTCGGTGGCCACCTCGTGCACCGCCTCGGGCGACACCCAGCCGTGGGCCTCCTGCACCATCCAGAGCGCGGGCAGGAGCAGCGCCTGCCGGGTCGGGTACTTCGTGGCCAGCGCCTCGAGCCGCGCCTTCGTCTCGCCGACGAAGACGGGCGCGTACGGCGCGGCGTCGTGATGGCCGCTCACCGGTCCACCTCACCCATGACGATGTCGACGCTCGCGTTGATCGCGATCACGTCCGAGAGGAGCGCGCCCTCGCACAGCTTGGGGAGCGCCGCCAGGTTGATGAACGACGGCGGGCGAATGCGCCAGCGCACCGGCTTCGCGGTGCCGTCGGACACGAGATAGTAGCCGAGCTCGCCCTTGGGGTTCTCGACCGCGGAGTAGACCTCGCCCGCGGGCGGGCGGACCCCCTCCATGACCTGCTTGAAGTGGAAGATCATCGCCTCCATGTCGCTCATCGCGCGCGACTTGGAGGGCAGGATGACCCGCGGGTCCGCCACGTTGATCGGCCCGGGCTCGAGCTTCGCGAGCGCCTGCTCGAGGATCCGCACCGACTGGAACATCTCCTCGAGGCGGACGCGATAGCGATCGTAGATGTCGCCGTGCTCGCCGACCGGGACGTCGAAGTCGAAGTCGTCGTAGCCGAGGTACGGCCGGTCCTTCCGCACGTCGAACGGCACGCCGCTGGCACGGAGCATCGGCCCCGACAGCGACCAGTTGATCGCATCCGCGGCGCTGATCACGCCGACGCCCTGGGTGCGGCCGATCCAGATGCCGTTCCGGGTGAACATCGTGTCCACCTCGCGCAGCGTCTTCGGGAACGTCTGCACGAACTCGCGGAGCCCCTGCTCCCAGCCGTCGGGGACGTCCGCCATCATCCCGCCCACGCGCGCCACGCTGGTGGTGAGGCGGGCGCCCGTCCACGCCTCCTGCAGGTCGTAGACGCGCTCGCGCTCCTGGAACATCCAGAGGAACGGCGTGTACGCCCCGAGGTCGATGCCGGTCGTGCCGGCCCAGACGAGGTGCGAGATGATCCGGGACAGTTCCATCGCGATCACGCGGAGCAGCCGGCAGCGCTCGGTGATCTCGATCCCCATCAGCGACTCGACCGCCATCGCCAGCGCGATGTTGTTCGCCATCGGCGCGAGGTAGTCGGTGCGATCGGTCAGCGGGATGATCTGGTTGTAGTGCCGGTACTCGGCCAGCTTCTCGAACCCGGAGTGCAGGTAGCCGACGTGCGGGATCACCCGGCGCACCGTCTCGCCCTCGAGCTCGATCACCAGGCGCAGCACCCCGTGCGTCGCCGGGTGCTGCGGGCCGATGTTGATCAGCATGTGCTCGGCGCCGAAGTTGTCAGCCACCGACTCCGAGGGGCGCCGCCGCGGCATCACCAGCGGCGCGGTCTGCACGCGGCCGTCGGGGCCGATCGTCGGCGTCTTGAGCGCCATCTCCACGGTGCGGAGACTCATCGCTCGCCCCCGGTCAGGCGCGCCTGCACGTCCTTCGGCAGGTCGTCGAAGGCGTCCGCGATGGTGAGCTCCTCGAGCGAGTAGTGCGCCTGCGGGTTCGACTCGAGGGCACGGCGGGTCTGCTCGCTCCGGGAACGGCGGCCGCGCAGCGGGAACGACTTCCGGAGCGGATGCCCCTCGTCGTAGGTCTCCCACATCAGGATGCGGCGGAGATCCGGGTGGCCGGTGAACGTCACGCCGAAGAGATCCCAGACCTCGCGCTCGAGCCAGTCGGCGCCGGCCCAGAGATCGGTGACCGTCGCCACGGCCAGCGGCCCGTCGGGATCGAGCGGCAGCTTGAGGCGGAGGTCGAGGTTCCGCCCGAGGCTCCGGAGCTGGTAGACGACCTCGAGCGGGAGCTCCGGGTCGCGATACTCCACGGCGGTCACATCCACCAGGTAGTCGAACCCCTGCGCCTTGAGGTGGGCGAGCACCGCCTTGCCGCGCGGCGCCGCCACGAACACCACCTGCTGCCCGCAGGTCAGCTCGTCCCGCAGGATCGCGTCGCCGAAGGTCGCGCGAAGATCGGCGAGGACGTCGCTCACGCCGACCTCGTCTGGTGCACCGAGTTGCCGAACGGCTCGGCGATCTCGTCGATCTGCTCGGGCCGCCGGAAGAGGCCGTCCGGGCCGACGAGGTGCTCGACGCGGAGCGACGGGTCGCTGATCGACTCGCCGCGGATCTTCTTCTGCAGCAGCATGATCCCGTAGAGAAGCCCCTCGGGACGCGGCGGGCAGCCCGGCACGTAGACGTCGACCGGGATGATCGTGTCGATCCCCTGCACCATCGCGTAGGTGTCGAAGATGCCGCCGGTCGAGGCGCAGGCGCCCATCGAGATCGCCCACTTCGGCTGCGGCATCTGGTCCCAGACGCGGCGGATGACCGGGGCGAGCTTGTACGGCAGCCGGCCGGCGCAGATCAGCACGTCGGCCTGGCGCGGCGAGAACGACATCCGCTCCATCCCGAAGCGGGCGATGTCGAACCGCGAGGCCGCGGTCGCCATGAACTCGATGGCGCAGCAGGCGGTGCCGAACGGCATCGGCCAGAGCGAGTTGGATCGGGCCCAGTTGGCGAGGAAGTCGAGCCGGGTGGTCACCCAGTTGGGCGACATCGACTCGACCGACGCGTCACCGGCCTCGGGAAGGGTCAATCCCATTGGAACGCCCCGCGCTTCCAGAGATACACGTAGCCGACCGCGAGGATGGTGACGAAGGTCAGCATCTCGAGGAGGAGGAGCCCCGCCATCCCGTCGAGCTGGCGGAAGGCGACCGCCCACGGGATCATGAACACGGTCTCGATGTCGAAGACGATGAACAGCATCGCGACGAGGTAGAACTTCACCGAGAAGCGGTCGCGCGCCTCGCCGAGGCCGGCCATGCCGGACTCGTACGGGGCCACCTTGACGGGGGTGGGACGATAGGTCGAGAGGACGTGGGAGATGCCGAGGATCAGGACGGCATTCAGCGCCACGAAGAGCAGCAGCATCAGGATGGGGATGTATGGCTGCAGCACGACGGGGCCTCCCTTCGTGAAAAATTTCACAACCGGGTGTAAACCTACCGCGACAGGGGTGTGAATTCAACCGGACACGGCCCGGCGTCACGCGGGGTAACTTGCGCCGGCGAACGGGCTTGGCGCGACCCGTCGACCGGGATATTCTCCCCCGGCGCGGAGCCGCCGCGCCCACCTCCCTCCCCAGCCCACGGACTGCCCCGATGTCGATCAAGTCGGATCGCTGGATTCGTCGCATGGCCCTCGAGCACGGGATGATCGAACCCTTCACGGACGGCCAGGTCCGGTCGGGGGCGATCTCGTACGGGGTCTCCTCGTACGGCTACGACATGCGGGTCGCGAACGAGTTCCGGATCTTCACCAACGCCCTCTCGGCGATCGTGGACCCGAAGCAGTTCGACGACAAGTCCTTCGTCGAGTTCGAGGGCGACATCTGCATCGTCCCGCCCAACTCGTTCGCGCTGGCGCGCTCGGTGGAGTACTTCCGCATCCCGCGGAACGTGCTGACCATCTGCGTGGGCAAGTCCACCTACGCCCGCTGCGGGATCATCACCAACGTGACGCCGTTCGAGCCCGAGTGGGAGGGACACGTCACCCTCGAGATCAGCAACACCACGCCGCTCCCCGCCCGCATCTACGCGAACGAGGGGATCTGCCAGGTGCTGTTCTTCGAGGCCGACGACGACGATGTCTGCGAGACGAGCTACCGCGACAAGAAGGGGAAGTACCAGGCCCAGACGGGGGTGACGCTCCCGAGGCTGTAGTGCAAGGGGCCATGGGCCTCGAGCCATGAGCCGTGGGGACATCGGTGTCCCCCAAGGCCCACGGCTCGCGGCCCAAGGCTCACTGGAACTGCAGATTCCGCTCGAAGTCCGCCGGGCTGGTCGCCGCCGCCTTCGCCGTCTCGAGCGAGATCGTCCCCGCGTGGTAAAGCTCGGTCAGGTGCTGGTCGAAGGTCTGCATCCCGTACTGCACCTTGCCGTTCTTGATGTGGTCGCGGATCTCGGTGGTCTTCTCCGCATCCGCGATGCACTCGCTGATCGTGGCGGTGTTGCGCATCACCTCGACCGCCACCGCCCGTCCCTGGCCATCGGCGCGCGGCAGGAGCCGCTGCGAGATCACCGCCCGGAGCGTCTCGGCGAGGCGGAGTCGCGTCGACGACTGCTCGGTGGCGTCGAAGACCGAGATCAGGCGCGCGATGGTCCGCTGCGCGTCGGTGGTGTGCACCGTCGAGAAGACGAGGTGGCCGGTCTCCGCCGCCTTGAGCGCGATGTCGATCGTGGCGCGGTCACGCATCTCGCCGACCAGGATGATGTCCGGGTCCTGGCGGAGCGCCGCGCGGAGTGCGTGCTCGAAGGAGTCGGTGTCGGCGCCGAGCTCGCGCTGCACCACGTTGCACTTGGCGTCGCGGTGCACGAACTCGATCGGGTCCTCGATGGTGATGATCTTCCCGGCCTTCTGCTGGTTCACGAAGGCGACCATCGAGGCGAGGGTGGTCGACTTGCCCGAGCCGGTCGTGCCGGTGAGCAGCACCAGGCCGCGCTCCTCGAGGGCGATCTCGCCGATCACCTCGGGGAGACCGAGGGTGGCGAAGTCCGGCGCCTTGTCGGCGATGGCGCGGAGCACGGCCGAGATCGTCCCGCGCTGCGAGCAGAGGTTCACGCGGAAGCGCCCGACCCCGGGGATCGAGTACGAGCAGTCGACGTCCTTGAGGGTGCGGAGCGCCTCCTCGAGTCCGTCCGGCGTCGCCTTCTTCGCCTTCAGCATGATCTCGCCGGCGATGGCCGCCGTGTCCGCCGGGGTGAGCGGCGCCACGCCGGTCACGCCCATCATCTGCCCCTTGAGGCGGAGCCGATACGGCCCGCCCGCCGAGATATGGACGTCGGATGCCCCGAGTTCCTGGGCCTTCTTGAGGATCGCGTTGAAGGCGTCGAT
>DASTAN010000215.1:0-6869 GCA_035712665.1 Gemmatimonadales bacterium
TCAGAGGCTGCAACCTCCGATCTCCGATCTCCGATCGCTGATCTCCCTTACTCGGGGTCCAGTCCCTCCGCGATCCTCGCCGTCACCTCGGCGCGATGCGCCGCCGTCGCGGCGTCGCCGCCCCGGGCACTGCGCAGCGCCGCCTGCAGCGCCACCAGCTCGGCCCGCGCCAGCGGGCGCGCCTCCGCCGTCTTCGGGTCGGGACCGCGCGCGGTCGCGGCATCGGCCGTCGCGAGCGACAGCAGTCGCTCGACGTGCGCACGCTGCAGCTGGCGCCGCCACGGATCGATCGTGCCGCCGCGCGCGAGCTCGCCCCAGATCGCCGCGCGCACGTTCGCCAGCAGCTCGGCCGGGGCGTAGGCCGCGGCGTCGAGCGTCACCGCCTCCTGCATCCGATGCAGGCGCGCCGGGTCGAGCAGCGCATTCACCACCGACGCCTGCTGCGTGCGCACGCGATCGAGCGCGCCCGTCCCCTCGATGCGGCGCAGCAGGGCCGGGTCCACCAGCCAGGTCGGCGTCGTGAAGACTTCCTCCGCGAGGAAGCGCACCGCCGCGCGCTGCTGCGCGGCCGGGACGGGACGATAGCTCGCCCCCGGCTGGTCGGTCGCGAGGAAGTCGAAGTGCACGCCGCCGACCACCGTCACCACGTGCCCCACGTAGCGCGCGTACGAGCTCACCAGCTCGCCATACAGCTCGCCCAGGTCGGCCCACGACTCGCCCGGCGTCGCCGTCCACGCCGGAAGCTGCGGGGCGACGCGACGCAGGTTCATCATCCCGAAGCGCGACGCCCGCACCGGATCGTCGCCGATGTCCTCGGTCTGGGCCCGCGGATCGAGGCCGGTTGCGTTGTTGAAGCGGTAGCGCGGATCGTCGGCCTTCTCGCGGATCCAGCGGTCGAGCGTCGGCCGCTCGGCCTCCGGGGTCGCCGCGGTCGGGATCACGCGATAGCCCCAGTTCACGGCGTAGTGGTCGTACGGCCCCATCATCCGCACGAAGCGCGTGACGCCATCACCCGGCTGCGCGATGTAGTTCTGCCGGGCGTAGTCCATGATCGACGGCGACACGCCGTACCGTGCCGTGAAGCTCGGCGAGCGGAGCGAATCCACCGGGAACGACGACGAACCGATCATGTTGTGCGGCAGCCCGACCGCGTGACCGATCTCGTGCGCGATCACCTGGCGGACCGTCTCGCCGATCAGCTCGGGCTTCATCTGCAGGGTGCGCGCGTCGGCGTTCGCCGCGCCGGTCTCGACCATGAGGCGGTTGCGGTACGAGCGCAGGTGGTTGTGGTACCAGATGATGTCGCTCTCGATGATCTCGCCCGTGCGCGGATCGGCGACGCTCGGTCCCATCGCGTTGCGGGTCAGGTTCGCGACATAGCGCACCGACGAGTAGCGCACGTCATCGAGGTCGAACTCGGGATCCTCCGCGGGTGACGGCGGGTCGCGCGCCTCGATCGCGTTCCGAAACCCGGCCGACTCGAACACCTTCGCCCAGTCGTTCACCCCCTGGCGGATGTACTCACGCCACTCGGTCGGCGTCCCCGGGTCGAGGTAGAAGATGATCGGCTTCACCGGCTCGACCAGCTCGCCGCGGGCATACGCGGCCGGATCCTTCGGCTCGAGCCGCCACCGCTGGAGCAGCGTGCGCGTGGCGGCCTTGAGCGCCGTCGACCCGAAGTCGACCTGCGTGAGCGTGAACCACCCCACCCGCGGATCGGCGAACCGCGGCCGCATCGGCTCCTTCGGCAGCAGCACCAGCGACTGCGCAACCTGCAGCGAGAGCGTCGCGGTGCTCGACTGCGACGGCGGCTCGGCCGCGTCGAACGTCTGCACCTGGCGCACCTCGAGATTGAGCGGGAAGGACTTGATGCTCGCGACGTACGAGCGCGCCGGGTCGAGACGCCGCACCCGGAACTGCGTCCGCTGCCCGGCCGAGAGTCCGCTGAGCGCGGCGACATCGTCGTCGAGGAACGAGGTTGCGTCGACCACGGTGGCCGTCGAGTCGGGACGGCGAGCCGCGACCGCGAAGCTCCGGAGGATCGGTGCGAAGGTGTTCGCCGCCACCGAGCGCGCGATCGGCAGCGAATCGGCCGCGACGTAGCGCGTACCGACGGCGCGGAGCAGGATCCGGTCGCCCTCGCGCTCGAAGCGCACCAGCTGCTCGTTCACGTTGGAGCCGGCGTTCAGGAACGGCGAGAGATCCTCCGGCGCCGCGGCGAGGCGCGTCAGCCAGAGCATGTCCCGCCCGAGCAGCGAATCGGGGATCTCGAGCAGGATCTTCGTGCCGTCGCGATGCACCGTGAGCACGCCGGCATCGGTCGTGGCCGTCTTCGGCACCACCTTGTCGTACGGCTGCGGCCCGGTCGGTGTCCGCGCCGGTGCGGCGGGGGTGGTCGCCGCCGCCGGGGCGGGGCGAGGCGAGGGAGTGGCGGTCGGCGCGGAACGCGCGCACGACGCAACCAGCAGCACGGCAAGCGGCAAGGCACCACGACGCATCGAGGGATGTCCTGGCTGGAGAGAAGGAGGGCGGCAGGGAAACGCTTCCGATACATTCTAATGATGGCCTTCCGTCCCTCGACCCTCCCCGCCCGCTTCGCCGCCTTGAGCCGCTACCCCGGCGGTCGCGCGCTCTTCTCGTGGCTGGTCGGCCGCCTCGTCCCCTATTCCGGCTCGATCGGCGCGCGGGTCGAGGCCCTCGCCCCGGGGAGCGCGGTGCTCTCGCTCCGCGACCGGCGTGCGGTGCGCAACCATCTGGGCAGCGTCCACGCGATCGCCCTGGTGAATCTCGCCGAGCTCACCAGCGGCCTCGCGATGCTCACGGCGGCGGGCGATGACGTGCGCGGCATCGTGACCGGCCTCGAGATCCGCTACCTCAAGAAGGCGCGCGGACCGCTGATGGCGACGAGCACCGTGGCCCCGCCCCGCGTGACGCAGGCGATGCCCACCCAGGTGACCGCCACGATCCACGATGCCAGCGGCGAGGCGGTGGCCGAGGCGACGGTGCACTGGCTGCTGGCCCCGGTGCCGGGGCGATGACGAGCGAGGCCACGGCGCGCTTCCTCGCGCACGCCGGCGTCGAGCGGCCGCTCATCTGCGGCCCGATGTATCCGTGCTCGAATCCCGAGCTCGTCGCGGCCGTGAGTGCCGCCGGGGCGCTCGGCATCGTGCAGCCGATCGCGCTGACGTACGTGCACGGCTGGGACTTCCGCGAGGGGCTGCGCTTCATCCGCTCGCGCACCGATCGCCCGATCGGGATGAACTGCCTGATCGAGGGATCGAACCAGGCCTATCGGGCACGGATGGAGCAGTGGATCACCATCGCGCTCGAGGAAGGGGTGCGCTTCTTCCTCACCTCGCTCGGCAACCCGCGCTGGGTGGTCGAGCGCGTGCGGCCGATGGGCGGGGTCGTCTATCACGATGTCACCGAGGCGAAGTGGGCGGCGAAGGGGGTCGAGGCCGGCGTCGACGGGCTCATCGCCGTGAACCGCGAGGCAGGCGGGCACGCGGGAGGCCGCGACCCGCGCGCACTCTTCGACGAGCTTGCCCCCTTCGGCCTGCCCATCGTGGGGGCCGGCGGCGTGGGCGATGCAGCCGGCTATCGCGCGATGCTCGCGATCGGCTACGCGGCCGTGCAGTGCGGCACTCGCTTCATCGCGACGACCGAGTGCACCGCCTCGACGGCCTACAAGCAAGCCATCCTGGACGCGGACGCAGATGACATCGTGCTCTCGGAACGGATCACCGGGGTGCCGGTGGCGGTGATCCGGACGGCCGCGGTCGACCGGATGGGCACGCGGGCCGGCTGGTTCGCGAAGCGGATGCTGCAGGGGCGACGGACCCGCCACTGGATGCGAACCTGGTACGCGCTCCGGTCCCTGTACCGCTTCAAGCAGTCGCTCGGCGCCGACGGCCGCCGCCCCGAGGTGTGGCAGGCCGGACGCAGCGTCGCCGCGATCCGGGAGATCCTGCCGG
This sequence comes from Gemmatimonadales bacterium, assembly GCA_035712665.1. Lineage (GTDB taxonomy): Bacteria > Gemmatimonadota > Gemmatimonadetes > Gemmatimonadales > GWC2-71-9 > Palsa-1233. The sequence continues at coordinate 3,975 of DASTAN010000215.1, forward strand.
CGGGCGAGGTGGTCCGACGACTGACCGAGATGGGAGATCAGTGATCGGAGATCGGAGGGGGTTGGTGGCGCCCTCCGATCGCTGATCTCCGATCTCGGATCTCCGCATTCCCCGCCGGGTATCTTCCCGGATGCTGACTTCGTCGCCATCTTGATACAACCCCGGTACCCAACCGGCGGGTAGGTCCACCCCCCTTTCCATCTCATTTGAGGTTCTCCGTATGTTCCTGAGGAACGTTCGGGTTCCGGCCCTCACCCTGCTCGCGCTGCTTGGCAGCGTCGGTTCGGCGATGGCCCAGCAGGTCGCGACGATTCGCGGCACCGTCACCAGTGCCGGCGGCGGCGCGCTCTCCGGTGTCACGGTCACCCTGAAGGGGACCAACAACTCCACCGCCACCAACGCGAGCGGCAAGTACACCATCCAGCGCGTCCCGACCGGCGAGCAGACGCTCGTCTTCCGGTGGCTCGGCTATGCCCCGCAGGAGAAGAAGGTCACCGTCACGGGCGACATGACGCTCGACGCGGTGATGGAGCCGCAGGCCGTCTCGCTCGCCGACCTCACCGTGAGCGCGGCCTCGCGCGAGCCGGAGCGGATCGTCGAGGCGCCGGCAGCCGTGACGGCGATCGAGCCGCGCGTCCTCCAGAGCATCTCCGCGACCGGCCAGGCGCCGCTCGCGCTGGCGCAGGCCCCGGGCGTCGACATCGTGCAGAGCGGCGTCAACGACTTCAACATCAACGCCCGCGGCTTCAACTCCTCGCTCAACCGGCGCGTGCTGACGCTGCTCGACGGGCGTGACCTCGCGATCGCGTTCCTCGGCTCGCAGGAGTGGAACACCCTGCCGGTCGCGATGGACGAGCTGTCGTCGATGGAGCTGGTGCGCGGCCCGGGCTCGGCGCTCTACGGCGCCAACGCCTTCGCCGGCGTCGTCGACATGCGCACGCTGTCCCCGCGCGAATCGCCCGGCGGGAAGATCTCGCTCTCGGGCGGCGAGCTCGAGTCGTTCAAGGGCGACCTCCGCTGGGCCGGCCTCTTCGGCCAGGGCCGCTGGGGCCTCCGCGTGAACGGCGGCTACTCGACGAACGACACCTGGACCCGCTCGCGCACGAGCACCGACGGCCTCGACATCCGGCGCGAGTACACCGACGCGATCGACATCAACCAGTTCACCGTCAACGCCTCGCGCGAGATCCGGCCGCTCATCGGCCAGGAAACCCGCCCGGGCGGCGCCGCCGTCGGCGATCGCGACCCGATCACCGCGATGTACGGGTCGGCCCGTCTCGATCGCTACTTCGACAATGGCGGCGTGGTGACGGTCGAGGGCGGCATCTCGGACGTGAAGAACGAGGTCCTTGTCACCGGCATCGGCCGCGTGCAGGTCGCCCACGGCCGGAAGCCCTACGGCCGCGTCGCCTACAACAGCGACCGCTGGAACGTCCTCGGCTTCATCAACCGCCGTGAGTCGATCGACTCGCAGTACTCGCTCGCCTCGGGCGCCGGCCTCCTCGAGAAGTCGGACATCATGCACATCGAGGCGCAGGGCAACGAGCGCTTCCTCGACGACAAGCTGAAGCTGGTCGGCGGCGCGTCGTTCCGGCAGACCAACGTCAACACCTTCGGGACCCTGATGGGTCTCGAGAACGACGACCGGTCGGACGCCACCTACTCGGTCTATGGGCAGCTCGAGTACGAGCTCGACCCGAAGCTCCGCCTGGTCGGTGCGGCGCGCTACGACGAGGGTGACCTCTTCGAGGGCCAGTTCTCGCCGAAGCTCGGCGTCGTCTACGCGCCGGACCCGAACCACGGCTTCCGCTTCACGTACAACCGCGCGTTCCAGACGCCGAACTACTCGGAGTTCTTCCTCCGCGTGGCGGCGGGTGCCCCGGCGAACCTCGCGGCGCTCGAGGCCGGTCTCCGCGCCAACGCCCAGCTCGGCCCCGCGCTCGCCGGCGTCCCGCAGGGCCAGCTCTTCACCAACAGCGGGGCGGTCCCGGTGCAGGCGCGCGGCAACGCCGACCTCACCGTCGAGAAGACCACCGGCTACGAGCTCGGCTACAAGGGCGCGCTGAGCGACAAGGTCTACCTCACCGTCGACATCTACCGCAACAACATCAAGGACTTCGTGACCGACCTCCTCCCGGGGGTGAATCCGGAGTTCGGCGCGTGGACCGCCCCGGCCGCGGTACCGGCGCAGGCGCGCGCGGCGCTCGAGACGGCGGTGCGCACCACGCTGCTCGCCAACCCGGCGACGCGGCTCGCGGGCGCGGGCCTCACCCGCGTCGAGAACGACCAGACCGCGATCGTCGTCTCGTACACCAACGAGGGCGAGGTCAACCAGACCGGCTTCGACATCGGCCTCGGCTACCAGCTGAGCAACACGCTCCGCCTCGACGGCTCGTTCTCGTACTTCAACTTCACCGTGAAGAGCCAGCAGGCGGGCGACCAGCTGCTGCCGAACACGCCGGACCGCAAGGCGACGATGACCCTGTCGTACGAGGGCGGCGAGAACGGCTTCGACGCCTCGATCTCGGGCCGCTTCGTTGCCGCGTACAACTGGGCCGCCGGCGTCTTCGTCGGCCGCGTGCCGGACTCGCAGTTCATCAACGCGAACATCGGCTACCAGCTCACGCCGCGCTACCGCGTCTTCGCGATCGGCACCAACATCTTCGACCAGCAGCGCTACCAGCTGTTCGGCGGCGCCGTCATCGGTCGTCGCGTGATGGGCGGGCTGAGCGCGACGTTCTGACGGGGCCTCAGGCCTCAGGCTGTAAGGGGTAAGGGGTGAGGGGTGAGGGGGTGGGTTCCAACACGGAGCCTACCCCCTCGTCGCTTTCCGCCTTGTCACCCCTCACCCCTCACCCCCCACCCCTCACCCCTTACCCCTCACCCTTCACCCCT
>DASTAN010000216.1:0-5427 GCA_035712665.1 Gemmatimonadales bacterium
GGATCGTCTTCCCCGGGCCGGTGACCGCCTCGAGCACCGGCACCATCTGCGCAGTGAGCGCCGGATCGTTCACGGTCACGGGGTAGCTTGCCGTGTGCGGGATCTGCACCTCGACCGTGACGCCGAGCGCCTCGGCGACGCTGCTCGCGATGCGCCGCACGCTGGCGTGGATGCGCGCGCGATCCTCGACCGAGAACGAGCGCAGGGTGCCGATCAGCTCGACCTGCTCGGGGATGATGTTCGATCGCGTGCCGCCGCTGATCTTGCCGACGGTCACCACGGCCGGGCGATCGGTCAGCTTCTGCTCGCGGCTCACGATCGTCTGCAGCGCGGTGATGATGTGCGCGGAGGCGACGACCGGGTCGGCGCCATCCCAGGGGTATGCGCCGTGGGTCTGGCGCCCCTTCACGAGGATGCGCATGTCATCCACGCCGGCCCACATCCCGTTCGGGGTGTAGTAGATGTGCCCGAGCGCCCCCTGTGACCAGATGTGCAACGCGAAGGCGGCATCCACCGTCGGTCCGTCGAGCACCCCTTCCTTCACCATCAGCTCGGCGCCGCCCTGTTCGCCCGGCGGCGGGCCCTCCTCCGCCGGCTGGAAGACGAACTTCACCGTGCCGGGGATCTCGCTCCGCATCCCGGCCAGCAGCTCGGCGACCCCCATCAGGATTGCCACGTGGGTGTCGTGGCCGCAGGCGTGCATCACGCCGGTCTCGACGCCGTTGTAGACGGTGCGCACCGTGGACTTGAACGGCAGGTCGTTCCGCTCGGTCACGGGCAGCGCGTCCATGTCGGCGCGGAGCAGGACCACCGGCCCGGGCTTGCCGCCGCGCAACAGCCCCACGACGCCGGTGTGGGCGACCCCGGTCTGGACCTCGATGCCGAGGCTCTTCAAGTGGGCCGCCACCATCGCGGCGGTGCGGGTCTCGCGATTGCCAAGCTCGGGGTGCTGGTGGATGTCGCGTCGCCAGGCGATGACCTTCGGCTCCAGTGCCGCAAGCTTCGTGACGATGTCCGGGCGCTGGAGTGGGGCGGGGAGCTGCGCCGCGAGCGGTACCGCGGCGAGCAGGACGACAAGCGGTGCGGCGAGGCGACGCATCGGGACTCCCGGCGGACTGTGAGGGGATGCCCGAAAGGTACCCCGACCCTGCACGGCGGTGCCATTCCGGAATCGTCCCGAAGGGCGTAGTTTGGGGGATCCCGATGACCATTCCTGAACGCGCCTGCCCCGCCTGCGGTGCTGCGCTGCCTGCAGAAGCCCAATTCTGCATGCAGTGCGGTCGCGCCACCCCGACCGAACCGGGCGTTCCCGCGCGCACGATGCCGACCGGCGAGGTCGAGGTCGCGCGCGTGCGTCGCCTGCTCGCCGATCGCTATCGCATCGAGCGGATCGTCGGAGAGGGCGGGATGGCGACGGTCTTCCTCGCCGAGGACCTGAAGCACCGGCGGCAGGTCGCGCTCAAGGTGATGCGCCCCGAGCTCGCCGCCACGCTCGGCTCCGATCGCTTCCTGCGCGAGGTCGGCATCGCCGCGCGGCTCAACCATCCCCACGTCCTCCCGATGTACGACTCGGGGTCGGCCGACGGGATGCTCTACTACGTGATGCCGTATGTCGAGGGCGAGTCGCTGCACGGGCGGCTCGCGCGGCTCAAGCAGCTGCCGACGGCGGAGGCGGTGCGCCTCGCCCGCGAGATCGCGGAGGCGGTGGCCTACGCCCATCGCCAGGGGATCGTGCATCGCGACCTCAAGCCGGCGAACATCCTCCTCGGCGAGGGGCACGCGCTAGTCGCCGACTTTGGCATCGCGCGCGTCCTCGGCACCAGCGAGCAGGCGATCACGCGCACCGGCTTCGCGATCGGCACCCCGCAGTACATGAGCCCCGAGCAGGCGATGGGGAGCCCCGACATCGACGGACGCTCGGACGTCTATGCCATCGGCGCGATCCTCTACGAGATGCTGGCTGGCGAGCCGCCGTTCGCGGGGCCGACGCCGCAGGCGATCCTGGCGCGGAGCCTCACCGAGACGGCGCGCCCGGTGACGCAGCTGCGGCCAGACGTCTCGCCGGCCGTGGCCGAGGTGATCGCCACCGCGATGGCGCGCGACCCGGCGGCGCGGCACGCCGATGCGGCCGCCCTCCGCGACGCACTCGCGGCGCTCGAGGGGACCGCGACGAGCGGAGCCACGGCGGCACGTATGCCGCTCGCGGCGCCGGCTGCGGCGCGACCGAGGTGGATCGTGCCCGCGATCGCGGCGGCGGTCGTCGTGGTCCTTGGTGGCGGCTGGTTCGCGATGCGCGGGGTGCGTGGCGACGCGACGGCGACTGCGTCCGAGGCCGAACGCGGCCTCCGCGTGGCCGTGCTGCCGTTCTCGGTGCAGGGGGAGGGCGATGATGCGGTCGCGGCGGAGGGGATCATCGACGAGGTGCGCGGCAAGCTGTCGCGCATCAAGGGCTTCACCGTGCTCGCCTCGACCTCGACCGAACTCTACCGCAACTCGACCAAGTCGCCGCAGGAGATCGCCAAGGAGCTCGGCGCCGACGTGCTGCTGACCGGGCGCGTACGCTGGATCGGCACTGGCGATGCGCGTCGCGTGCAGGTCGTCCCCGAGGTGATCGACGGGACGACGGGCACCACGAAGTGGCAGGACTCGTTCGAGGGCGGTGCGGCGGATCTCTTCGCAGTGCAGTCGCAGATCGCCTCGCGCGTGGCCGGCGCGCTGGGCGCGGCCCTTGGGCAGGCCGAGGAGGAGCAGCTCGCCGAGCGGCCGACCGAGAGCATTCCCGCGTGGAATCTGTATCTCCGGGCTCGTGCGATCGTCGACGTGTCAGCCCAGCCGCAACGCGAGCGAGCGGCACTGCTGGAGCAGGCGGTCGCGCTCGACTCGACCTTCGCGGAAGCCTGGGCACTGCTGGCCCAGAGCATGACGAGCGTCTACGGCAACGGGTCGCGCGATCCCGTGAGTGCCCAGCGCGCGAAGGTGGCGATGGAACGCGCCCTCGCCCTCAAGCCGAATCTTCCCGCCGCGCACCTGGCCACTGCCGGCTACTACACGACGGTGGAGCGGAATCCGTCTCGCGCCGAGGCGGCGTTCGAGACGGCGACCCGGCTCGACCCGGACAACCCGAGGGTCGTGTCGCGCTCCGCGGGGCGGGCGATGGCGCAGGGCAAGGTCGCCGAGGCGCTGGCGCTCTATCAGCACGCCCGCGAGCTCGATCCGCGATCCGCGGCGATTCTCGGCAGCGTGCAGACCGCACTCGTCTACGCCGGCCAGCACGACGAAGCGATCGACGTCAGCGAGCAGCTCCTGGAGATGGAGCGCAACGACCTGAACGTGGTCCAATGGCAGGCGATCGCCCACGTCGGCAAGGGCGACCTCGCCGGTGCGCGCCGGGTGATTGCGGCTGCCAAGCAGCGGGGCTTCTCCGCCCCAAGCATCGCGGCGTATTTCGCGGGCTACCTCGAGATGTCGTGGGTGCTCGATGACGCGGATCGCGGGCTCCTCTTCCGCCTCACCCCGGCCGCCTTCGACGGGGATCGGGCCTGGTGGGGTCAGGCCCTGGCCGTGGCGCACTGGGACGCCGGCAACCGCGTGCTGGGCCGCGCCTACGCCGATTCGGCCCTCGCACCGTCGAAGGCGCAGGTGGACGCCTCGCCCGAGGACTCCCAGCTCCGCGCCCTGTACGCCGTGCTGCTCGCCTATGTCGGGCGAGGCGACGAGGCGGTCGCGGAAGCCACGCGGGCGCTTGAGCTCGTGCCGGATCAGAGCGGCAACCAGGCGGCGTACGAGGTGCAGATCCTCGCCCGGGTGAATACGGCGCTCGGGCGCAACGCCGCCGCCCTCGATGCCCTCGAGCGCCTCGTCAAGATGCCGTGGCACACGTCGAAGGCCTGGCTCGCCATGGATCCGGCGTTCACCTCGCTCCGCAACGAGCCGCGGTTCAAGGCCCTCATCGCGCCGTAGCTGTATCGCCCCCGATCGCCTCCCGACCCGCGTGACCGCGGGAGAGGGTGTCATGCCTCCTGTCGTTCGTTCACTCGCCGCCGCGTCCCTCCTCCTCACCCTCGGGGCCGCCTCGCTCGACCCGGGCGACACCGACCCGGTGATGGTCGCGAAGATCCGCACCGAGGGGCTCCAGCGGTCGCGCGTGATGGAGTACGAGAGCTACATCGCCGACGTCCTCGGCGCCCGGCTCACGCTGTCCGATGACATGAGCCGCGCGCAGGCGTGGGCGCTCGACGAGATGCGCCGCCTCGGCCTCGTGAACGTCGCGGCCGAACCGTTCATGGATTTCGGCCAGCGCTGGGACAACGAGTACGTCTCGGTGCACATGCTGGCGCCCGACTACTCGCCGATGGTCGGCTACCCGATCGCGCACACCCGCGGCACCGACGGCACGGTGACGGCCGAGGCCGTGATCGTCGAGCCGCAGACCGAGGCCGACCTCGACGCGCTGCGCGGCACGCTCCGTGGCAAGGCGGTGCTGATCACGCCGCCGGCCGTGGTCGACCTGACGTCGCTGGTGAACGGCGTCCCGCGCCGCACGGACGCGGAACTCGAGGCGCTGGAGCGCGTGGTGATCACGCCGCCGCGCCCCACGCCGGCTCGGACGGTCCGCAACCCGCTGCTGGTGTCGAACGAGCAGAAGCTGCGCTTCTACCAGGCCGAAGGGGTCGCGGTGGTGCTGCAGTCGGAGAGCGGCTGGCTCGGGGCGGTGCGCGGCTTTTCGCGTCCCGGCTCGCGTGCGGACACCTGGTCACGCGCCGGGGCCGAGGCGATGCCGCCGATCGTCGCGATCACCCCCGAGCACTACAACCGGATGCATCGCATCCTCCGTCGCGGCATTCCGGTGCGCGTCGAGGTCACGGTGCGCAACCGCTTCGGCGCGGCGCCCGAGCAGGCGATGAACCTTGTCGGCGAGATTCCCGGCAGCGACCTGCGCGACGAGGTCGTGATGCTGGGCGCGCACTTCGACACCTGGCACGGCTCGCCGAACGCGAGCGACAACACCTCCGGCGTCGCGGTGGCGCTCGAGGCGATGCGGATTCTCAAGGCGGTGGGGGCCAAGCCGCGTCGCACGATCCGCGTGGCGCTCTGGGCCGGCGAGGAGCAGGGACTCTTCGGGTCGCGCGCGTACGTCCGGCAGCACTTCGGGCGGGTCGGCGACTCCCTGGCGCCGCCGACGGCCGCGCATGCACGGCTCTCGGCGTACTTCAACCAGGACTACGGCGCGGGGCAGTATCGCGGCATCTACCTGCAGGGCAACGAGGCCGCGCGCACGATGCTCACCGGCTGGATGCAGCCGTTCCGCGACCTCGGGATGACGATGGTCTCGAACCAGAGTCTCGGCAGCACGGATCACGTTGCCTTCGACGAGGCGGGGCTCCCCGGCTTCCAGTTCCTGCAGGATCGCATCCCCGGCACCGGCGG
>DASTAN010000217.1:0-14673 GCA_035712665.1 Gemmatimonadales bacterium
GTGGCACCAACTGGCCGATCGTCTTCGTCGAGGGCAACAAGACGCTGAACAACAGCGACGTCCCGAGCCCTGCCGGCCAAGGGATCCTGATCGTGACCGGTGACCTGACGATGAACGGCAACACCAAGTGGAGCGGCATCGTCCTCGTCGGGGGGAGGCTCACGTCGAACGGCAACAACACCGTGCTGGGCGCGACTTATTCAGGGCTCAACATCAAGCTCGGTCAGACGGTCAGCACGCAGACCCTCGGCAACGGCACCAAGACGTTTCAGTACCACTCCTGTCATATCGCCTCGGCGATGGCTCGCTTTGGCGGGTGGCAGCGGATGACCAATGCCTGGGTCGACAACTGGCCCAGTTACTGAGATCAACATCTCGTCTTGCGGTGTCCCCTACACTCGAGGCGGCGGAAAACCGATACATTAGGGAGTACTGGGCTGCCGCAGGGCAGCCCCCGACGGAACGAAGGTACCGATGGCTTGCCCTCGCCCCCATCCGATGACCCGGATCCGCCCGCGCCCCGAGGCGCGGGCGGGGTTCACGCTGTTCGAGCTCCTCATCGTGGTGGTCGTGATCGCGATCCTCGCCGCGATCGCCTTCCCGAAGATCGGCGAGACCGTGGCGCGCTCGAAGGTGACCCAGGCTGCCTCGGTCGTCGTCGGCGACCTCGAGCAGGCCTCCGCGCTCGCCGCGAGGAGCCGCCGTCCGGTGGTGATCCGTTGCGACTGCCCGGGCCTCACCCTGCTGGTGCGCGATCGCGGACTGGCCGATTCGGTGCGCGTGCGTCGCTTCCTCGGGGCCGGCAGCGGCCTGGAGGTCGGCACGCTGGCCCTGAGCCGGGATTCGGTGGTGATCTTCCCCAGCGGGATCGTCTCGGACACGCTCGCCGTGACGCTGACCTCCCGCTACGGCTACAGCCGTACCGTCACCCTGTCGCGAGGCGGGCGTCCGCGCCTGTTGCCCCCATGATCCACACGTCCCGACGCGCCCGCGGCGGCTTCACGCTGATCGAGATCCTGATCTCGATCGTCATCCTCTCGATCGTGGCCGCCGGGCTGGCGGGCGGGATGCTGAATGCCTCGCGCAGCGGCCGGACCGGCCGCCTCGTCGCCGCGCGCAACGCGGTGATGAACGCCGCCGTCTCGCTCGTGTCGGCCGTGCCGACCACGTCGCTCGCGGCGGGCACGACGACCCGGACGGTCACCCGCGACCAGACGAATTTCACGCAGACGGTCACCATCACGACCCACACCGACTCGGCGCGGGTCCGCATCGTGGTCGCGCCGCCGACCGGCCGCGGCGTCCCCGCCGACACCGTGATCATCACCCGGACGCTGCGCGCGGGCAGCGGGAATCCGTTCGCCCCATGAGCACGCGTCGCGGTGTCTCCCTCGTCGAACTGCTGATCGCGATGCTGGTGGCCGCGATCATCGGCGCGTCCCTCATCTCGCTGCTCGTCGGGCAGAGCAAGTTCTCGGAGCGCCTCACGGCCGAGCGCGACGCCCGGAGTGCGGCGCGCAGCGCCCAGGCGATCCTCACCTCCGATCTCCGGATGGTGGACCCCGACTGGGGCGTGGAGGCGGCGTCGACGACGCTGCTCCGGATCCGCGTGCCCTACGCCCTCGGCGTGTTCTGCGGCGTCAACGGCACCAACTACGTCGTGCAGGTCCTGCCGGTCGACCCGGCCCAGTTCGACGAGGCGGGGCACGCCGGGTACGCGATCCGCGGCGTCGGTGGCGTCTTCACGCCGTACACCATCGCCGGACGGAGCGTGGTCGGGAGCAGCACGGCGTGCACCGGCGCGACACCCGCGATCGAGGTGGTGCCGGGCGCGACGATCGTCCAGTTGCCGCAGCCGGCGACCCCGCCGGCGGAGCCGGTGGCGGGCACCCCGGTCGTGCTCTACCGGCGGATCGAGTACAGCTACGGCACGTCGACGGTCCACGGGCAGCGCGCCCTCTTCCGCACGGTGCTGGTGGGCGACGGCAACGTGGCGGTCGAGGTCGGCGGCCCGTTCCTCGGGACGGCGGCGTTCGCCTTCTTCACGCGCGCGGCCCCCGAGACAGCGACCGGTACCGCGCCGGTGCCGATCACCAACCTCGTCGGGATCCAGGTCGGGATGCCGGGACGCTCGGAGCGGAACCCGCGCCTCGCAACCCAGACCGTCTCGACCGACCTGACGACGTCCATCTACTTCACCAACCGACGCAACTGAGCGCGGAGGTTTCGATGCAGCCCCGTTTCCATCCTTCCGACCGTCGCGGCGTCACCCTGGCGACCTCGCTGCTGCTGATCCTGCTGCTGACGGTGGCGGTGGTCGCGGCCTTCGTGCGCACCAGCGGCGACCGCCGGACGACGCTCGACCAGGTTGCGGCCGTCGATGCCTACGCCGTGGCGCAGAACGGCGTCGATCGCTACCTGACCGTGCGCACCACGGAGCCGACCTCCTTCCCCGACAGCTCCAACGTGAACGTGCCCGGCGGCACGGCAGCGGTGCGGATCCGGCGGCTGCGGGCGAAGACCGGCAACGTCCCGTCGCTCTACGCGGTGACCTCGACCGGCTGGACGACGGGGAATCGCTACGACGCCCGCGCAGCCCGCGCGTACCGCTCGGTGACGCAGCTGGTCGAGTGGAGCGAGGCGACGCTCAACGGGACGGCCGCGCTGACCTCGCTCAACGGCATCGACCAGCAGGGCCAGCCGGCGACCTACGACGGTCGCGACACCTGCGACGGGGTGCAGCAGGCCTCCTCGAACTGGGTGCCGGGCCTCCAGATGGTCGATGCCTCGGACTTCGAGAAGAGCGGCAACCAGAACCCGCCGCAGATCTACGGCTCGGCCGGCAACACGATCGTGGACATGGGCACGCTCGCCGACGCCCTGGACCAGCTCGGCTTCGTCTGGGACAACGTGACTTCGATGGTCGGCAGCCTGCCCAACGTGGTGCGCGTGCCTCCGACCAACAACACCGACGACTTCAACGACTTCGCCTTCCCGCCGAAGACGCAGCAGCCGTGGCCGATCCTGCTGGTCGACAATGCCGGCGGGCCGGCGTACACCAGCAACGCCCCCGGCCACGGCATCCTGGTCGTCACCGGCGACTTCGCCACCAGCGGCAACGCCTTCACCTGGGACGGCCTCGTCCTCGTGGGCGGGAAGATGACCGTCAACGGCAACTCGACCTGGACCGGGTCGGTGTTCGCGGGGCTCAACAACGACGACCCGAACAACCCTGACGTCGTCTTCCCCGACAACCTCATCAACGGCAACAAGACCTTCCAGTACTCGAAGTGCGCCGTGACGCGCGCGCTGACCGCCTTCGCCGGCTGGACCAAGATCCCGAACGCGCGGGCGGACAACGTGCCGAGCTATTGAGGCGAGATCGGAGATCGGTGATCCGAGATCCGAGGGAGCAGGTTCTGGAACGGTGAACGGGCCCTCCCGTTCACCGTTCACTGTTTACTTTCCCCCGTTGTCTCCGATCACCGATCTCGGATCTCTGCCATGTCCCTTGCCGTGCATCAGTCCCGCGTCGACGCCTGGATCTCGCAGTTCGAGGCCGGCTACTTCCACCCGCTGACCAACCTCGCGCGCCTCAGCGAGGAGGTCGGCGAGCTCGCGCGCGAGGTGAACCACCGGTTCGGGCAGAAGACCAAGAAGGCCGAGGAACCCGAGGGCGATCTCGCGATGGAGATGGCCGACATCCTCTTCGTGCTGATCTGCATGGCGAACCGCGAGGGAATCGACCTCGAGGCGGCCTTCGACCGGATGATGCAGAAGGTGGAGACTCGCGATGCCACCCGCTGGACACGAAAGGGCGAGGGATGACGCGGACCCTGGGACTCGCTGCCGCGCTGCTCGTCGGCGCCTGCGGCGCCAACGTGGCGCAGGAATCGCCGGAGGCGTTCCGGACGCTACTGGCCACGACGATCGCGACCGGTGACACGACGCGCCTCGCCGACCTCGTCGCCGACCGCTGCGACCTCGAGACTGCCGACGCCAAGCGCGACTGCCTCGAGGCGACCTTCCTCGCGATTGCGGACAGCGGTCGGGTGCGCCTCGCCCTTGGCACGCTCGCAGCCCTCGGCGCCGGCGACCGGAGCGTCGAAGCGCACGGCCACTCGCTCACCCACGTGATCGGGATCCGCGCCTGGCGCCCGGGCGACGACGTCGCCGCGGTCTTCAAGAGCTGCAACGTCCTCTACCAGTCGGGCTGCTACCACGGCGTCGTGCAGGCCTACCTCACGGCCGAGGCGGTGGACTCGCTTCGCGTGGTGGAGCTGTGCGAACGGATCTCCCCGGACGGCACCGACCACTGGCTCCGCTTCCAGTGCGTGCACGGCCTCGGCCACGGGCTGGAGATGGCGTGGAACTGGGATCTGCCGAAGGCGCTCCGTGGCTGCGACTGGCTCCCCGGCAGCTGGGACCGCGAGTCGTGCTACGGCGGCGCCTTCATGGAGAACGCCGTGGCCTCGATGCCCGGCGGGCACCACACCTCGGTGACCGCGCTCGCCGCGACGACCACCGACGACCACGGTCATCAGCACGGACCGGGGACGCCGACGTTCCCGATGCGCGATCCGGCGAACCCGCTCCACCCGTGCACCGCCGTCGACAGCACCTACCATCCCGCGTGCTACCTGAGTCAGGGCGGCATCATCCTCGGGGCGGTGGAGTACGACTTCGCGAAGGCTGCCGTCGCGTGCGACGGCGCGCCGACGGCGGTCCGCGACGACTGCTACACCTCGCTCGGGACCAACGCGAGCGGGATGTCGGTCCGGAACGCCACCAAGGCGATCGCGCTCTGCAACGAGGGTCATCCCGACTGGCGGCAGCACTGCCACAGCGGCGTGGTGAAGAACTTCATCGACGTCTCCGCCGACCCGAAGGATGGGGTACGCTACTGCCAGAAGCTTGCGGGCACGCCGAGCGAGGCGATGTGCTGGGAGTCCGTGGGCGAGGAGCTGATCCTGCTCTACACCAACGACATCCCGCGGCGCGAGGCGGTCTGCCGCGGGATCGGCGGTGCGGGCGAGGCGGGCTGCCGTCGCGGCGCGCGCCTCGACGGATAGGGCGCTACTCCCAGTCCTCGGGATGCGCCTCGAGCTCGGCGAGGATCGCGAGATACGAGGCGTGACGCTCGGCCGGGATGGTGCCGGCCGCGACGGCCGCCCGCACGCCGCATCCCGGTTCGCTGCGATGCAGGCAGTCGCCGAAGCGACACTCGTCGGCCGGCGCGCGGAACTCCGGGAAGCAGCCGGCGAGATCGCGCCGGGCGACCGCCCAGACGCCCACCTCGCTGAACCCCGGCGTGTCCACCACGAAGCCCCCGACGGCGAGCGGCACCATCGTCGCCGTCACGGTGGTGTGCGTGCCCCGGCGCACCTTCTCGGAGATCGCGCCGACGCGGAGTCCAAGTCCCGGCTCGAGCGCATTCAGCAGCGACGACTTCCCCGCCCCGCTCGGCCCGGCAAAGACCGATTCGCGGCCACCCACCCGCGTGCGCAGCGCATCGAGCCCCGCGCCGGTCGCCGCCGAGACCTCGAGCAGTTCGTAGCCGGCCGCCGCGAGGTGGGCGCGCACCGGCGTCGCCGCGGCGAGGTCGACCTTGTTCACGACCACGAGGGCGGGGATCTCGTTGGCCTCCGCGACGACCAGGAGGCGGTCGATCAGCTGCGGAATCGGCGCCGGATCGGCAGCGGCCGTCACGACAATGACCTGGTCGACGTTGGCCGCGACGGGACGCGTGCCGCGCCCTTCCGGCGTGCGGCGCGCCAGGAGGGACGTCCGCTCGACGACCGCATCGATCGCCATCACCTCGGCGTCGAGCGTCGCGCGATCGAAGGTCACCCGATCACCGGCCACGGCCCGGGCCATCTCGTCGCGCTTGGCGCGACCGCGCAGCACCGCGATCCGCTCGATGCCGTCCACGAGCACGCGGTAGCTGCCGCCCTCGCGCGCGAGCACCACGCCGACCGGGTCGCTCAGAACTCCTCCGGACGGCCGTGCGCGATCAGCTCCTCGAGGAGCGCCTTGGCGTCATAGAGCGAGAGCGCGCCGGCGCGTTCGCGCGCCTCGTCGGGCGTGGCCCCGAAGGCGACGTATTCCGACTCGAGATGGCCGTCGGGCGCCTCGCCGCCGCGGCCCCAGCGCAGGAAGAGGATCGCGGCCCCGTAGCGGCCGCGGGCGTCGGGGTCGTCGTCGACCCAGAAGTCCACCGAGTAGGCGCGTCCGTCGCTGCCCTCGAAGGCCGGCGCGCGCTCGTGGCGCGCGACGTAGCCGGCGAGGGTGAAGTCGGTCACCGCCCGCCCACCGACTCCTTCACCACGTTGCCGAGGATGAAGGCGATGTTGGCCGGCCGTTCGGCGAGGCGGCGCATCAGATAGGGATACCACTGCGTGCCGAAGGGGATGTACACGCGCATCCGGAAGCCCTCGCGCACCAGCTGTTCCTGCAGGTCACGGCGGACGCCGTACAGCATCTGGAACTCGAAGCGGTCGGCCGGAATGCCGCGCTCGCGGACGAAGCGCTTCGCCTCGGTGATCATCGCCTCGTCGTGCGTGGCGAGCCCCGGGTAGTTCCCCGCCTCGAGCAGGCGATGCATCAGGCGGACATAGTGCGCATCGACGTCCTTCTTGTCGGGATAGGCGACATCCGCCGGCTCGAGATAGGCCCCCTTGCAGAGGCGGACCCGCGCCCCCATCGCGATCAGGCGCTCGATGTCATCGGTCGAGCGGCGCAGCGCGGACTGGATCACGACGCCGGTGTGCTTGCCGTAATCGGCGAAGAGGCGGTCGGCGAAGAAGTCGATCGTCCGCTGCGTGTAGGCCGACCCCTCCATGTCGAGGCGCACGAACGCCCCGGTCGCCTTCGCGGCGTCGAGGATCATCCGGATGTTGCGCTCGCAGAGCGCCTCGTCGATGTCGAGCCCCATCTGGGTCGGCTTCACGGAGGCGTTGATCTCGACCCCGGCCTCCTGCATCGCGTGCAGGATCGCGATGTACATGTCGCGCGCCTGCTCGGCCTCGGCCGGCTTGAAGACGCTCTCGCCGAGGAGGTCGAGCGAGGCGGTGATCCCCTTGGCCTGGAGCTCGCGCGCGGCGGCGACCGCCGTGGCGATCGTCTCGCCCGCGACGAAGCGGGAGGCGAAGTGCTTCGCCAGCCGGTTCCGGCGGACGAAGTTGAAGAGCGACTTCTGTTCGGACAGCCACAGCAGGGTCGAACGCATCATACGGACGGTCGGTCCAGGCTCGGGTCAGGGTCAGGCGCCCACCGGTCGGGCGGCGCGGGCGAAAAGTAGCCGCGCGGCGCCTCGGACCCCACCTCGCGACTTGCGCCCGGCGCCGGGTTCCGCGATGCTCCCGGTGCTCCCCACCTCCCTCCGCGTCGAGGCCACCCTGCCCGATTCGTCCGCCGCCGCCGGCACCGGTTACGCCCGTCGTCTCGGGCTCTTCTCCGCCACGATGCTGGTCATCGGCGGCATCATCGGCTCGGGGATCTTCCTCAACCCGGCCGTGGTCGCGAGCCGCGTGAAGTCGCCCACCCTGGTCCTGGGCGTCTGGGGTCTCGGGGCCGTGGTCGCGCTGATCGGCGCCTTTGTCTTCGCGGAGCTCGGCCGGCGGCGTCCCGAGGCCGGCGGCGGCTATGCCTACCTGCGCGAGGCCTTCGGGCCGCTGTGGGGCTTTCTCTACGCGTGGGCCCTCTTCCTGATGATGGCCACCGGGGCGATCGCGGCGGTGGCGATGACCTTCGCCGGCTACGCCGCGTCGCTGCTCGGCTGGCCCGCGTCCGCGCAGCAGCCGCTGGCGGCCGGCGCGATCGTCTTCCTGACACTGGTGAACATCTGGGGGGTCCGCCCGGCGGCGTGGACGCAGAACCTCTTCACGCTCCTCAAGCTCGGGGCGATCGTCGCGCTGATCGCCGCGGCGTTCGCCGCCCCCGCCGTCCCGGTGACAACGGCCGAGGGGACCCTCGAGGGGGGCCTGGTGCTGGCGGTGGGTGCGGCGCTGGTACCGGTGCTCTTTGCCTTCGGCGGCTGGCAGCAGACCAACTTCGTGGCGGAAGAACTCACCGACCCGGAGCGCGACCTGCCGACCGCGCTGGTCCTCGGCGTGCTCGTCGTGGTGATCGCGTACCTTGGCGTGAACCTCGCCTACCTCCGGGCGCTGGGCGCGGCGGGGCTGGCGGCGAGCACGGCCCCCGCGGCCGACACGATGGCGGTCGTCGCCGGCGAGGGCGGGCGCCGCCTGATCGCGGCCGGGATCGTCGCCTCGACCTTCGGCTTCCTCAACCTGGTGATCCTCGTCTCGCCGCGCGTCTACCAGGCGATGGCGCGCGACGGGCTCTTCTTCCGGAGCTTCGCCCACCTCCACCCCCGCACGCAGACGCCGGTCGCGGCGATCGCGGCGCAGGGGGCGTGGGCCGTGACGCTGCTCTTCTCGGGGACCTACGGCGCGCTGCTCGACTACGTGGTGTTCGCGGACTGGATCTTCTTCGGGCTCACCGCGGCGACGCTCTTCGTGTTGCGCCGGCGCGACGGCGATCGCCCGATCACCTTCCTCGCGCCGTGGCATCCGTGGAGCACGCTGGTCTTCATCGCCGCCGCGGTCTACGTTGTGGTCGGCTCGGTCGTCTCCAACCCGATGAACGCCCTGCGGGGGGCGCTCCTCCTGGCGGCCGGGATTCCCGTCTACCTGCACTGGCGCCGTCGCGCCGGGCTGCGATGACCTTCACGCCACGCACCATCATCGAGCCGTTCCGGATCAAGAGCGTCGAGCCGATCCGGCAGACCACCCGGGCCGAGCGCGAGGCCGCGCTCGCCGCCGCCCACTGGAACCCGTTTCTCCTCCGCGCGCGCGACGTCCTCATCGACCTGCTGACCGACAGCGGCACCGGTGCGATGTCCTCCGCGCAGTGGGCCGGGATGATGCGCGGCGACGAGTCCTATGCCGGCGCCGACTCGTGGTACCGCTTCGAGGCGGCCGTGCAGAAGATCACGGGGCTGCGACACGTCTTCCCCACGCACCAGGGCCGCGCGGCGGAGCGGATCCTCTTCGGCGCGGCGGTCAAGGCGGGCGACGTCGTCATCAACAACACCCACTTCGACACCACGCGCGCGAACGTCGAGGCCCGCGGGGCCACCGCACTTGACCTGCCGATCGCCGAGGGACGCGATCCCTCGGCGCATCATCCGTTCAAGGGGAACATGGATGTCCCGGCGCTCGAGCGGGCGCTGGTCGAGCACGCCGGGCGCGTCCCGCTGGTGATGATGACCGTCACGAACAACTCGGGCGGCGGCCAGCCGGTGTCGCTCGAGAACCTGCGGGCGGTGCGGGCGGTCTGTCGCGCGCACGGCGTGCCGCTGCTGCTCGACGCCTGTCGCTTCGCCGAGAACGCCTGGTTCATCAAGCAGCGCGAGCCGGGCTGGCAGGACGCGACGCCGCTGGCCATCGCGCAGGCGATGTTCGCGGAAGTCGACGGTGCCACGATGAGCGCCAAGAAGGACGGGATGGCGAACATCGGCGGCTTCCTCGCGCTCAACGAGCCGACGCTGGCCGAGCGCTGCCGCAACGAGCTGATCCTGACGGAAGGTTTCCCGACCTACGGTGGCCTCGCGGGCTATGACCTCGAGGCGATCGCGGTCGGCCTGGAGGAGGCGCTCGACGAGGACTATCTGCGCTACCGCATCCGCTCGGTGGCATATCTCGCCGAGCGGCTCGGGGCGGCCGGGGTCCCGATGATGGAACCGCCGGGCGGGCACGCGCTGTACATCGATGCCGCACGGATGCTGTCGCACATCCCGCAGGCCCAGTATCCCGCCTGGGCCCTGTCGTGCGCGCTCTATCTCGCCGGCGGCGTCCGCTCGGTGGAGATCGGCTCGGTGATGTTCGGCCTGCAGCCCGACGGCACCGAGCGCCCCGCACCGATGGAGCTGGTGCGCCTCGCCTTCCCGCGGCGGGTCTACACGCAGAGCCACGTCGACTACCTCGCCGAGGTGGTGCTGCACGTCCACGCCCACCGCACGCGCGTGAGCGGCCTCGGCATCGTCCACCAGCCGCCCGCGCTTCGGCATTTCAGCGCCCATCTTGCACCGATCGGTGCGACGCTCTTCGACGATCGCTGACCGATGACGCCGCCCGCCGCCGCGCCGATCGTGCCGACGCCGCCCGGATTCGCGGGGTGGCGGCGCACCGCGTGGTGGACCGCGGTCGGGTACGGCGCCGTGCTGGTGGCGGCCTACCTGGCAGGCGAGGGCGTCCCCGGGCTCGACGTCATCCGGCAGTATCTGCAGTACCTCCCGCTCACGATCGGCGGCGGCAGCATCCTGCTGCACGCCGCGCGCGCGGGCACGCTGCAGCCGGCCACGCAGCGCGCCGCGCGCTGCCTCGCCGTGGGCCTCTTCGGCTCGACGATCGGGATGCTGCTGTATGTCTGGTCGCACGAGGTCGCCGACGCGCCGTACGGCGTGCCGATCGCCGGCGACACCTTCTTCATCGCCTCGTACGCGCTGATCCTGGTGGGACTGCTGTCGTGGCCGCGGCGCCACGCCGCGCGCTACGGCGGGTGGAAGGCGGCGCTCGACACCGCCGTCGTGCTGGTGAGTGCCGCCCTGGTCGGCTGGCACCTCGTGATCGCCCCGACGACCCGCGAGTCGACCGGCGCGCTCGACCTCGTCCTCCGCATCGCATATCCGGTGCTCGACCTCGGCTTCCTGCTCGCGATCAACGCGATCATCATCGCGGGCGGACCGGCCGAACATCACCGCGCGTTCCGGTGGGCCGCGATCGCGATGCTGAGCTACGTCGCGGCCGAATCGCTGTATCAGGTGCTCTACTATGGCGTGGGCGAGGCGCACCCGATCGCGGAGCGCCTCAGCGAGATCTTCTTCGTCGGCGCGTACCTGTCGCTGGTCCGCTCGGGGCTGCACCTCCTCGACCACCCGCGCCGCACCCCCGCCCTGCGACTCGACCTGGGGACCGCGATCGCCCCGTTGCCGCTGGTGGCGACCGCGGCGGTCGGTGCGCTCCTCCTCTACGTCGCGTTCACGCCGTGGCAGCTGCCGACGTCGCCGCTGATGGTCGGGATGGTGATCCTCGCCGTCCTCCTCGTCACGCGGCAGAGTCTCACCGCGCTCCAGAACGCGCGGCTGCTTCGCGCGGAGGGCCATCGCGAGGCGGAAGCCCGGGCCGCGGCGCTGGTGCGGCACGCCACCGACCTCATCCTTCTCGCCGGCGAGGACGGCACCATTCGCTTCGCGTCGCCGTCGATCGCACGGATCCTCGGCCGGACGCCGGATCAGGTCGTCGGGCAGCCGCTCGCGACGCTGCTGCCCGACCCGCCGCCGGCGCTGTTCGCGGAGGCCGCCACGATCCTCACGACGGGCGGCGAGCGGGCCACCACGACCCTGACCCGCCTGCAGCACGCCGACGGCTCGTGGCTCGACGTCGAGATCGTCGCGACCGACCTCACGGCCGAGCCGGCGGTGCGCGGGATCATTCTCGTCGGGCGCGACCTCACCGAGCGCAACGCCTTCGAATCGCAGCTGCGGCAGGCCCAGAAGAGGGAGGCCGTCGGTCGGTTGGCCGGTGGCGTGGCGCACGACTTCAACAACCTGCTCACGACGATCCTCGCCTCGACCGAACTGCTGGTCGAGGATGCGGGCACCGACCCGACCATCCGCGAGGAGCTCGACGCGATTCGCCAGGCGGCCACGAGCGCGGCCGCGCTGACGGGACAGCTGCTCGCCTTCTCCCGCCAGGAGGCCCCGGCCGTCCGCCCGACCGACCTCGATGCGGTGGTCGGGAGCACGATGCGGATGTTCGGCCGGCTCGCGGGCCCCGACCTCCGCGTCGAGCGCCACGCCGAACCGGAGCTGCCGCCGGCGATCGTGGACGCCAACCAGATCTCGCAGGTTCTGCTGAACCTCGCGCTCAACGCCCGCGACGCGATGCCCGCCGGCGGGACGCTGACGGTGCGGCTCGAGCGGGCGATCATCGAGACGGAGATCACCGACGCGCAGGTGCCGATCGCGCCGGGCGAGTATGTCGTCCTCGAGGTGCGGGATACCGGCGTCGGGATGGACCCGACCACGCTCGCCCAGATCTTCGAGCCGTTCTTCACGACCAAGGCCGCGGGACACGGCACCGGGCTCGGCCTGCCGACCACGCGCACGATCATCCGCAAGCACGGCGGCGGGCTCGTGGTCCGCTCGCACCCCGGGTCGGGCACGACGGTCCGGGTCTTCCTGCCGGCGGCGGCACACGGACCCGCGGCGGCGGACATCTCCCCGCCGCCGACCGTCCCGATGCGCCGGGGCTCGGAGCGGATCCTGCTCGTGGAGGACGAGGCGCCGGTGCGCGACGTCACACGCCGCATTCTCGAGCGCCTCGGCTACGACGTCGAGGTGGCAGCCGACGCGGAGCAGGCGCGCCGGGTCCTGTCGCTCTCGGGCGTCCCCGACCTGCTCCTGACCGACGTGATCATGCCCGGCGAGAGCGGCGTCCATCTCGCCCAGGCGATGCGCGCGCGGCACCGGGACCTGCCGGTGCTTTTCATCTCGGGGTACACGGGGGACGAGCTCGCCCGGCAGGGGCTCCTCGACGAACGGGCGGCGCTGCTCCAGAAGCCGTTCACCCCGGCCGAGCTCGCGGATCGGGTCCGGGCGGTCCTGGACGGGTGAGCGACCCGGGACTGGCGGATTCCCGGCCGGGGTGTCTTATTAGGGGCGAGTCCCGCGCGCCCGTCGGCGCGCATTCGTTCCGCTCCACAACGCAGTCAGGTTCTTGAGCGACGAACTGTTCGACGCCTGTCGTCGGAATGACCTTGAGCGCGTGCGCGCCCTGGTCACCGCCGACCCCGCGCTGCTTCGGCAGCAGGCCGCCTCGGGGGAAACCCCCGTGCTCGCCGCGCTGTACCACCGCGCGGGCGAGGTCGCCTGCTGGTTGACCGGGCAGGAGTGGCCCCGAACGATCTTCGAGGCTGCCGCGGTTGACGATGCGTTGCGGGTCACTGAGTTGTGTAGGGCAGACCCGACGGTGTGCAATGCCCACGCGGCGGATGGCTGGACCCCGCTGCATCTCGCAGCCTTTTTCGGAGCCGTGCGCGCCGCGCGCGAACTCCTCGACCGGGGCGCTGACCCCAGTCCTCATTCCAGGAACCCGATGTCGAACACCCCGCTTCACGCCGCCCTCGCGGCGCGCCGCCTGCCGATGGTCGAGCTGCTGCTCGCCGCGGGCGCGAATCCGACGGCCGTCGCCGCCGATGACCTCACCCCGCTGGCGCTTGCCACGCAGTCCGGCTTCACCGATGGCGCCCTGGCCGTGCAGGCCGCGCTCGACGCGGAGGACGCGCGATGAGCGACGAGCACGGCGGCAACGGCGGGCGGAATGGCGGTGGGGGCGGTGGGGGTGGTGGTCGCGGACCGAATCGCCGCCGTGGCGGGCGCGGGCGCGGACGCCAGAACGGCCGCGGCGGACGCGGCCCGGGCGGGCACGGCGCCG
The DNA here is from genome assembly GCA_035712665.1 of Gemmatimonadales bacterium. Lineage (GTDB taxonomy): Bacteria > Gemmatimonadota > Gemmatimonadetes > Gemmatimonadales > GWC2-71-9 > Palsa-1233. The sequence goes on from DASTAN010000217.1 coordinate 13,500, forward strand.
GTGCCGCGCTGCACGACGCCCCGCCGATCGACCTTGAGGCGATCATCGGGACGCAGGTCTCGGGGATTCTCGAGCTGACCGAGCGCGGCGGCGGCTTCCTGCGCCAGCGATCGACCTCGTACCTCCCGGGCCACGACGACGTCTTCGTCCCGCAGGCAGTCATCTCGAAGTACCGTCTCCGCCCGGGCGATGAAGTGACGGGCGAGGCCGGCCCGCCGCGCGGCGGCAAGGCCCCGGCTCTGGTCAACGTGACCCAGCTCTGCGGCCTCGACCCGGCCGACTGCGAGAAGCGCCCGGATTTCGCGCGCCTCACCGCGATGCACCCGACCGCCCCGCTCCGGCTGGCCCCCCCGGGACCGCCGGCCCGTGGCGCGGACATCACGCCCTACCTGCTCGACCTGCTGGTGCCGCTCGGCAAGGGCCAGCGCGCCCTCGTCGTCGCCCCGGCCAAGGCCGGCAAGACGACGCTCCTCACCAACATTGCGCGTGGCATCGCCGCCAACAACACGGACGTCACGATCTACATCCTCCTCGCCGACGAGCGCCCGGAGGAAGTGACCGAGATGGAGATGGCCGGCGTCGGCGAGGTGATCGCGTCCTCGTTCGACCACGGCGCCGAGCGCCACGTGTCGGTGGCCGAGATGACGCTCGAGCGCGCGCGCCGCAAGGTCGAGCTCGGCCAGGACGTGGTGATCATCCTCGACTCGCTGACCCGCCTCGCGCGCGCCTACAACACGATCGACCGCGGCTCGGGGCGCACGCTCTCGGGCGGCATCGGCGCCGAGGCGATGGAGCGGCCGAAGAAGTTCTTCGGCAGCGCGCGGATGGTCGACCCGTCGAAGGGCGGCGGGTCGCTGACCATCATCGCGACGGCGCTGGTGGACACCGGCTCGCGGATGGACGACGTGATCTTCGAGGAGTTCAAGGGGACCGGCAACGCCGAGATCGTGCTGTCGCGCGAGCTCGCCGACCGCCGCATCTTCCCGGCGATCGACGTCCCGGCCAGCGGCACCCGCCGCGAGGAGCTGCTCCTCGACAAGGAGACGCTCAAGCGGGCCCACGAGCTGCGCCAGACCTGCGCGGAACTCCCGGCCAGCAAGGCGATCGAGCTGGTCAGGGAGATGGTGAGTCGGGGGTTGATGAGCTAGGTGGTGAGGGGTGAGGGGTAAGGGGT
>DASTAN010000218.1:0-11732 GCA_035712665.1 Gemmatimonadales bacterium
ACCACGATCGCACCGGCCAGCGTCTGCGGGGCGGACGACTCGGCCTCCGCCCCGGTGCCGACGCCCAGCGCCTCGAAGCGGTCGAGCAGGGCGGCGTTGTCGCGGTCGGCCAGCCAGCCCGCCAGGGATGCCGCGATGGTCGGGCCGATCCCTTCGCACGCGGTGAACTCCTCGATCGTGCCGGCCCGGAGGGCGGCGAGCGACCCGAACCGCCGCGCCAGCACCTTCGCTGCGGCCGCGCCGAGATGGCGGATGCCGAGCGCCACCAGGAGCGCCCGCAGCGGCTGCGCCTTCGACGCCGCGATCGCCGCCACCAGCGCACCCGCCGACTGCTCCGCGAATCCCTCGAGCGCCAGCAGCTGGTCCTCGGTGACCGTGTAGATGTCGCCGGCGTCGCGGACCAACCCTGCCTCGAGCAGCTGTCGCAGCCGTTCGGGCCCGAGTCCCGCGATGTCCATTCCCGCCTTGCTCACGAAATGCATCAACGCCTCGGCGCTTCGGCCGGGGCACCGCGCGTTCGGGCAGTAGCGGTTGACCTCGCCCTCCGGCTTCACCAGCCCGGCGTGGCAGAACGGGCACGCCGCGGGCGGTGCCCACACCACCTCGTCGCCGGTGCGCTGCGCGCGGTCGGGACCGAGCACCTTCGGGATCACTTCCCCGGAGCGGATCACCTCGACGACATCGCCGATCCGCACGTCGCGCTGCGCGATGATCTCCTCGTTGTGGAGCGTCGCGCGGCTCACGGTGACGCCGCCGATCCGCACCGGCTCGAGGATCGCGGTCGGGGCGAGCGCCCCGGTGCGGCCGATGTTCACCTCGATCGCGAGGAGCCGCGTGAAGGCCGACTCCGCCGGGAACTTCCGCGCGATCGCCCAGCGCGGCACGCGGTCGCCGACGGTGCCGAGTTCCTCCTGCAAGCGGAGCTCGTCCACCTTGAGCACGAGGCCATCGGCATCGAAGGGCAGCGCGCGGATGCGGTCGACCCAGCCGTCGGCGAACGTGATCGCGGCCTCGACATCCGGCGCGACGCGATGCTGCCCCTCGATCGGGAAGCCCCACGCGGCGAGCTGGTCGAGCGCCTCGGAGTGGCGCGTCACCGGCAGCGCACCCTCGATCGCCACCAGCTGGTAGGCGAAGAAGCGGAGGCGTCGCCGGCGCGCCTCGGCGGGATCGAGGGCCCGAAGTGCGCCGGCGGCGGCATTGCGCGGGTTCTGCAGCGGCTCCTCGCCTGAGGCGGCCCGCGCCGCGTTCACTCGGGCGAACGCGGCGTGCGGGATGTAGACCTCGCCGCGCACCTCCATCCGCGCCGGCCAGCCGCCGCCCGACAGGCGGAGCGGGATGTCGTCGATCGCGCGGACGTTGCCGGTGATCTCCTCGCCCTCGGTGCCGTTGCCGCGGGTGACCCCGCGGACGAGGGTCCCCTGCTCGTAGGTGAGCGACAGCGCCGCGCCGTCGATCTTCACCTCGATGCTGATCGGTGCCGTCGTCGCCCGCGCATCGACCTTTGCCATCCGCTCGACCCAGCTGCGGACCTCGTCGGCCGTGAACGCGTTCTCGAGCGAGAGCATCGGGACGGCGTGCCGCGCCTTCGGGAGGAAGTCCGCGGGGGCCCCGCCGACGCGCTGGGTCGGCGAGTCCGGCGTGACCAGCGCCGGGTGCGCCGCCTCGAGCGCCTGCAGGCGCCGGAAGAGGAGGTCGTACTCCGCGTCCGAGATCTCCGGCGCGTCGAGTTCGTAGTACGCCCGACTCGCGCGGCGGACCTGCTCGCGCAGCGCCGCGATCTCCGCGGCGATCGCCGGCTCGGCCATCAGCGCAGTTCCCTCGCGACGCGGTCGGCCACCTCGCGCGCGCGGCGCAGGTGAATCCGGTCGAGCGAATGGGTCGGCGGCAGCGCGAGCAGGGCGTCGAGCTGGCCCTTCGCGTCCTGCCACTTCTTCCGGTCCGCCAGCACCTCGGCGAGGTCGAGGCGATGGTAGATGAAGTCGGGCCGGTACTCGACGGCGAGGCGCAGGTTGCGCTCGGCCTCGTCCCACGAGGCCTCGTCGAAGATGTCGGCGCCCAGGAACTTCCGCGCGAAGAACTTCTGCACGCCGCCGAGGCGCATGATCTCCGCGTGCCAGCGGCCGATCACGTGCAGCGCCCCGTCGTGCCGCGGGTCGAGCGCCAGCGCCCGGAGCGCCTCGGTGCGGATCTCCACCGCGCGCTCGACGCGCTCCTTCTTGCTCTTGGTCAGCGCGACGTTGCCGATGGCATTGGCCAGCACGAACCGGCCGTCGGCCCCCTGCGGATTCGCCTCGACTGCGCGGCGGGCGTAGCTTTCGGCGCGCGCATAGAGCGAGTCGCGGGCCGGGCTCTTCGCCTCGTCGGGCGTTTCCTTGCCGAGGTCGACGAGGACGAGCGCCAGGCGCCAGTTCGGTTCGTAGCCGGTGCTGTCGGCGCGGACCGCCTGCTCCAGCCAGCGTCGGGCACCGCGCGGGTCGTTCGCCTCCATCGCGAGGCGCCCCCGTGCCAGGGGATCATCCTGGGCGGGTGCGGCGAGCGGCGCGAGGAGCAGGGCGGCAAGGAGTCGGGACGGCACCATCGAACACCTGTGGGAGTCGGGGGCTGAATGGTTGTTGCGCGTCTGATCGAACGCAAGCGAGACGGAGGCACGCTGACCGGCGACGAGTGGCGGTCCCTGATCGCACACTATGCCGCGGGCGAGGTTCCGGACTACCAGATGAGCGCGCTCGCGATGGCGGTCGTCTTCCGCGGCCTGGCCCCGGCGGAGCTCGATGCCCTGACCGAGGCGATGCTCGGGTCGGGCGAGCGGCTCCGGTTCGCCGGCGAGACGCGGCCGCGCATCGACAAGCACTCGACCGGCGGCGTCGGCGACAAGACCTCGCTCCTCCTGGCCCCGATGCTCGCGGCGTGCGGGGTGCTCGTGCCGATGATGTCAGGGCGCGGCCTCGGTCACACGGGCGGCACGCTCGACAAGCTCGAGGCGATCCGTGGCTTCCGCACCGGACTCTCGCTCGCCGAGGCCGAGGCGCAGGTGCGCGAACTCGGGGTCGCGATGCTCGGCCAGACCGGCGAGATCGCCCCGGCCGACCGCAAGCTCTACGCGCTGCGCGACGTGACCGGCACCGTCGAGTCGATCCCGATGATCAGCGCCAGCATCATGTCGAAGAAGCTCGCCGAGGGTCTCACCGGCCTCGTGCTCGACGTGAAGATCGGGTCGGGGGCGTTCCTCCCCGAGCCCGAGCGCGCCCTCGAGCTCGCCCGCACGATGATCGGCCTCGGCGAGGCGCGCGGCTGCCCGACCGTGGCGCTGCTCACCGCGATGGATCGGCCGCTCGGCGTGGCGTGCGGCAACGCCCTCGAGGTGCGCGAGTCGATCGCAGGACTGCAGGGACGCGGGCCTGAGGACCTGATGGCCGTGACCGAGGCGCTCGGCGCCGAGATGCTGCTGCTCGCCGGCAAGGCCCCGACGCGCGAGGCGGCGCTGGCGCAGCTCCGCGAGGTGGTGACGTCCGGGCGCGCGCTCGCCGTGCTGCGCGAGCTCGTGGCGCGGCAGGGCGGGGACGTGCGGATGATCGACGACCCGGCGCAGCTGCCGACGGCACCGGTCCAGATGGTCGTCCCGGCGCCGCAGGGCGGGATCGTGCAGCAGGTCGAGCCGCGTGCCCTCGGACGGGTGATCATCGCCCTCGGCGGCGGCCGCCAGCAGGTCACCGACACGATCGATCCGGCGGTGGGACTCGAGGTGCACGCCCGCCCGGGCGCGACGGTCGCGGCGGGCGATCCGCTCGTCACCGTGCACGCCGCGACGCCCGAGGCCGCGGCGGCCGTGCACGACGCGATCGTCGCCGCCATCCCGATCGGGGACGCGACCCCCGAGGTGATGCCGCTCATCGCCTGGCGGGTGACGAAGGACGGGGCGGAGCCCTATACGGCGGAGAGGTGAGATCGGCGATCGGAGATCCGAGGAAACCCCTCTGATCTCCGATCACTGATCGCTGATCTCGTCTTCAGACGTCGAGGACGCTCACGTACTTCGCGTTCGCCTCGATGAACTGGCGGCGCGGCTCGACATCGTCGCCCATCAGCTCGTCGAACATCTTCGAGGCCTCGACCGCGTCGTCGACGGTGACGCGGAGGATGGTGCGGGTCTCCGGGTCCATCGTGGTCTTCCAGAGCTGGTCCGGGTTCATCTCGCCGAGGCCCTTGTAGCGCTGGATGCCGACGCTGCCCTTGCCGCCCTTCTCCTCGAGGCGGCGGGTGAATTCCTGCCGCTCCGCCTCGTCGTAGGCGTAGTACTCCTCGCGCCCCTTCGCCACGCGGTAGAGCGGCGGCTGCGCGATGTAGATGTACCCGGCCTCGACCAGTTCCGGCATCTGCCGGAAGAAGAACGTCAGCAGCAGCGTCCGGATGTGCGCGCCGTCGACGTCGGCGTCGGTCATGATGATGATCTTGTGGTAGCGCGCGTCCGCGAGCTTGAAGTCCTCGCGCACGCCGGTCCCGATCGCCGTGATGATCGAGCGGATCTCCTCGTTGCCGAGGATCTTGTCGATGCGGGCCCGCTCGACGTTGAGGATCTTGCCGCGGAGCGGGAGGATCGCCTGGAACGAGCGGTTGCGGCCCTGCTTGGCGGAGCCGCCGGCCGAGTCGCCCTCGACGAGGTAGATCTCGTTGAGCGCCGGGTCGTCGCTCGAGCAGTCGGCGAGCTTCCCCGGGAGCACCGCCCCCTCGAGCCCCGACTTCTTCCGGACCAGCTCGCGCGCCTTGCGGGCGGCCTCGCGGGCGCGGGCGGCGCTCACGGCCTTCTCGATGATCGCGCGGCCGACCGACGGGTTCTCGTCGAGGAAGGTCCCGAGGTGCTCGCTCACCACGGTGCGGACGATCCCCTCGACCTCGCCGTTGCCGAGCTTGGTCTTGGTCTGGCCCTCGAACTGCGGCTCGCGCACCTTCACGTGGAGCACGCAGGTGAGCCCCTCGCGCGCGTCCTCGCCGCTCAGCGTGAACCCTTCCTTCTTGAGCGCGTTCGACTTCTTGGCGAAGTCGTTGATCGTGCGGGTCAGCGCCGACCGGAAGCCCGTGAGGTGGGTGCCGCCCTCGTGGGTGTTGATGTTGTTCACGAAGGTGAAGGTGTTCTCGTTGTAGCCGTCCTCGTACTGCATCGCGAGGTCGACGTCCACGTCGTTGAGCGTGGCCGAGAAGTGCACCGGCTTCGGGTGGAGCGGCTTCTTGTTCCGGTTGAGCCACGAGACGAACTCGACCAGGCCGCCCTTGTAGTAGAACGTCTCGCGGCGCACCTGCTCCTCGCGCTCGTCGGCGAGGGTGATCTTGATGCCGCCGTTGAGGAACGCCAGCTGCCGCATCCGGTCCGCCAGCGTCGTCCACGAGTACTCAAGGACCGAGAAGATCTGCGGGTCCGGCTTGAACGTCACCGTCGTCCCGGTCCCGGCCGCCATCCCGATCACGGTGAGCGGCTGCGTGGTGTGGCCGCGCACGAACGACATCTGGTGGCGCGCCCCGGCGCGGTCGACCGTCACGGTGAGCCGCTCCGACAGCGCGTTCACCACCGACACGCCGACGCCGTGGAGGCCGCCCGAGACCTTGTAGCTGTTCTTGTCGAACTTGCCGCCGGCGTGCAGCACCGTGAGCGCGAGCTCGACGCCCGGCTTCCCCTCGGTCGGGTGGATGTCGACCGGGATGCCGCGGCCGTTGTCGGTCACGGTGATGCTGTTGTCGCGGTGGATCGTGACGTCGATCGTGTCGCAGTGCCCGGCAAGGGCCTCGTCGATCGAGTTGTCCACCACCTCGTAGACCAGGTGGTGCAGGCCGTTCTCGCCGGTCGAGCCGATGTACATCCCCGGCCGCTTCCGAACCGCCTCGAGCCCCTTGAGGACCGTGATCGACTGCGCGCCGTACTCGGTCTTCGGAGTGTCTGCTGACATCATGCCTCGCGATCAGGTGAGATCAGGGCCGGTCCAGCGGACCGACCATCCAGCGAACCTGCGTGACGCGCCCCTTCCGCGACCCGTTGACGCGGGCAAGGATGCGCGGGGTCATCAAGCCGAGCTCGGTGGCCCACGCGGGCGTCGCGACGCGCACGTGGAGCACCCCGTCGGGCGTCACCGAGAGGGCGCGGGTCACCGCGGCCACCTGCGGCCCCACCAGCTCCGGCCAGTCCTCCGTGACGCTCGCCAGGTCGAGCCGCTTGCGCAGCCCCGACTCGGCGATCCATCGCGTGAGGGCCTCCTTCAGCGGCTCCGGTCGCGCCGGAGCGTTCAGGTCGGGGTGACCACCCCGTCGCGCACGTGCCACCTCGGCAGCTCCAGTTCCGTCGGAAGATCCTCGGCGCGCGGTGCCGTCACCACCCGCTGCGCCGGTCGCTCCAGCAGCCGATGCGCGAGCCGCCGCTGCCGCTCCGCGTCGAGCTCGGCGAACACATCATCGACCAGCAGCGCGGGACGCACCTGCCGCGCCGTGGCCAGCGTCTCGAGCTCCAGCAGCCGCAGCGCCACCGCCGCCGAGCGCTGCTGCCCGGTCGAGCCGAAATCGCGCAGCGCGCGCCCGTCGAGGGTGAGCAGCACGTCGTCCCGGTGCGGCCCCACGTGCGTCTGGCCGCGCGCCGCATCGCGCCCGGCGGAGGCCCCGAGGCGGCCCGGCCAGGCCGCGGGGTCGGCCAGCGTGGCGTCCCCGCGATATGCGAGCGCCACCGACACCGTCTCGCCCATCGCGGCGAGCTCGCGGCTCCACGGCTCGGCCGCCGTTGCGGCCCACGCGTGTCGCGCCGCGACCACGCGCGCGCCGGCCTCCGCGAGCGGGCCGTCGAACAGCGCCGCCGTCCGCACCTCGCCGCGACGCAGGGCGGCATTCCGCTGGGCCAGCGCGGCACGATAGCGGAGCAGGGCCGCGAGATACGTCGGATCCGCGAGCGACAGCATCCGATCGAGCCAGCGGCGCCGTTCCGAGGCACCGGCCTGCACCAGCGCGAGATCCGTCGGCAGGAACGCCACCCCGAGCCAGTGTCCCAGCGCGCCGGCGACGCTGGCCTGCTCCACGTCGTCGACCGTGATCCGCTTCCGACCCGTCGCCGCCTGCCAGGTCACCGCGATCATCGGCCCCGAGGCCACCTGCACGCCGACGTGGAATCCCGGTCCGCCGAAGCGCGCGACCTCGCGATCGCGGGCGCCGCGCAGCGAACGGAACAGGATCGGATACGCCAGCGCCTCGAGGAGATTCGTCTTGCCGTGGCCATTCGGGCCGACCAGCGCCATCCCGTCGGGCGGCAGCTCGAAGGTCGCGTCCGCGAGGTTTCGGACGCCCCGCACCACGAGCCCCGCCGCGCGCATCGGCTATCGACCGGTGAAGGCCGCCGACCGCTTCTCCAGGAACGCCCGCGTCCCCTCGGCCTTGTCGGCCGTGCCGCACGCCGCCGCGAAGCGCTCCGATTCGATCGCCAGCGCCGTGTCGAGCTCGTCGTCGAGCCCCAGATCCACCGACTCGAGCGTGAGTGCGACCGCCTTCGGCCCCATCTGTGCGATGAGGCGCAGCGTCGTCTTCGCCTCGGCGACGAGCTGCTCCGCGTCGATCACGCGATTCACGAGGCCGATGCGATGCGCTTCGGCCGCGTCGATCATCGCGCCAGTCAGCAGCAGCTCCGTCGCGCGGCCGCGGCCCACGAGACGCGGCAGGCGCACCGTGCCGCCATAGCCGGGAATCAGCCCGAGCTTCACCTCCGGCTGCCCGAACCGCGCGTTCGGCGACGCATAGCGGAAGTGGCACGCCATCGCGAGCTCGCAGCCGCCGCCCAAGGCGAAGCCGTTGACCGCCGCGACGACCGGCTTGCCGAGCCGCTCGATGGCACGGAACGCCTGCTGTCCGCGCACGGCGAGCTCACGACCGCGGTGCTGGTCCACCTCGGCAAGTTCGCCGATGTCCGCACCGGCGACGAACGCCTTCGGGCCAGCCCCGGTCAGCACCACACCCTTGATCGCGTTGTCCATCGCGATCCGCTCCGCCAGCGCCGCGAGATCGTCGATCACGGCGGCGTTGAGGGCGTTCATCTTGTCGGGGCGGTTCACGGTCGCGACGGCGATGCCGTCGGCGTCGAGCTCGAAAAGCAGGGTGGTGAATTCCATCCCTGAAAGATAGTGCCCTCGAGCGGTCCACGGAGCCACCGGGAACCGGTAGATTGGGGGATGCCGACCATCCTCGCGCTGGACCAAGGGACGACCGGTTCCACCGCCCTCGTCATCGGCCCCGACGGGGCGATCCTCGGCCGCGGCACCCGGGAGATTCCGCAGCATTTCCCCCAGCCGGGCTGGGTCGAGCACGATCCCGAAATCCTGGTCCACGCCACCGTGGCCGCGGCCCGCGAGGCGCTCCACGAGGCCGGTGCCGTCCCCGACGCGATCGGGATCACCAACCAGCGCGAGACGATCGTCCTCTGGGACGGCGAGACGCTGGCGCCGATCGGACGGGCGATCGTCTGGCAGGATCGGCGGACCGCCGAGGCCTGCGCCGCGATCCGGGCCGCCGGGCACGAACCGTGGCTCCGCGAACGGACCGGGCTGCTGGCCGATCCCTACTTCTCGGCGACCAAGCTGCAGCGCCTCCTCGCCGAACCCGCAGTGCGACGGCTCGCGACGTCGGGCCGGCTCCGGGTCGGTACCGTCGAGAGCTGGCTGGTGGCGAAGCTGACCGGCGGGGTGCACGTCACCGACCGCACCAACGCGTCGCGCACCCTCCTCGCCGGGATCGCCAGCGGCGACTGGGATCCGGAGCTCCTCGCCTTCTTCGATGTCCCGGCCGCGCTCCTGCCGCGCATCGTGCCGAGCGCCGGCGAGGTCGGGGTCACGACACCGGATTGGTTCGGCCGCACGATCCCGATCACGGGCCTGGCGGGCGATCAGCAGGCGGCGCTCTTCGGGCAGGGATGCACCACCCCCGGGAGTGCCAAGATCACCTACGGAACCGGCGCCTTCCTGCTGCGGTACGTCGGGGAGGACGGCGCGCCGGCACCGGCCGAGGGGATCCTCGCCACCGCCGCCGCGTCCGAGGATGGTGGGGCAGGGTGGGCGCTCGAGGGCAGCGTCTTCGTGGCGGGCGCGGCAGTGCAGTGGCTCCGCGACGGGCTGGGGCTGCTGGCCCACGCCAGCGAAAGCGCCGCGCTCGCCGCGAGCGTCCCCGACAGCGGGGGCGTGATGATGGTCCCCGCGTTCACGGGCCTCGGTGCGCCGTACTGGAATGCCGAGGCGCGCGGGATGATCACCGGCCTCACCCGCGGCAGCACCCGGGCGCATCTCGTCCGGGCCACGCTCGAGGCGATCGGTCACGGCACCGTCGATCTGGTCGAGGCGATGGGTGGCGTCACGACGCTGCGCGTGGACGGCGGCGCGGCGAGCAACGACTGGCTGATGCAGCACCAGGCCGACCTGCTCGGCATCCCGGTGGAGCGGCCCGCCGGGGTGGAACTCACGGCGTACGGCGCCGCCCGTCTCGCGGCGATCGGCGTTGGCGCGGCGTTGCCGCCCGCGACGGAGCTCGGGGAACTGACGCGCTTCGAGCCACGCAGGGATGCCGGCTGGCGGGCCGAACGGCGCGCCGATTGGCAGCGTGCGATCCGGGCCGCGCTCGCATGGGCATCGCCGGCCGAGCCGGGGTGACTGTATATTCGAGGCATCCTCAAGGAGAGGGTCTTCTGATGAAGCCCAGCACCAAGTTCGCCCTCGGGGCGGTCCTGATCGTCGGCAGCGTCGGCTTCCTGATCGCCGAAGGCGTCAAGCAGACCGGCACCTACTTCCTCACCCCGACCGAACTCGTCGCCCGGACCGACAAGGACCCGTCGTTCCATGACGTCGGCCTCAAGGTGAGCGCCAAGGTGGTCAAGGGCTCGATCAAGCGCGAGGACGGGGTGCAGCGCGTCGACTTCGTGATCAGCGACGGCACGAAGACCTTCCCGGTCACCTACACCGGCTGGGTGCCCGACACCTTCACCGACGAGAACGACATCGACGTCGTCATCGAGGGGAAGCTCGGGCGGGACGGCGTGTTCGTCGCCACCGACGTGATCGCGAAGTGCGGCTCGCGCTACGAGGCCGCGTGGGACGAGCAGGGGAAGCCGGTCTGATTCGATGACACTCCTTGGCCATTTCGCCCTGTGGGCCGGCTTCCTCGTCGGCGTCTGGGGCACCGTGATCAGTTTCGGCACCAACTGGCAGCTCCGTCCCGACCTCGCCCTCGCCGCCCGTCGCGCCGCCTATGGCGTGCTGGCGGCGATGTTCGTTGCGGCGGCGGCCCTCTGGCAGGGGCTCTTCAGCCACGACTTCAACATCGAGTACGTGGCGGCCTACACCTCGCGCAACCTCCCCGACTACTACCTCGTCTCGGCGTTCTGGGCGGGGCAGAAGGGGTCGCTCCTCTTCTGGGCGCTGGTGCTCGCCATCTTCGGCGCCCTGGCGCAGTGGCTCACGGCGCAGCGCTTCAAGGACCTGCTCCCGTACGTCGCGGGCGTCACCAATGCCACGGCGGCGTTCTTCATCGCCGTGATGCTCTTCGGCGACGGCGCCAACCCGTTCGAGCGGCTGCCGTTCACCCCGGCCGACGGCCGCGGGCTCAACCCGCAGCTGCAGAACCCGGGGATGATCGCCCACCCGCCGATGCTCTACCTCGGCTACATCTCGCTCACGATCCCGTTCGCGTTCGGCATCGCCGCCCTGATGGCGCGGAAGCTCGACGCCGGCTGGATCATCGCGATGCGGAAGTGGGCGATCGTGTCGTGGCTCTTCCTCTCGGTCGGCATCACCATCGGGATGTGGTGGGCGTACCTCGAGCTCGGCTGGGGCGGCGTCTGGGGCTGGGATCCGGTGGAGAACGCCTCGTTCCACCCGTGGCTCACCCTGACGGCGTTCCTGCACTCGGTGATGATCCAGGAGAAGCGCGGGATGCTGAAGCGCTGGAACATGGCCCTCGTGGTGGGCACGTTCCTGCTCTCGATCTTCGGCACCTTCCTCACTCGCTCGGGCGTGATCGCCTCGGTCCATTCGTTCACCCAGTCGAGCGTCGGCTACTTCTTCCTCGGCTACATGCTGGTCGTGGCGATCCTCTCGTTCACGCTGCTCTACACGCGCTGGCCGTCGCTCGAGCCGGAGTCGCAGCTCGAGTCGGTCGCGTCGCGCGAAGGGGCGTTCCTCTTCAACAACCTGGCGCTGGTCGGCATCGCGTTCTCGGTGCTCTGGGGCACGCTCTTCCCGATCATCTCCGAGGCGGTGAACGGCACCAAGCTCACGGTCGGCCCGCCGTTCTTCAATCGCGTCAACGTGCCGCTCGGGCTCTTCCTGCTCTTCCTCACCGGCGTCGGCCCGCTCATCGCGTGGCGCAAGGCGTCGGCGGCGAACCTGCAGCGGCAGTTCATCGTCCCGACGGTCACCGGGCTCGTGACGCTCGCGGCGCTCGTCGCCGGCGGGCTCCGCGACGGCTACGCGATCGCCGCGCTCGCGATCGGCGGCTTCACGATGGGGACCATCGTGCAGGAGTTCTGGCGCGGCGCGCGGGCCCGGATGACGATGCACGACGAGGCGCTCCCCGTGGCGCTCGGTCGGCTGCTGTCGCGGAACCGCCGGCGCTACGGCGGCTACATCGTGCACGTCGCCGTGGTGATCTACTTCGTCGCCTTCACCGGCCTCGCCTTCAAGACCAAGGTCGAGGTCGACCTCGTCCCGGGGCAGAGCACCACGATCGCG
>DASTAN010000219.1:0-4892 GCA_035712665.1 Gemmatimonadales bacterium
GGGTGGGCCTCCGGCAAGGACGTCGAGTTCTTCTACCGGAAGGACTTCTTCTGCCGCCAGCCGCCTGCCTCCGGTGCCTCCTCCGGCTGCGAGCTCGGTGAGGAGCCCGTCACCGCGCCACGCGGCGGGGAGATTCCCGTCGTCTATGTGATGACCCCGCTCGGCTTCCGGCCGGCCGATGCCACACTCCATTGCCCGGAGGTGGGCAACTGCATCAACCACCCGAAGACGATCGATGTCTCGCGCGTCTTCGGCGTGAGCGACGCCACCCTCGACTTCGCGCTGCCTGCCCACTCGCACATCGTCGAGGGTCCCGGCGACCTCAAGGCGGGCCAGGCCGGATGGTGGGAGATCGAGGTCATTGGTGTCACCGACCCGGCCGTCTGGGACGAGGTCGTCGCCGGCAAGTCGTTGGCCCGCGTCCGCGAGCTGCAGGCCGCCGGTGTCGGGATCACCGGCGACATCCCCAGCAACCTCTACCTCTTCTTCGGGGTCCGGCCCCGGTGAGGCGCGCCGGCTCCCTCATCGGAGCGGGCGTGATGGCGCTCGGCGGCGGCACGATCGCCGCCGGGGCCTTCCTCCCCTGGATCACGCTGTACGGCGGCCTGCACGTCCTCGCGGGGACGTTCGGCCCGGTCGGGAAGGGGCTCGCGCTCCTCGGGGTCGGGATGATGCTCCTCGCGGCCCTCGGCGTGCGCCGACCGCGGTCGCGCGGCGTGCGGGCCGCCGCGGCACTCGCCGTGGCCGCGCTGCTGGTCATCGTGCAGCGCTGGGTGGCTGCCGAATCATTCGTCGCCGACCCGGACCACCTGATGCTGGTGCCGGCGGTCGGGGACGGGCTGCGCATCGCGGCGACCGGGGCGATGATCGCGATCCTTGGGGCGATCCTCTCGTGGCGGGCGACTACCTTTGAGGCATGACACGCTGCGGCACCATCGCGCTGGCCGGCCGCCCCAACGTCGGCAAGTCGTCGCTTCTCAACGCCATTCTCGGCACGCCCCTCAGCATGGTGTCGCCGAAGGCGCAGGCCACCCGGCAGGCCGTCACGGGGATCCATTCCACCGCTGACACCCAGCTGGTGTTCCAGGACCTGCCCGGGCTGCTCGACCCGGAGTACCTGCTGCATCGGTCGCTCCGCCACCTGGCACTCGAGCAGCTCGGCAAGGTCGACGTGGTCTGCCAGCTGCACCCGGCCATCGAAGCACCCGCCCCCGCGTGGGAGGCGCTGGTCCCGGACAGTCCACCCCTCCGCCGGGCGCCGGTCCTGGTCTACACCAAGGGGGACACGATCCCCGCGGCGCGTCGGGCCGAGCTCGAGGCCTCCGGGGCGCTGGTCGTGAGCACCTCAGCGCCGCCATCGGTCGATCGGCTCCTCGCGCACCTGGGGACGTTGGTTCCCGAGCGACCCTTCCTCCACGACCCCGACGACATCGGCACGCAGCCGGTGCGGTTCTTCGTGGGCGAATACCTGCGCGAGGCGGCCTTCGACCTGCTGGAGGAAGAGCTCCCCTACAGCTTCACGGCCGAGGTGGATGAGTTCCGCGAGGACCGGAGTCCCGTGTACATTCGTGCCACGCTGTACGTCGAGCGCGACTCCCAGAAAGGCATCGTGATCGGGAAGGGTGGGGCCACCCTGAAGCAGATCGGCGCCCACGCCCGACGCCGCCTCGAGACGCTCCTCGGCGAACCGGTGTACCTCGAAACGTGGGTGAAGGTGCTGCCGAAGTGGCGCAAGAGCCGCTCGGCCCTCACCCGCTTCGGCTTTCCCGTTCCCGACGACGAGACGCGCTGAATGGCCCTGTCGCCCGACTTGCTCGACCTGCTGGTCTGCCCGAAGTGCAAGGGCGATCTCGAGCATCGCACCGAGCCCACCGAAGCCCTCGTCTGTCACGCCTGCCGGCTGGTCTACGTGGTCGAGGATGACATCCCGATCATGCTGATCGACGAAGCCCGGCCCCTCGATTGACCCGGACCCGATGATCGCCTCCTTCACCTCGACCGCGGCGGAGCTCGCCGCGGAACTCGGCGCCGACTTCACCGGCACCGAGCATCTCTTCCTCGCCTGGCTCACCAACGGCAGCGGCCCGATCCACGAGGCGTGCCTCGCCGCGGGGCTCACGACGGACAAGTTCCGCGAGATCCTCGCCGCCGGGAAGCCGCGTCGCCGCCCGATCGCGCCCGCCACCGAGCCGGGCGGCCTCTCGTCGCAGGCGCAGCGCACCCTCGATGCGGCGCTCGAACTCGCGAAGGAAGTCGGTCGCGACGAGGCGAACGGTGACGACCTCGTCCTCGCGATGGTGCGCGAGCCGCGCGGGGCCATCGCGCGCGCGCTGACCGAGTGCCAGATCAAGCCGTCGAAGCTGCGCAACCTCCTCAGCGACCGTCCGCGCCCACCGAAGCAGAAGCCCGCCCAGCCCCTGGCCGAGCAGCCTGCGGCTACGGGTGAGGGGACGGAGCCGATGGCGGAGGCGCGTCCGCCGAAGCCGCCACGCGAGCCGAAGCCGCCGCGCGAGCCGAGGCCGCCGCGTGAGCCGAAGGCCCAGCCGGAGGCGAAGCCGGCGAAGAAGGGCCGCGAGGATGACGGCATCCCGCCGATGCCGCCGGGACCCCAGCGTCCGCGCCCGACCCCGGCCCCGAAGCCGCCGATGCCGCCGCGGCGTCCCGATCCCGAGGAGACGCGGGGCGGCTTCTCGCCGTTCCTGCTGCTCTACCTCGCCGTCCCGGCCGCGATCTATCTCTATGCGACGCACGCCGAGCCGCTGGCGATCTTCCTGACCGCCTGCGTCGGCGTCCTGCCGCTCGCCGGGCTGATGGGGAAGGCGACCGAGCATCTCGCCGAGCGCACCGGCCCCGCACTCGGTGGCCTCCTGAACGCGACGTTCGGCAACGCGGCCGAGCTCATCATCGCGCTCGCCGCCCTGCGCGCGGGCTATGTCGAGCTCGTGAAGGCGTCGATCACGGGGTCGATCCTCGGCAACCTGCTCCTGATCCTCGGCCTCTCGCTGCTCGCCGGCGGGTCGAAGCAGTCGGTGCTGAAGTTCAACCGCACCTCCGCCGGGATGAGTGCGGCGATGCTGGCCCTCGCGGTGGCGGGGCTCGTCTTCCCGACGCTCTTCCACGCCACGCACCCCGGCGTGCAGCAGCTGGTGGAGCTGCACTTCTCCGAGGCCGTGGCCGGCATCCTGATGGTCACCTACCTCTTCTCGCTGCTCTTCGTGCTGCGCACGCACAAGCCGCTCTTCAGCGGCGGCGAGGGGCACGGCGGCCACGTCGTCGGCGAGGTCTGGGGTGTCGGCAAGGCGGTCGGCCTGCTCGCGGCGGCGACCGTCGGCGTGGCGGTGATGTCGGAGATCCTGGTGCACGCGGTCGAGCCGGTCACCGCCTCGCTCGGGGTGTCGGAGGTCTTCCTCGGCCTGATCGTGATCCCGATCATCGGCAACGCGGCCGAGCACGGCACGGCGGTTGTCGCGGCGTGGAAGGGCCAGACCGACCTGGCCTTCCAGATCGCCCTCGGGTCGAGCACCCAGATCGCGCTCCTCATCGCGCCGATACTGGTGTTCGCGGGGGCGATCATGGGCCAGCCCGGGATGAACCTCGTCTTCCCGAGCTTCGAGGTGATCGGGCTCGCGGTCGCGGTGATCACCTCCGCGATCATCACCCTCGACGGGGAGTCGCACTGGTTCGAGGGGGTGCAGCTGCTGGCGCTGTACGGGATGCTGGGTGCCGCGGCGTGGTTCATTTGACGCCCCGTCCCCTGCGCCGTACGTTGCCTGATTCCTTCCGTGTGACGGGGGCCTGACGTGCGGGTGCGACGGAGCATTCTCTTCTGCGGGGCGACATCGCACGCCCCCTCGACCCTGCTGCTCGACTGGGCGGCGGGGCGGGGGCACGCAGTGGAGCCGTGCTCCGACCCGGCGGAACTCGAGGCGCTGGTGCTGCGCGGGCGCGCGCTGATGGTGGTCGTGGCGGTCGGGGCCCGTCGGCCGTCCGCGCTCGAGATGGTGCGCCGCCTCAAGTCCGACCCGTTCACGGCGATCGTGCCGATCACCATCCTCGCCGATACTCACGACGAGGCCGAGGTCGTGGGGTGGTATGCGGCTGGCGCGGACGAGGTCGTGACGCCGCTGTTCGGGCCGACCGAGCAGCGCGCCCGCCTCGACGCCGTGCTCGCGCGCACCGAGCGCGACGTCTCGGTGCATCCGTCGACGCGGCTGCCGGGCACCACCGAGATCGAGCGCCAGCTGCGCCGCCGCATCGCGGACGGCAGCCCGTTCGCGGTCTGCTACGCCGACCTCGACCACTTCAAGGAGTTCAACGATCGCTACAGCTACTACGATGGCGATCGGGTGATCTTCCTGCTCTCGCGGATCCTGCATGACGTGGTCCGCGGGCTGCTCGGCACCGAGGGATTCGTGGGCCACATCGGCGGCGATGACTTCATCTTCGTGACGCCGTACGAGGGCCACGCCGAGGTCTGCGCCGAGATCCTCTCGGTGTTCGACGAGCTGGTGCCGCTGCAGTACAGCGAGCAGGACCGTCGAGCCGGGTACTTCTTCGGCAAGGATCGCCGCGGCCAGCTGCACCGCGTCCCGCTGATGACGCTGTCGATCGGCGTCGTGACCAACCAGCATCGCACCTTCGTGCATCCGGCCGAAGTCAGCGAGCTGGCCACCGAGATGAAGAGCTACGCGAAGAGTCTCCCGGGCTCGGTCTACGTGGTCGATCGCCGTCGCGGCGACCACGTGCTCCGCAGCGGTCCCGGCGGGTCCGATGCGCGCAGCGCCTGAACGCACGAGGTCGTGATGAACGTTGCCTGCCCGCAGTGCGCGACTGTCTTCCGCGTCGATCCGGCCAAGGTGCCCGAGCGCGGCGTCCGGGCGCGCTGCTCCGTC
>DASTAN010000220.1:0-6027 GCA_035712665.1 Gemmatimonadales bacterium
ACCTGCCCGTACAAGAACCCCAGCGCCGCCCCCAGTCGCGCCGCCCACGCCTTCTCGTTGTGCGGCGCGCAGGGCTCGACCTGCACCGCGATCGCGTCGCCGGCTGCGCCGTGGGCGCGCATCGCCTCGCCGAGCGCGCGCGAGTCCGCGGCGCTCGCATCCTCCGGCATCGACGGCTCGCAGCGGCTGTCGCCCAGCTCGCGCGAGCCGGTCGCGATCCAGGCACGAATGCCGTCCCAGCGAGCCGCCGCGACGTCCGCGAAGATGCGGCGGTCGCCCCAGCCCAGGGCACTGCTCTCGAGCAGCAGCGTGCCGAAGACGCCGGGGCGCATCGCCGCGGTGTGGGCGCTGATCAGCGCGCCGAGCGACGACCCGCCGAGCCCGCGACCCGCCGCATCACGCGCGACGCGATAGCGCGCCTCGATGTAGGGCAGCACCTCGTCGACGAGGAACCCCGGTGTGCGGTCGCCGATCATCGTCCCGGCATCGGCCGGGAGGCGCGGTTCGGGATAGGGGAGATACTCGCGGATCCGGTCGCGCCCGGTGTTGTCGATGCCGACGATGATCATCGGCGCGATCGTCCCCGCGCGCACCAGCGAGTCCACCACCTCGTCCACCCGCCACTCGCCGACGTACGACGTCCGCGGATCGAAGAGATTCTGGCCGTCGTGCAGGTAGAGCACCGGCCAGGTGCGCGATGCGTTGGCGGGGTCGTCGTAGCCGGGCGGCACCAGGACGCGCAGCTTCCGCGTGTTGCCGAAGGTGCGGCTCGCGAGCGTGTGGATGCGCAGCGAGCCGCGGATCGCGCTGTCGGGGGCCGGGCGCTCGACGCTGTCCGGCCAGATCGCGGCGAGGCCGTAGGCGATCCGCATCGTGTCCACGTACACCGACATCGGCGGCAATCCCACCTCGGCGCGGCGGGCATCGACCGTGGCCGGCTCGTCGAGCGGCTCGGCGACGAGCACGCCGTCCGTCACCGTGAATCCCGAGCCGTACCACTGCGGGCGGCCCTGCTTGAGGCGGGTGCGATCCTCGAGCATCGCCACCGGTGCTGCCGGGAACTCGCCGGCGCGCGCCAGCGGCCAGAGCTGGGCGAGGACCTCGAGCTGGAACGGGACATCGTCGGCGTGCTGCAGCAGGAGCCAGGCATCGTCCGCCGCCTGGCGGCTGACGCGCGCGGGCGTCGGCCAGCCGTACCGGGTCACCAGCGCGCGCAGCTGCCGGGTGCGCGCGGAGTCGCTGGCCATCAGGCGCTGCAGGTACGCCGTGTCACCCGCGGCGACGCGGGCGCCGAAGTCGGCGCGGATGGTCTGGTCCTCGATCGCGAGCTGGCGCAGCGCGGCGGTGATACTGTCGCGCGGCACGTCCTGCGCGGCGAGCGGCGCGGCCGCCGCCAGCACCCCGAGGAGGGCCGCGTGCACGGACTGGCCCCGCAGGCGTCGCCGTCGAGATATTGGAGTGTCGGTGCTCATCGTGGTCTGCCTGTCTCTCGTGTCCTGGATCGTCCGATGCGTCGTGTGCTGTCCCTCGCCCTGCTCGTCCTGCCGGCCTCGCTCGCGGCCCAGTCGTCGACCCCGCCCGACGGCAAGCGGATCTTCGAGACGCTCTGCGTGGCGTGCCACACGATGGAGCCGCCGGCGCGCCTCGCCCCGCCGATGAAGCATATCGTGGCGCACTACCGCGATGCCTTCAAGGCCGACAGCGCCGGGGCGGTGGCCCACATCGCGGCGTACCTGCTCGAGCCGGCCGCCGAGAAGTCGAAGCTCCCGAAGGAGGCGATCGACCGGTTCGGCGTGATGCCGGCGCAGGCCCTCACCAAGCCGCAGGCCGCCGCGGTGGCGCAGTACGTCTGGCGCCTCGAGGCGATGAAGCACTGAACGGACCGCGGCCGCGAGGGGAGTCTCCCCCGCGGCCGCCGCTCGCCTCTCGCCGCTCGGCCTAGTTCCGCTTCACGAAGTCGAGCTCCACCTCGCCGATCCCCTCGAGCGGGAGGCGGACCCGCAGCGTCGCGGCGTCGAGCATCCGCGCGGTGAGCGTGGTGCCGGTGCGCTGCGAGTCGAGGTCGATGAAGTCGCCCGGCCAGCGGAAGGTGAACGACCCGCTGTCCTGGATCGTCGTCTCCTGCTCGACCAGCACCATCGTGTTGCCGCCGACCGACGACACCAGCTCCTGCCGGAGCACCAGCGACTGCGCCCAGCTCTCCGAGTTCGTGTTCCAGCGCGTCTCGCCAGCCACCACGCGCCACACGCGCCAGCTCTCGGTGAACTCGGTCTTCGACAGCTGGATCGCCTTCACGGTGCGGTTGGTCGCGTCGCCGCCGATGCCGAGATAGTTGAAGGTGTGGATCGCGACCGCCTGCGGGAGGACGTTCACCGTCACGGTGCCGCGCTTGTCGCCGGCGTAGGCGTGCACCATCGCCTGTCCCGACGCGTGCGTGGTGATCATGCCGTTCGCGTTCACCGTGGCAACCGCCGGATTGCTCGACGACCAGGTGACCTCCGCGTCTGCGAGGATCGTTCCCTCGGCGTCCACCGGCGTGGCCTGGACCACGTCCGACTGGCCCGCGAGCAGCGTCATCTCGACGCGCGACATGATCACGTTGGCCACCGCCGGCACCACCTCGGCCACCACGATCGGCACGACGGTCTGCTTCCCCTCGCTCCGCACGGTGATGGTGGTGATCCCCTCGGCCACGCCGGTGATCCGCCCGGTGGCGTTGATCGCAGCGACGGCACCGTTGCCGCTGGTGTAGGTGATGGTGCGACCCTGCAGGATGGTGCCATCGGCGGCCTTGAGCTGGACCTGGAGATCCATCGCCACGCCGATCGGGAGGTAGATCTCGGCCGGCGTCACGACGATCGACGCGACCGGGGCCGGCCCGGGGGGCGGGGTGACGCCGTCATCGCTGCTGCAGGCGGCCAGGGTGGTGAGGGCGAGGAACGCGATCTTGGTGCGAATCGAAAGGACAGACACGGGACTGCTCCACTTCATCAAGTCAGGCGATGTATGTCGAGGCGTCGATGCGACGCCGTTGGGTGCGCGCCCCGAGCGCGAGACCGGTGCCACGATGCAACAATCCCTGCAAGTCATTGAAAAACAGTGACTTGCAGGGATTGTTTCCGGGTGGCCTGCGGCGACGGTGTCCAGAATTCAGGGCACTCCGGCCCCACCGGACGTCAGGTCATTCGCACTGGGGCGTTCCGCGTCGCGCGGCCTCGAGCATCTCGACCACCTGGACCACGGTCGAGCGGCCGGCATCGGCCACGTACCAGGCCGCCTTGTGCTTCGCCGCGGAATCGGCCCCGACCTTTGCCTTCTCGGTGAGCATCCAGTCACGGATCGGTCGGGGCCGCTCGATGAAGCAGCCGATCTCGCGCCAGTCCGCGTCGAGGAGGACGACCGTCGGAGTTGCGGCGCGGTCATCCGGGGTGCGGTGCGCCGCCATCACCGGGGCCCCAGGCCCAGGGAGGACCACACGGAGCTCGACGCCGGGGACCTGCTCGACGAGGCGGGCGATCCACGGAATCGTGTTCGCCGAATCGGAGCAGCCATCGACCGCGATCACCAGCAGCCGCCATGGGCCGGCCGCCGCCCGCGCGCGGATCACGAGACCGCTGTCGAGCACGGCCCCCGCGGCGTAATTCCCGTCCCACGTCGACTTCCGCGCCCGCACACTGGCGAGAAAGTCGGGAAAGGTGCGCCCCGCCTCGTACAGCGCCCGGGTCGTGTCGGCGGCCGGGGTGGTGCAGGGACTCGCGGCAGCGGATGTGGTCAGGGAGGTCGCGAGGAGGAGGGCAGTGAGCATCAGGACTCCGATCGGGGAATCGCCCGCGGCGGCGGCGGCACCAGCTCGATCTGGTGCGGGTCGAAGCCCAGCTCGAGCGTCGGCTTCACGATCGCGAAATATGGCGAGACGTCGAAGTCCCGGGGCGTGATCAGCGTCGGGTGCGTCGCCTGCAGGCGCATCCGACCGTTGACCGCCTCGAGCGGCTCGGGGAGGATCGGATACCCGATCGCCTGGAACGCCTCGGCCAGCAGCGATGAGCAGATGGCGCGGGTCGGGTCGCCACTCCCGAAGGTCAGCAGCTGCCGCCGGTACTGCGTCGGCACCGGTGGCGTCGGAAGCAGGTAGCGCGCGAGGTCGAAGATGTTCTTCATGTCGTACTGATGGCCGACACGCTCGAGCACCAGCCGCACCACACGGGCGATCTCCTGCGGCGACAGTCCCACGGGCCGGCAGATGCGCGTGTGGAGCGCGACGTACCGCTGCAGCGGGACGAGCCGTACCCCTTCGCTGACGTCAGCCTCGAGCAGCACCGGCGGCTCGCGCTCCGCGCCGGCCTGCGGGTCGGGTGCCGCGACACAGAGCGCCGCGTGCGACCAGCTGGACTGCGTGAGGTACTTGATCGCGGTGCTGATGCGGGACGAGCCCTCCACCAGGAGCACGTCGCCGGGGCGCAGCACCCGTGCGATCGAGCCCGGCGGTGACGTGCTGAGCGTGCGGCCGCTGGCGCGCGGCGTGTTGAGCCAGCGGGCGAGCCGCCGGCCGGCCCCGTCGAGCAGCATCAGGGCTGGTCGGTGAGGGGCCGCACCCAGATGTTGCGGAAGCGGACCGGGTGATCGTGGTCCTGCAGGGCGATCGGCAGGCGATCGGGGTGCGCTTCATACGGCGCGCGCACCTTGTGCGAGGTCGGCCCGATCAGGAGCGCCTCCTCCTGCACCAGCACGCCGTTGTGGAAGACGGTCAGTCGCGCCGGGACCGTCAGCTTTCCCTCGCCGTCGAAGCGCGGCCGACGGAAGACGATGTCGTAGCTCTGCCAGCTGCCGGGCGGGAGCGAGGCGTTCACCAGCGGCGGGTACTGCCCATAGATGGCGGCCGCCTGTCCATCGGCGTAGGTCACGTTCTCCCACGAATCGAGCACCTGCACCTCGTAGCGCTCCATCAGGAAGACGCCGCTGTTGCTGCGGTCCTGTCCCGTGCCACGCGGCGGGGCAGGTGCCATCCATTCGACGTGGAGCTGCACGTCGCCGAACGCGGCGCGGGTGCGGATGCCGCCCGCCCCGGGCACCACCTCCATCGCGCCATCGACGATACGCCACCCTGCAGGGCCGCCACTGTCGCGCTGCGCCTCCCACGCCGAGAGGTCGGTGCCGTTGAAGAGGATCACCGCATCCGCCGGCGGGCGGACCTCGGCCGGACCGCCGGGATGCACCACCGCCGGGCGCGGCCGCGCGGGGTCGTGGATCGGCCAGTCGGTCGGCGACTGCTGGGCCGAGAGCGGGGGCACGGTGGCGAACAGGACGGCAGCAACGACGAGGCGCATCGATCTTCCTCCGTGGCTCAGCTCGCGGGGGCGGCACCGCCGCCGCCCGGCCCGCGTCCGGCGCCGCCCCGGCGCCGACGCCGCTTCTTCTTCGGCGCACCCCCGGCCGTGGTCGGCGTGCCGGGTGAGCGCTCCCGGCGGGTGGCGGCATCCCGCTCGGTGGCCTCGCGCTCGGTCTTGCGCGCCGCCTTCTCCTTGGCGCGCGCCCGTTCCTGCGCCTTCCGTGCGCGAATCTCGGCGATGCGCTGCTCGAGCGGAATCTCGAGCTTCTCGGCCGGTCGTGCGCTGTAGTCGAAGCCCTCGGCCTTGGCGCGCGGCACCTTCCTGCCGAGCACGCGCTCGATCGCGCGCAGCTCGGGCTCCTCATCGGGTGCGACGAAGGTGATCGCGTCGCCCGTCTCGGCGGCGCGACCGGTGCGGCCGATGCGATGGATGTAGTCCTCGGGGGCCACCGGCACGTCGAGGTTCAGCACGTGCCCCAGCGCCGTGATGTCGATGCCGCGCGCGACGATGTCGGTCGCGACCAGCACGCGGTACGTCCCGTCCTTGAACCCCGCGAGCGCCGCGGTGCGCTGCGGCTGCGAGCGGTTGCCGTGGATCCGCTCGGCGCTGATGCCGTGCTTCACCAGCTGCTTGCAGACGCGATCGGCGCGATGCTTGGTGCGCGTGAAGACCAGCACCTCCTCCATGTGCCCGACCTCGA
>DASTAN010000221.1:0-15526 GCA_035712665.1 Gemmatimonadales bacterium
TGCTCTGCCCGCGCGACTATCTCTCGACCTTCCTGAAGATCGGCACGATCGGCGCACTGGCCGTCGGCATCCTGCTGACGCTGCCGGAGATCCACCTCCCGCCGCTCACGCGCTTCATCGACGGCACCGGCCCGGTCTTCGCGGGGTCGCTCTTCCCGTTCTGCTTCATCACCATCGCGTGCGGCGCGATCAGCGGCTTCCACGCCCTCGTGGCGAGCGGGACCACGCCGAAGCTGATCGACCGCGAGTCCGACGCGCTCGCGATCGGCTACGGCGGGATGGTGATGGAGGCGTTCGTCGCGCTGATGGCGCTGATCGCCGCGGCGGCCCTCGACCCGGGCGTCTACTTCGCGATGAACACGCCGCTGCCGCTGCTGGGCGGCGACATCGACGCGGCGATCACGACGATCCGCGGCTGGGGCTTCACGCTCGAGCCCGGGCAGATGGAGGCGCTCGCGGCGAGCGTGGGCGAGGCGTCGCTCCTGTCACGCACCGGCGGCGCGCCGTCGTTGGCCGTGGGGATGGCGCAGATCTTCGCGGGCGCGTTCGGCCCGACGCTCACCGCGCTCTGGTACCACTTCGCGATCATGTTCGAGGCGCTCTTCATCCTGACGACCGTGGACACCGGCACGCGCGTCGGGCGGTTCATGTTCCAGGAGCTGGCGGGCCACGTCTGGGCCCCGCTCGGTCGCACGTCGTGGTATCCCGCGAACATCCTCGCCAGCGCGGCGATCGTCGGCGGCTGGGGATGGTTCCTGCTGCAGGGCGTCGCCGACCCGATGGGCGGGATCAACGCGCTCTGGCCGCTCTTCGGCATCAGCAACCAGCTGCTCGCCGCGGTGGCGCTCTCGGTCGGCACGACGATCCTCGTCCGGAGCGGCCGCGGACGCTATGCCTGGACGACGCTGCTGCCGCTGGGCTGGCTGCTGCTGGTGACCACCACGGCCTCGTGGCAGAAGCTCTTCCACGACGATCCGCGCATCGGCTTCCTGAGCCACGCCGCGAAGATGGCGGCGGACGCGGCGAGTGGTGCGATCGACGGGACCGTCGCCGCGCGCCTCGCGTTCAACGACCGCATCAACGCGACGCTGTGCGCGATCTTCCTGGTGGTGGCGTGGGCGGTGGTGGCGAGCAGCGCGAGGGTGTGGCTGGGCACGGCGGTGACCGGTGAACGGTCAACGGCAACCAGGGCGAGGGGTGAGGGGTGAGGGGGGCGCGCTGATGCGTCGACAGCTGTCGGTGCTGCTTGCCGCGCTCCGGCGAATCGTCGGCATGCCCGACTACGCCGCGTACGTGGCGCACCTGCGCTCGGCGCATCCCGAGGCACCGATCCCGAGCGAGCGCGCGTTTTTCGAGGACTACCTGCGCCAGCGCTATGAAGGCGGCCCGACGCGCTGCTGCTAGGCGCGTCGCCGGCGCGCGGCCCCGGCGAGCCCGAGCAGGCCGGTGGCGACCAGCGTCAACGTCGCGGGCTCGGGAACGACCTCGGCCGGCACCGTCGTGGCCTCGAAGGCATCGAGCCGCATCGGGGCTTCCCCAAGTTCCGTGAGGACCAGCACGTGGGCCCCGGCAACGCGGACCTCGTCGTACTGCCCGTCCCAGCCGAAGTAGCCGCGCCGTCCGGCATTCACCTTGAGCCATCCCGTGGCGTGCTGCTCGACCCCGTCGAGGAAGAACCGGAACGCCAACGACCCACCCGACCCGACCCACAACCCGAAACCGTCGCGCGCCTGGCCGAAGCGCAGGATGTCACCGGCGTGGCGACCGTCCGCCATCGGCCCCACCGTCGTCAGGTCCTCGTCAATGCCAAAGGCGAGCAGCGACTCCCATCCCGAGCCGGGAAACTTGCTGCAGCGATCCACGACGGCACCCTCGCCCGTCCCCGGCCACGCGCTGCCGGTGTAGACCGACGGCGCGGCGTGGACGTCGAGGAGAAGGCAGCGACCGAGGTCGTCATCGCCGTCGGCGCGCGCCGTGAGCGGCCAGGCCATCAGGGCAAGGGGCACGGCCAGGAGAGGCAACCGCATCGGGGCTCCAGGAGGGGGACGTCCCGGCAACCAGCAGAAGCTGTGCCCTCACGCCAAGGCCTTGTCCTGCAGGCACTTGGCACACGAAGGCCCGGACACCCGCCGTCGGGGGCCCGGGCCTTTTGCATCGCCGCCTGCCGGCTTACTGGAGCGACAGCAGCTCGCGGTAGGTCGGCAGCGGCCACAGGTCCGCGGCCACGTACAGCTCGAGCTCGTCGCAGCCCGCGCGGAGCTGGCGCATCGCCGGCAACAGCTTCGCCTTGATGTGCGCCGCGTGCTTCACGACGTCGGCGTGCTCGTGCCCGAGCTCCGCCTCCAGGGCGAGCAGCGCCTGTCGGGCCGTCGCGACGCGTGCCACGAAGCGCTCGAGGGCGTGCACGGTGTCGGCACACTCGACGCCCGCCCCCTCGGTCGCCGTGACCGCCTCGGCCAGCATCTTCTGGTGGCGGAACGCCGCCGGGAGGATCATCGTCCGGGCGATCGCGGCCATCGTCTCGGCCTCGATGTCGAGCTGCTTGCACCACTTCTCGACCGCGATGTGGTGGCGCGACTCGACCTCCGCCTTGCTCAGCACGCCGTACTTCTTGAAGAGCTCGACCGTCTTCTTCGCCTTGAGCACCGGGAAGGCGTCGACCGAGTCGCGGAGATGCGGCAGGCCGCGCTGTTCCGCCTCGACGTGCCACGACGACGAGTAGCCGTCACCGTCGAAGCAGACCCGCTTGTGCTCCCTCAGCACCTTCTTGAGGACGGCCAGCGTCGCCGCCTGCAGCTTCGCCTCGGTCGGCTTCGCCCCGGCCGCCTTCTCCAGCTCGGTCGCGATGAAGTCGAGGGACTCGGCGACGATCGTGTTGAGGACCGTGTTCGGCCAGGCGATCGAGTGGGTCGAGCCCACCGCGCGGAACTCGAACTTGTTGCCGGTGAACGCGAACGGCGAGGTGCGGTTGCGGTCGCCCGAGTGACGCGGGATCGCCGGCATCGTGCGCGCGCCGAGGTCGAGCGTGCCACCCTTGATGGTGCGCTTCGGCAGCCCCTGCTCGACCTGGTCGAGGATGTCGGTCAGCATCTCGCCGAGGAAGATCGAGATGATCGCCGGCGGCGCCTCGTTCGCGCCGAGGCGGTGGTCGTTGCCGGCCGAGGCGATGCAGGCGCGGAGGAGGTCCGCGTGGATGTCCACTGCGCGGATCACGGCGCAGAGGAAGACGAGGAACTGGGTGTTGGTGTGGGTCTCGTCCTGCGGGTCGAGGAGGTTGACGCCGGTGTCGGTCGCCATCGACCAGTTGTTGTGCTTGCCGCTGCCGTTCACGCCCGCGAACGGCTTCTCGTGCAGGATGGCCTTCAGGCCGTGGCGGTCGGCGACGCGCCGCAGCACCTCCATCAGCAGCATCTGGTGGTCGCCCGCGATGTGCGCGACCTCGAAGAGCGGGGCGATCTCGAACTGCCCGGGCGCGACCTCGTTGTGCCGCGTCTTCACCGGGACGCCGAGGCGGTAGAGCTCCAGCTCCGCCTCGTTCATGAAGGCGAGCACGCGCGGCGGGATCGCGCCGAAGTAGTGGTCCTCGAGCTGCTGGCCCTTCGGCGGGCGCGCGCCGAAGAGGGTGCGCTCGCAGGTCATCAGGTCCGGCCGGCGACGGAACAGCGCCTTGTCGACGAGGAAGTACTCCTGCTCCGGCCCGACCGTGGTGATCACGCGGCTCACGCCGGCATCGGTGCCGAAGAGGCGGAGGATGCGGAGCGCCTGCTTCGACACCGCCTCCATCGAGCGCAGCAGCGGGATCTTGGTGTCCAGCGCCTCGCCGGTCCACGACACGAAGCCGGTCGGGATGCAGAGGGTCGTCGCGCCGCCGGAGCGGAGGAGGAACGCCGGCGACGTCGGGTCCCACGCGGTGTAGCCGCGGGCCTCGAACGTCGCGCGCAGCCCGCCCGACGGGAACGACGACGCGTCCGGCTCGCCCTGGACGAGATCGCTCCCGGAGAAGTTGTAGATCACCCCGCCCATCCCGTCGGGCGTCACGAGCGAGTCGTGCTTCTCGGCGGTCAGCCCGGTGAGCGGCTGGAACCAGTGCGTGAAGTGCGTCGCCCCGCGCTCGACCGCCCAGTCCTTCATCGACGCCGCGACGATGTCCGCGACCTTCGGGTCGAGCGGCTCGCCGTGGTCGATGGTGCGCAGCAGGGACTTGAAGACGGCCTTCGGCAGCCGCTTCTGCATCACCTGCCGCGAGAAGGTGTCGGCACCGAAGATCGCCTCGATGCGGGTTTCGTTGGACGGGGTCAGGTCGGACACGGGCAATCCTTGCGCGGGGAGGGCACGAACCACGGGACGGCGCGAAACTGATGGCCGGACCGCGTTGGCGCAAGGATTATTAGGTGTCTTACTAAATGGCCTTAGGCCTTATGCCTTAAGCCTTGTGGGGTGGTGATTGACAAACCTGATGTGTCGTTGGCCGGCTAACTTTCAACCGACACCGCCCAGCGGGCCACCGGGACGCTGAGCCCGCCGCCGCGCAGGGCGTGCCGCAGGAAGGCGATCGGATCCCCGCCCTCCTCCGCGTACCACGCTTGCCAGCCTTCGTGCGCCAGGGCGGCGGCCAGCGCCTCGAACGGGGTGGCGCCGACGCCCTGCACCAGCGCGTCAGCCGCGGCAGCCGGGAGTCCGCCGAACTCCGCCACCCGGACCGCCAGCGAGGTCGGCAGCTGGCGCCGCGCGGCAAGCAGCAGGTCGGTTTCGGCCGCCACGGCATCCACCAGCGCGGCGTGCACCGAGAGGAGTCGCCGCTCGGGCGTGCCGAGCACCTCCGTGTCGCGGACCAGCGCCGCCGCGGTCCGCCCCCACCCGCGCGCCAGGCCGGGCGCCTGCAGGAGACGCCGCACCGGTCGTGGCTCCGCGGCGCGCACCGCCTGGAGCATTGCGACCGCGTGGCCCCGGACCGCCGCGCCCGCGAGCGCCCACGCGGAGTCGGCGGTCGGCGCCGCCGGGACGGGCCCATTGACGACCGGCAGGCCGAGGGCCTCGAGGGCCACACCGACGCGCTGCCACTCTTCGGCCCACGCATCCTGGCGCTCCATCGGGTCCAGCGGGGCCTCGTCGGTCACCGCCCGCACGGCCGCCCGCCAATCGGCGAAGCCAAGCTCATCGGCAATCGCCGCCAGCGACCGCTCGATCCCGGCTCGCCGGAACTCGAGCGTGCGCAGCGTCCCCTTCACGCCGAGGGGTTCCGCGGCGAGGGTGGCGAGCCGGGCCTCGGTGACGTCGTCGCCGACCCCGGGGACGCCGCCGATGCGTGCCGGATCATCGAGCCAGGCGCGATGGAGGTCGACTGCGGTGCGTGACGCCTCGACCGCGCCCTCGTCGGTGCGCTCGGCGGCCATCTCGAGCCGCTCGACCAGCGCCGCCAGGGCCTCCCGCGCCGCGGCGACGAGAAAGGTCGGCGCGGGACGGTCCTCGCCGCGGAGTGCGGCGAGGAACCCGGGGAGCTCGCTCAGGCGATCGCGGAGCGCCGCTTCACGCTCGGCATCGAACGCCTCGCCGAGGAGGGCGTCGAGCGCCGCGACGGCGTGCCGCACCCCGGCACCGGGATCGGCGGTCGGGCCTTCGGCCTCGTCCTCGAGCCGCACCATCTCGGCCCGCACCGTGTCGAGCAGCATCGTGCGATCGACCTCGTCGTCGAGCGACTCCACGTCCTCGAGGTCCTCGATCGCGTGCGCGATGCTCCGGAGTGCGGCCACCTGCGCGCGCAGCCACGCGGCGTCGAAGCGCCCGAGGCGACGCTGCACCTCCGCCGGCGCCTCGTCGGGATGGCGCAGCGGATCGAGGTGCCGTGCGAGATCGAGGTACGAGGCGAGCAGCCCGTCGAGCGCGCTCACGTCGCGCCCGTGAGTTCGCTGTCGGAGCCGAGCGAGGCACTCCCGGTGAAGCCGACCACCCGCACCCGATCGCCGAGCATCGTGTCGTGCAGCGCGCTCCCCTCGATGGTGCACCTCGCGCCGATGACGCTGTCGCGCACGGTCGCGTTGGTCACGGTAGTGCCGGTCTCGAGCGTCACGTTCGGCCCGATGGTGCAGTTGGCGAGGGTGCAGCCGTCCTCGATCAGCACCGGC
This sequence comes from Gemmatimonadales bacterium, assembly GCA_035712665.1. GTDB lineage: Bacteria > Gemmatimonadota > Gemmatimonadetes > Gemmatimonadales > GWC2-71-9 > Palsa-1233. The sequence continues at coordinate 6,123 of DASTAN010000221.1, forward strand.
TCGACAAGGGTCACGTCGCTGCCCACGGCGGGATGCCGCGCCGCGCCCTGGGCGAGGAGGATCCCGTTGGTCTCGAGCGTGGTGCCGAGCTGGCCGCAGTCGTACCAGCCGCCGACCTCCGCCGTGAGGATGCGGCGACCGCGGTCGATCATGTACTGGAACGCGTCGGTGAGGTAGTACTCGCCCTTGTTCGCGGGCTGGGTGCAGACGTGGTCGATCCCCTCGAACAGCGTCGGCGTGTCGCGGATGTAGTACAGGCCGATGTTCGCGAGCTTCGAGATCGGCGTGCTGGGCTTCTCCACGATGCGCGTCATGTAGCCATCGGTGTCGGTCACCACGACGCCGAAGCGCTGGTAGTCCTCGACCTCCTTGGCCCAGATGATCCCGTCCGCCTCGGTGCGCGTGGCGAGCGCGAGATCCGCCTCGAAGACCGTATCCACGAAGATGATCATCGCCGGCCCGTGCACGTGCGGCTGCGCGAGGCGCACCGCACCGGCGGTGCCGTCCTGCACGCGCTGCTCGATGAAGCGCGAGCGGTACGGATAGCGGGTCGTCGCGTAGGCCTCGACCTGCTCCTTGAGGTGCCCCGTGATGAAGATCAGCTCCTCGACGCCCAGGCCATCGAGGCGGTCCATCACCCAGTCCATCACGGGGCGACCGGCGACCTTGAGCATCGGCTTCGGGACGAGGTGCGTGTGCGGGCGCAGGCGGGTGCCCTTGCCGGCCAGGGGGATGATCACCTGCATCGGGTCACGCCCTTCCGTAGAGGTCCTTGAGGCGGATCACGTCGTCGAGGGCGTCGGTCGACGCCTCCAGGACGTCGGTGTCGACGACCGCCTCGATCGAGTGGATGGTGAACGGGGCGATGTGCACGCTCTCGCCCTCGCGGAACGCCCGCTCGACCGGCGGGGCGTCGCGATCGGGCCAGAGCCGCAGGATGAGCTCGCCGCGCAGGACGTGCATCGTCTCATCCTTCCGCTCGTGGTACTGCACCGAGAGGACGTGACCCGCCTTCACGTGGAGGATCTTGCCGACATAGTGGGGGGTGTGCGCCCAGATGAGCTCATGGCCCCAGGGCTTCTCGACGCGGAACGGCACGGCGGACATCTCAGCTCCCGATCGGATCGAACGTGAAGGAGGAGGGCACGGTGATGCAGTCCCGTACGCAAGTCCCGCACCCGACGCACCCCTCGGCCTTCAGCACCGGGCGGCCGTCGGCGTCCTGCGCCAGCGCCGTCGGGCCGACCGGACACGCCGTGACGCAGACATCGCACGGCTGGTCGTCGAAGGTAATGCAGCGATCCGGATGGAAGGTGATTCGCCCGAGACGCACTTCGGTCCACCCGGTCGTCGGCACCGTCAGCGCCTCGGTCGGGCACGCGGTCGCGCACGGCATGTCGGGACACGCGAGGCAGGGGATCCGCCCCGGCTCGAGGTAGGGCGTCGCCGCCGCCAGCCCGCCCCGCGGCGGGACGTGCAGGATCGCCCCGGCAGGGCACGCCTTCGCGCAGTCGCCGCAGCGGGTGCACGCCGCGAGGAACGAGACCTCCGGCAGCGCCCCAGGCGGGCGCACGTAGCGCTGCTGCACGACCTTCGCCTCGGTCGCCTTGGCCATCCGCTCCACGGCGTCGCCGAACAGCTGGCGGAAGAAGCCGCGGCGGTCGCCGGGGCGGTCGATCATCGGAGCACCGGCGAGAAGGCGATCAGCCAGCGACCGGCGTCGAACCGATCGCGCGTCCGCGTCGCGGCATACGCCGCCTGGCTCACCCAGAGCGGGAGCTCGATGCGAGTGCGCCACGCGAGCTTGCCGATGCGGTGCGTGAATCGCACCCCGACGCCGGCATCGGCCAACCAGCGATCGGGGGCCACGAGGAGCGCCAGCGACTCGGTCGTGCCGGCCGGACCCCGGATGTCGCCGAGCACGCCCGCATCGGCGAAGCCGACGACATCGATGCGCGACAGCGCGGCCACGCCGGTCCGCGACACCAGCGCGTGCTCGAGCTCGACGTTGAGCGTGGCGAGGGCCTCGGTCGAGAGCCCCGACGCGATGCCGCGCAGGTTGCCGTCGCCCGGGGCGTGGAAGCGCCCCAGCATGTCGCTGCCGACGAGCGGCGCACCGATCGACCGGATGAACGGATTGCCGAGGGTGGCGTACGGTCCCGCGCCGCTCGCGAAGAAGCGCCGCTGCGGCAGCACCGGCGCGTCGGCAAGCACTGCACCACCGAACAGCTGGAGCCCGAGCGTGGTGCGCGCCCCGAGCGTCCGTCGCATCGTGGCGGTGAACTCCGGCCGCACGTAGGCCTGCGCGTCATAGCGCTTCTCGGTCGTGAGCCCCTCGCCCTCACGGCCGTACTGCACGCCGCCCGCGACGCGGGCCGTGACACCGAGCGCCCACGGCCCTGCGGCGTGCGTGACGCCGGCCCAGAGCGCCAGCTCGCCGGTGCCGCCGTTGGTCCAGCGATCGGCGTCGAGATAGCGCGTCTCGTGCGTCGCGAGCCAGCGGAGTTCGCCGCCCACCGTGCGGGTCGTCGGGCCCCCCAGGCGCGTCGGCTTCCGCCGCTCGAGCGTGAGCGCGGCCCCCGAGCGCCCCTCCATCCGAAACGTCTCGAGTGACTGCGACAGGTGCGGCACGCGCCACCAGACCGGATTCACGAACTTCGCGTACATGTCGAAGTCCGTCACCGGATCGTCCACGCCGACCCCAGTCCCGCCGCTGAAGAGCGTCACGTGCTGCTCGAAGCGGCCGAGGTAGTCATCGCGCGTGCGCGCCCCGATGGTGAGCCCGCCGACATCGTTGTACCACACTGCCGGCAGCCACCCCACCGTGCGGCGGTCGCGCCGGGTGCGGGCATTCACGAGCAGGTCGAGGTAGTGCTCGGTCGGCTGGTCAGGACCGATGAGCCGCTCCGGCGTGAAGCCAAGGGTGCGCTGGTTGTTGAGGTGATTCCAGTCGCCGCTGATGACATCCGGATCGAGCCGCACGCGGCGCGGCTTCGTGCCGGTGCGCACCACGACCCGCTCGCGCTCGGCCCGACCGGTCGCCATCACGCGCGTGGTGTCGCCCTCGGCGAAGACGGCGACGGTCACGGGGAATTGCCGCCCACCCTTCCGGCGCACCTCGATCGTCGTCTCCCACCCGCCGAAGACCTCCCGCCGCGCGACCGTGCCGACCGCATAGTCGGTGAGCTCGGTCCCGTGCAGCCACTGCGCGAAGAAGCCGGCGAGGTCGCGCCCGCTCGCCTCCTCGGCGACGCCGCGGATCGCCGCCTCGTCGACGTGCCGGAACTTCCATCGCTCGAAGAGCAGCCGCAGCGTGCGCCGGAACGCGTCATCGCCGATCGCGTGGCGAAGCTGGTGCCAGAACAGCTCCCCCTTGCCGTACACCATCGCGCCGTAGGTGCCGAGGTCGCGATAGTCCTCGCTGACCATCGAGGCGGGTTCGCTCCAGCCGTCGAGGTCGAGCTGCACCATGTCGCGCTCGAGGCCCGTGTACCAGCGCATCCCCTTCGACTCGGCAAAGAGCGACGTCAGGAAGGATGCCCCGCCCTCGTCGATCCATCCCTCGCGCCATTCGTTGCTGGCGAGGATCCCCATCAGGTAGTTGTGGGCGCCCTCGTGCACGTTCAGCCACTCGTTCGCCTCGCCGTTCATCTGCATCATCGGGAACTCGGTCCCGCCGCCCTCGATGCGATGCACGACCGTCATCTGCGGCCACGGATACGCCCCGAACACGCCCTCGAGGAAGCGCAGCGTCTGGGCGGTGTGGCCCACGACGACACCGCGCCCCCACGTCGCCGTGTCGCCCGGCTGGTAGAGGACGTGGATCGCCGTGCCGTTGTGCTCGCCGCCCTCGTAGCGGTAGTCGGGGGACATCGTGAGCCCGAAGTGGTGCACGTCGTTCGCGTACCAGCGCACCAGCTTGCGGTCGCGTGCGGCGGTGCCGGCGCACGGCGGCGCCTGCCATCCCGCCGCGCGCGGCTCGCGGATGTTCGCGGCCGGTCCCGCACCGCGATTCGCCGTGCGCCAGCCCGGGTCGCCGCAGGTCACGACCCCGGTGGCGCCGAGCACCTGGTCCGCGGGGACATCGAGGGTGACATCGAACGACCCGAACTCGCCGTAGAACTCGCCGGCCGGATAGAGCGGATGCTCCTGCCAGCCGAGCTTGTCGTAGACCGCGACGCGTGGATACCACTGCGCGAAGTCGTAGTGGCGGCCCCGGCGCCCCTGGCGGCGCGGCAGCGTGCTCGGGCGTGCCGTCCAGTCCATCGTGATCGTCGCGGTGCCGCCCGGCGGGATCGGGGTGCGGAGCCGGAGGCGCGCGATGGTGGAATCGGGCGCGAACGGCCATTCGACCAGCACCGGGAACTCATCCACGCGAACATTCGCGATCGTGTTGCGGCCGAAATCGGGGTCGCGGAGGTCGTTGAAGCGGCGACGCCCCTCGGCGCTGTCCGCATCGGCCCAGCGCGAGCCGGGGCGGAACGCATTCAGGTAGAGGTGGAACGCGATCGTGCGGAGCGTGTCCGGTGAGTTGTTGCGGTAGCGGACGACCTGCGTGCCGCCGAGCGTCCCGGTCGGTTCGTCGAGCCGTGCCGCGATGGCGTAGTCCGCGCGCTGCTGCCAGTACGGCGCGGGGCCGGTGGCGGGCTCGGGGAGCTGCAGGGCGAGGAGCAGGACGGCGGTCAGCATCGGATCGGTCCGGGTCGGGATGCATGAAGTCTAGCCGGGGCTGCACGAACGAACACGGGCCCCGATGCACCGCATCGAGGCCCGCCTCCCCTGCATCGTCGCGTCAACGCGCTCAGCGCGACAGCAGCTGCGCCCTCAGGCGGCCGAGGCGCTTCCGCACCGAGCCGTCGTAGACGCGATCGCCGATGGCGATCACCGTGCCGCCGAGGATCGCCGGATCGGTCGCGAACGCCGCGATGACGTCCTTGCCGATCGCCTTCGAGAGCTGCGCGACCAGCGCGGCCTTCGCCTCGGCATCCACCTCGCGGGCCAGCGTCACCGACGCGCGCACGCGGCCGAGCTTGATGTCCACCAGCGCGCGGTACTCGTCGGCGATCTGCGACATCAGCATCTGGCGACCACGCTTCACGACGCCGGCCACGAACAGCGTGAACGGCCGAGGTGCGCTTGCCAGCGCCTGCGAGAGGATCGCGATCTTCTGGTCCTTCGTGACGCTCGGCGACATCAGCACCGGCTCGATCGACGGCGCGGACATCGCGGCCGCCGTCACGTCGAGCAGATCGCCCCACGCCTCGGCCGCCCCGGCCCGCTCGGCGAGCGTGACGAGCGCCTCGGCATAGTTGCGGGCGATCGTGATCGACCTCACGCCTTGGTCCCGATCTGCGCGAGGTACTCCTCGACGATCTTGCGATCGGCCGAGGCATCGAGCTTGGTGCCGATCACCTTGCCGGCCGCGGCGATCGCGAGCTCCACGGCCTCGCGGCGCACGTCGGCGACGGCGCGGTCCTTCTCCGCCTCGATCTCGCGGCGGGCCCGGGCGAGCAGCTCTTCCTGCTCGGCACGGGTCTTCTCCATCGCGGTGGCGCGCTCGCGCTCCGCGCCGGTGCGGGCCTCGGCGAGGATCGCCTGCGCCTCGCCGCGGGCCGCTGCCAGGATGCTCCGCTGCTCCTCGAGGGCCTTGGTCGCCTCGCCCTGCAGGCGCTGCGCCTCGGCAAGCTGCGCCGCGATCGTCTGCTCGCGCTCGACGTTCCAGGCCAGCAGGCCCGGGAACACCTTCTTGGACAGCACGAACAGCACGAGGCCGAACACAATCCAGGTCCAGATCGAAAGACCCGGATTGACCTGGAACGGCCCCGGAAGGCCGCCCTCACCGGACGCGCTGAAGAGCAACGGGAGCATCATGGCTCGGTCCTGTCTCTCGTTAGATGAGCTTGAACAGCAGCGCGAACACGAGCGCGATGATCGTGGCGCCCTCGAGGAGGACGGCGATCAGCAGGCCCGCGCCACGGATCTCGCCGGCCGCTTCCGGCTGGCGGGCGATGCCCTCGGCGACCTGGCCACCGATGCGGCCGAGGCCGAGACCGGCGCCGAGCACGGCGAGACCGATCGAGAGGGCGGCGCCGAACTGGCCGTAGCCGGCGGCCATCGAGGCGGCGGCGGCATCCGACATCGTCGCGGCCTGCATGAGGATCGAAGCGAACATTGGGTACATCCCGTAGCTGGTGGAAGATCAATGGTTGTCGTGCATCGCGCGCCGGTGCCCCGTCTCTTCCAGAACGAGGTTCGTGCGTCGGACACCAGCGGACCCGAGGTCCAGTGTCCAGGGCGGAGACGGTCTCCGCCTCGAACGCCGACGCCTGGATGCAGGGCGCCGGCGGGTGCAGCGAGAGGGGAGATCGGAGATCGGAGACCAGAGGACGCATCCTCCGATCTCTGATCTCTGATCTCACATCTCTTTGTTAATGCTCGTGCTGCATCAGCCCGATGAACACCGAGCTCAGCAGCGCGAAGACGTACGCCTGGAGCAGCGCCACGATGAGCTCCAGGAACATGATGCCCGTCACCACCGTGGCGGTGACGATGCCGATGCCGTAGCTCCAGATGCCGAGGTTCCCGAACAGGAACACGATGCCGAAGAGCGACAGGATCACGAAGTGGCCGGCCGTCATGTTGCCGAAGAGACGGACGGCGAGCGCGAACGGCTTCACCAGCTTCGAGAGGACCTCGATCGGCGCCATCCCGATCGACATCGCGAGCGCCCCGGCGCCCGAGAGCCCCTCGACGTGCGGGAAGATCGTCCCCATGTAGCCCTTGAAGCCCAGCTTCATCATCCCGCCGATCTCGATGACCAGCAGCACCATGAAGGCGAGCCCGCCGGTCACGGCGAGATTGCCGGTCGGCGACGCGCCCCAGGGCACCAGGCCGAGGAGGTTGCAGACGAGGATGAAGAAGAAGAGCGCCATCACGAGCGGCGCGTAGCGCGGCCCCATCTCGTGGCCGATGTTGGCGATGGCGATCTCGTTGCGGACGAAGAGCGCGAACGCCTCCATGATCCCCGCGAAGCCGCTCGGCGCCTTGCCGGCCGCGCGCGCGCGCTGGATCCCGTTCTTCGCGATCGTGAACATCCCGATGGTGATGATCGCGGCGAGGAGCAGGAAGACCACGTGCTTGGTCGGCGAGAGGTCCACGACCAGCGGCCCGAGGTGGATCGGCTCGAAGCGCGGGAGGTGGATCACCCCGAGCGGCAGGAAGTCGAGTTCGTGCGCGTCGGAGGTGTGGTGGAACACCATCTCGGCGATGCTGAAGTTGGCGCCGTCGCTCATCGTTCGGTTCGCGTCTCCACGTACAGCAGGGGGAGGATCGTCCCCAGGTATCCGACTGCGGCGCCGAGCCCCGTCGCCCGGTCCCGCGTCACCACCGCCACCAGTGCGATCAGCGCCACCGCGGCGAACCGCAGCACCGTCCCGATCAGGTAGCCGCCCAGCTTGTCCACCGTCGCGGCCGTTCCCGCCTGCCGCGCCAACCGGGGCGCCAGCATCTGGATCAGCACCGCCACCACCCCGAGGGCGACCGCGCCGCGCATCGCGCCGGATCCCCACACTCCACCGGCGATCGCCGCCGAGGCCGCCATCGCGACGCACCCGACCGCGAGGCGCAGCCGGTCGCCGCTCACTTCGCCTCCGGCTTGCCGCCCTTCAGGCGGTTGATCAGCCAGAAGCCGCTGTAGCCCATCCCGCCGAGGGTCATCACGACGGTCCACAGGGGCATCGTGCCGAAGCGCCGATCCAGCCACACTCCGCCGAGGGCGAAGAGGGAGATCGCCACTGCGAAGGTGATCCCGTACGAGACGTAGACCCACCCTTCGCCGTAGGCCCGATCGGGCGCATCCCGGCCTTTCACGGGCGGCAAGGTACGGGCTTGTGAAATATTTCGCAAGCGAAAACCGGCCCCGGAAACCCGGCCCCGGCGTGGGGCGTATCGGCCTGCGGGGGAAGAGGTAAGGGGTGAGGGGTGAGGGGGTCAGCCGTCATCCCGAGCAGAGCGAGGGATCTCGGCACTTGCCACCACCCCGACCACCCCCTTCCCCCTCACCCCTCACCCGGGGCCGAGACGCCCCTATCTTCCGCTCCGGCCATCACCTACACCCAGGACCACCGCATGACCGCCCCAGACGACCTGACCCAGCTCCGCCGCCTTGCCGACGCCGTGACCGCCCTCCGGGGGCAGGTGGCCGAGCGGGTGGTGGGCCAGCGCGAGGCGGTGGATGGGATCGTGACCGCGATCCTGGGCGGGGGGCACGCCCTGCTGGTCGGGGTCCCGGGGCTGGCCAAGACGCTGATGGTCTCGACGGTCGCCGAGGCGCTCCATCTCTCGTTCAACCGGGTCCAGTTCACCCCGGACCTGATGCCGGGCGACATCACCGGGACCGAGCTGGTCGAGGAGGACCCGGCGACCGGCAAGCGGCATTTCCGCTTCGTCCCGGGGCCGATCTTCGCCCAGGTGGTGCTGGCGGACGAGATCAACCGGACGCCGCCGAAGACCCAGGCCGCGCTGCTCCAGGCGATGCAGGAGCGGACGGTCACGGTGGCGGGGCAGACCTATCCGCTCCCCACGCCGTTCTTCGTGCTCGCGACCCAGAACCCGATCGAGCAGGAGGGGACCTACCCGCTCCCCGAGGCGCAGCTCGACCGCTTCATGCTGGAGCTTCGAGTGGGGTACCCGACCCGCGCGGAGGAGGAGGCGATCGTGACCCAGACCACGGGGACTCGGCTTGCCCAGGTGCGGCCGGTGGTGGACGGGGCCGAGCTCGCGGCGATGCAGGCGCTGGTGCGGCGGATTCCGGTGAGCGAGTCGCTGGTGCGGGCGGCGGTGCTGCTGGCGCGGATGACGCGCCCGAACGAGGCCGAGGCCCCGGCGCTGGTGCGCGAATATGTGGAGTGGGGGGCGGGGCCGCGCGCGTCGCAGTACCTGGTGCTGGGGGCGAAGGCGCGGGCCGCGATGGACGGCCGCCCGCAGGCCGATCTCGATGACGTGAAGAGCGTGGCCCTCGCCGTGCTCCGCCACCGCGTGATGACCAACTTCGCAGCCGAGGCCGCGGACCGGACGGCGGAGGACGTGGTGCGGGAGCTGGTGGACGGAACGGCGTGGATCGGCTGAAGCCGGAGATCCGCGATCCGAGATCGGAGATCGGCGGGGATCTCGCCATCCGGGCCAGGGTACCCGGTGCAACCTCCGCTCTCAGATCCCCGATCTCCGATCTCTCTCATGCCCCGTCACCGCCCCCCATCCGAGCGCCCCACCAAGACCTGCCTGCGCTGCGGGCTCCCCTTCCAGTGGCGGAAGAAGTGGGAGCGCGACTGGGATCAGGTGAAGTACTGCTCGGAGCGCTGCCGGCGCGGCGGCGCGAAGGGGTAGGACGCAGGAAGCCCCCGCGA
>DASTAN010000222.1:0-4467 GCA_035712665.1 Gemmatimonadales bacterium
CGGCGACGCAGTGCGCGCGACCTCGAGGGCCTGGGCCAGGGTCAGCTGCCGCGGGACCGACGGGCCGGCCTGGGCCGACACGAGGGCGGGAGCGAGCAGCAGCAGGCCAAGCAGACGAGCGGGACGACTCATCGTGTTCCGTCCTTGGTGTACCGAACAGGGTAAGGGAGCGAACCTTCGTGGCGTCGTACGACCCAGCCGCAGGGAAGTTTCAAGGTGCGACATCCCCCCGGGATTCGGGCGCGGGGGGCGTCTGGCTCGTGCTTGCCGGGGTCGGCCTGCTCGCCGCCGAGGGGGCGCTGCAGGGGTCGGCACCGTGGTTGGGAGCCGGGGCCCTCGCCGCTGGAGTGGCCGCTGCGTCGTTCCTGCGACGCGATGGCCTCAGGGCCATTGCCGGGGGACTCGCCATCCTTGGCCTGCTGCTGGGCATCGGGGCGGTGCGGGTGGCGGGGGCGGTCCGCGATCCGGCCGGGACCGCCGCACGGGTGACCGCGGGGGCGATGGCGAACCGGGACCGGGCCCTCACGGCGGCGGTCGCGAATGCGCGGCAGGTCGCGCGCAACGTGCTCCAGCGCGTCGGGGCCGCGAGCCCGGGGGCCGCGCCGGCGATCGATGACCTCCTCAAGGGCGGGTCGCTCGAACTCGGGGTCACCGTGCTTGCCGGGGATACCGTCGTTGCCGTCAGCGGTCCCCAGCGGATCCCTCCGGTCACCCTCGGCGAGGATGCGGCCGCGCTCGTCGAGACGCCGTTTGCACGCGTCCTCGTGCTCCGAGATGCGCGCGGGCTGCGACATGCGAGAGTCGCCTTGCTGCTCGACGCCGATCCCGGTCTTCCGGCACCGGGGACCTCGCTCGTCGATCGCGCGGGATATGCGGCGCAGGTGACGTGGTCGTGGCGCGAGGCGCCGACGCTGCAGCGGTTCGCAACGACCGAGGCGGCCCTGCTCGCCGTGACCGCCCAGATGCAACCCGCCGCGGCCGCGCCCGATGTGCTCGCGGCGTACGAGGCGCGCCTCGCGCGGCGGCTCGCGGCTGGCGGCCTCGTCGCCCTGGGCGTGATCCTGCTCACGGCCTCGGTTCCTCTCGCCGTTCGGGTGGGCGCGGTGCTGATCCCGACGTGGGCCGTCGCCCGCACGCTCGCGGGGCCCGAGACCGTGGCGCTCCTCGTCGCCGTGGGTGTATTGGTGGTCGGGGTGATGCTCTGGCGACGACCACCGCGACGCACGCCGGTGGGGATCGCGGCGTCGATGCTGCTGCTCGCGGCGGCACCGGTGCTGGTCGCCCTCGTGGCGTGGCGTCTCGCTGCATCGCTCGGTGCCGATCCGCTGCTCGGCTGGTTCGGGTGGCAGGGCGTGTTGGCGCTCGGCACGGCCGGGCTCCTCGCGATCGCCTCGGCGCCGCTCCGGGCGGAGGACGACGCCACGGCCCCGGCGCGCTGGGGCGTGGTGGCGATCCTGCTCGCCGTCGTGGTTGGCGGCATCGGGATCGAGGCGTGGCGTCCTGCCGATGTCGGGGCGTGGTCACGGGCGTCGGGGATTCGCGGCTGGACGCTCACCGGCTGGGCGGTGTGGTATCGTCCGCTCTGGCTGCTGCCGCTGGCGGCACTCGTGCCGGTGATGCCGACCCGCATTCGCCTCGGCGCGATCGCGGTGCTGGCCGGCGTGCTCGCCGCGCTCGGCAGCTGGAGTGCCACCCTCGACCATCGCCGCCTGCTGGCCGACCGCGATCTCGACCGTGTCGGTGCCACCGCCGATCCGCCGGTCTCGGCCGCGCTCGAACGCCTCGGCGCCGCGATCGCCGAGGGCGACGTGACCCGGCTCGATCGCCTCTATGCCGCGTGGCGTGCCTCGGAGGTCGCATCGCTCGAGGCGCCCTCCCAGTTGGCGGTCTGGACTGGCGATCGCGTGGTCGAATGGGTGACCCTCGATGCGCTGGCGCTGTCGTGGGATGACCTCGAGCGCGTCGTTGCGGAACCGGTGCCGGCCGCGCGTCGCGTCGCCCTGGTGCGTGGGGTGGGGCGCCACGAGGTGCTGGTGGTGCCGATGCGTGGGGACACCATCATCACGGTGGCCGTCGGCCCGCGCTCGGGGATCATCGCACCCACGCGCTTCGGGCGCCTGCTGGGCTGGCGCACCGTTGCCGAGCCGCCGTTCCGGATGTCGGTGGTCCGCGATGCGGCACCGGTCTCGGATGGCGAGTGGCGTCGTACCGGTCGCTTCGTCCGCGCGATCCGCACCATCCCGGCCGCGAACGGCCGGATGCAGGCGGTGGCGACCGTGGCGATGTCCGAGCCGCGACCGTTCGCGGTGCGCTCCGCGCTGGTGGTCGCCCTCGATGTCCTGCTCATCCTCGCGGCGTGGGGCGCGCTCGGTCGCCTGATCGGCACCGGAAGTCTTCGCGCCCCGGGGCTTTTCCAGCGCTCGTGGCGCCGCACCATCGCGACCGCGCTGGCGGCGTTCTTCATCGTGCCGGCCGCGCTCTTCACGCTGGTCTCGGGACTCCGGCTCCGCGAGGATGCCGCGCGCGCGCGCGCCGACGATGTGAGCCGTGCGCTTCGCGAGGCCGTGGTCGGCCGTGACCTCGGGGCGACTGACCTGGTGCGCGCCGACCCGACGACGCTCGCGCGCGTCGCGGACAACGTGGACGCCGAGATCGCGCTCTTCCGGAATGGGCGCCTCGTCGCGGCGTCCTCGCCGCTGCTTGGTCCGCTCGGGATCATCGCGCCGATCCTCGATCCGCGGAGCGCTCGCGGCAGCGTCGGCGAGCCGCGCGTGATCGCACCGGCGATCCCTGACCTCCCCGTGCGACTCGGCGTCGAGGCCTCGGCGCTGCCGGGGACCCTCATCGCCGCCGCCCTGCCGGGCGGTGATTCGGGGCTGGCGCGGGAACAGGTGGATCTCGGGTTGCTGCTGCTGCTCATCACGCTGGTGGGCGGGCTGGCAGCGGTCGTGACTGCCGGTGCGGTCGCGCGGGCCCTTGGCCAGCCGATCGAGGCGCTCCGACAGACGGCGATCGCGATCGGTCGACGCGAACCGTTGCCGCCGACGCGCACGCCGCCCGCGGAGTTCGCACCGGTGTTCGGGGCGATCGCGCAGATGACGCAGGACCTCGCCGAGCGATCCGCGCAGCTCGAGGCCGACCGGTCGCGCACCGCGGCGATCCTCTCGACGGTGGCGACGGGGGTGATCGGCGTGGACGCCGACGGCCTGGTGATCCAGGCCAACCCGCGCGCCGAGGAGCTGATGGGACAGCGCCTCGTGCTCGGCGAACCGCTCGCCGCCCAGCTCGATGCGGAGTGGCAGCCGGTGGCGGACGGCGTGGCCCGGCTGCTCGGGCCGCACACGCGCGACGCCGAGAGCCGCGAGATCACCGTCGCCGATCGGCTGCTCGCGCTCACGCTCGCACCGCTCGGTGACGGTGGGCTGGTGCTCGCGCTCACCGACATCACCGAGGCGTCGCGCGCGGCGCGGATCGTGGCGTGGGGCGAGATGGCACGGCAGGTCGCGCACGAGATCAAGAATCCGCTCACCCCGATGCGACTCGGGCTGCAGCACCTGCGCCGACTGCGCGCGGATGGGCGCCCGGAGTTCGCGGACCAGGTGGACGAGACGGCGGAGCGACTCCTCGCGGAGATCGATCGGCTCGATCGGATCGCCCGCTCCTTCGCGCGCTACGGCGCGCCGCCCGAGCGCGAGGCGGGGCCGCTGGAGGTGATCGCGCTGGCCCCGGTGCTGGGCGAACTGGCCGGCCTCTACCGGCTGGCGTCGGGGGCGCCGGAGGTCACGATCACCGGGTCGTCGGCGGTCGCGGTCTCGGCGCGCCGGGAGGAACTGCTGCAGGTGGTGCTCAATCTCCTCGACAACGCCCGCGGGGCGGAGGCACGGCACGTCGAACTCGCGCTCGACGACCTCCAGCTGGTGGTGCGCGACGACGGTCGCGGGATTCCCGGCGACCAGCTGGCGCGGATCTTCGAGCCGACCTTCTCGACGACGACCTCGGGGACGGGGCTGGGGCTCGCGATCGTGCGGCGGCTGGTCGAGGGGTGGGGCGCCGCGATCACCGTCAGCTCGGTGGTGGGCGAGGGGACCGCGTTCACCATCCGGTTTGCCGAGGCGGCCCAACCCGCCGCCGGATCGGATCGTATCACTTGATGTCCCGCGTCCGGCCCCCGACGGCCTGCGGGAAGACCTCCTCCTGGAGAATCCGATGATGGTGCGTGCCCTTGCCTTGATGGCGCTGGCCCTCGGTGCTGCCCCGCTTGCCGCCCAACAGGGCGGCGGGATGCGCGGCGGCGGGATGATGATGGGCGCCGCGCCCGACGTCGAGCAGCTCACGACCGCGCTTGCCCTCACGCCCGAGCAGGTCACGAAGGCGAAGGCGCTGGTCGCCACGCTCGACAGCACGGTGAAGCCGACCCGCGACTGGGTGCAGGCCCAGATGCAGACCGGCGGGATGGCGGCGATGCGC
>DASTAN010000223.1:0-22263 GCA_035712665.1 Gemmatimonadales bacterium
GGTGGCCTGCGGTGCCGCCGACGGCGCCGGCGGCGCACTGGGGCGGCGCGGCGTGAACGGGAGCACCTGCGGGTTGGCGCGATCGACGATCGGCTCGCCGGTCACGGCGCGATCGAAGCCGGTCGCGATCACGGTGACGCGCACCTCGTCCTTGAGCTTCGGGTCACTGCCGGCGCCGAAGATGATCTGCGCGTCGTCGCCCACGGCATCGTGGATGATCTCGCTGATCTGCGTCGTCTCGCCGAGGGTGAGGTCGTCGCCGCCGACGATGTTGATCAGCACGCCGCTCGCGCCGTTGATCGACACGTTGTCGAGCAGCGGCGAGGCGATCGCCTGCTGCGCGGCCTCGAGCGCGCGATTCTCGCCGCGGCCGATGCCGGTGCCCATCAGCGCCGCGCCGCCGTTCTGCATCACGGTGCGGACGTCGGCGAAGTCGACGTTGATGATCCCCGAGGACGTGATGAGCGAGGCGATGCCGCGCGTGGCGTTGAGGAGGACCTCATCGGCCTTCTTGAGCGCGTCCTGGAAGGGGATCCCCTTCCCCACCACCGCGAGCAGCCGCTCGTTCGGCACGACGATCATCGTGTCGACGTTGCGACGCAGCTCGGTGATCCCCATCTCGGCCTGCTTCATCCGCTTCCGTCCCTCGAAGAGGAACGGCTTGGTGACGATGCCGACGGTGAGCGCGCCGATGTCCTTCGCCATCTGGGCGATGATCGGCGCGGCCCCGGTGCCGGTGCCGCCGCCCATCCCGCAGGTCACGAAGACCAGGTCGGCGCCCTTGAGGTGCTCGAGCACCTCATCGCGATTCTCCTCGATGGCCTGGCGCCCGATCTCGGGGCGAGCGCCGGCGCCGAGGCCGCGAGTGAGCTTCTTGCCGATCTGCACCTTGAGGTCGGAGCGGGAGTTCTGCAGCGCCTGGGAGTCGGTGTTGACCGAGATGAACTGGACCCCGACGAGGGCCTCCTCGATCATCCGGTTCACGGCATTGCCGCCGCCCCCGCCGACACCGACGACCTTCATCTGCGCGTTCTGCGCAGACGGCTCGTCGAGCTCGAACACCATCCCACCGGTCATAGGTCACCCCCCCGAGAGGCGATCAGAAGAAATCCTGCAGCCAGCGCTTGACCGGCCCGAAGACACGCTCGACGGCGGGCGAGGTCTTCCCCCCGGCCCCGAAGCCGCCACCCAATGCGACCTGCCGCGCCCCATACAGGGCCAACCCCACAGGGACGGCATACCCCGGGGAAGCTACACGTTCGGACAACCCCCTGAGGCCATCGGCCGGCACCCCGAGCCGGACCGGCGCCGCAAAGACGTCCCGGGCCAGCTCCACCATCCCCGGGGCCGCCGCCCCGCCGCCCGCCAGGACCACCCCGCCGGGGAGCCCGGCCATCGCCCACCCTGCCCGGGCGACCTCATCGAACGCCAGCTCGAGCATCTCCTGCAGGCGCATATGCATGATGTGTGCGATCAGGCGCCGCGGGGCCTGCCGCGCCGGCTGCCCGGCCCCGGCGGGGAGCTCGAGCACCTCGTTCTCGGGGACCATCGGCTCGTAGGCCGCCCCGAAATCGCGCTTGAGCCGCTCCGCGTCGGCCTGGGTCACCCCGAGCCCGTGGACCAGGTCGGAGGTCACGTGTCCGCCCGCGAAGCGCAAGGAGGCGACGTGCCGCAACTTGCCACCCTGAAAGATGGCGACGGAGGTGCTCCCCCCGCCAAGCTCGACCAGCACCGTCCCGGCATCCCGCTCCTCGGGGGTCAGCACGGCGAGCGACGCGGCCAGCGGCTCGAGGACGAACTCGCCGACGTGCCACCCGGCCTTCTCGACCGCCTTCCGGGCGTGCGCGAGGGCGCTCGATCGGGCGGTGATGAGGTAGACCTCCGCCTCGAGCCGCTCCCCCGCCATCCCGATCGGATCGGCGTATCCCGGCTGCCCATCCACCCGATAATCGTGCGCGATCGCGTGGAGCAGCTCCTGGTCGTGGCCAAACATCACGTTGCTCGCCACGTCATTGACGCGCGCGAGATCGGACGTGCGGATCTCCGACCCGGTGATGCTCGCGACCCCGTGCGAGACGCGCTGGGCGATCTGCTCGCCTGCCGCGCCGACATAGACGGTCCCGACCTCGAGCCCGGCGATCCGCTCGGCATCGGTCATCGCCTTCCGGATCGCGCGGACGGTCTCGTCGAAATCACGGATCAGGCCACGGCGCAATCCGGTGGACGGCTCGGCGCCGACCCCGAGCACCCGCAGGCCCCACGAGCGGGCGTCGCCGGTCACCTCGCCGATGATCCCGGTGATCGAGGTGCTGCCGAGGTCCACCGCGGCGACCAGCCGCTGGACGGGGACGGTCGCGGTCACGAAGCACTCCGGCGCACGAAGACCCACTTCTGGAATCGGGCGTCGATCGCGCGCCACCCGGGTTCGTTGGCATCGAGATACTGCCGCACGAGGGCCGCATCCCGCAGGTCGGCGATCTCTGCCCCGGGACGGAAGCGCAGCTCCCGGCCCCGACCCCGGAGCACGACGTCGGCCCCATCGCGTTCCGCGGACTCGACCAGCGCATACCCGTCAGGATCGGCCACACGGAGCCGCGCCAGCAGGGTCGCGAGGGCTGAATCGCGCGGGGCGATCGGCAGCGAGGTGTCGAGACGGGCCGGATCGAACGGCAGGACGCGACCGTGATGATCGAGCAGCACCATCTGGCCGTCCTGCGGATGGAGCGCCACCGGCGTGGCTTCGAGGAGCGTCACCTGCAGCGTCCCAGGCCAGCGTCGACGGACCTCGGCGGCACGCACCCCGGGAATCGCCTGCGCCGCAGCCCGCAGCGGCGCCAGCGGCACGAGGATCGAGGCATCCGCAGGGAGGTCGAGTCGTCGGACGACCTCATCGGCCGCGAGGAAGCGGATTCCCTCGACCTCGACGGCCCGGACGCGAAAGAATGCGAGGCGGGCGATGATCGACGGGAACGCCACACCCAGACCGAGCACGCTGACCAGCGCGAGCGCCGCCAGGAGACCACGCGTCCGCCAGGTCACGGGACCACCATCGCATCGCGAACCGCCGGGCCGATGCGCGTGATGTCCCCCGCCCCCATCGTCAGCAGCACGTCGCCGTCGCGGAGCAGGTCGATGATCTCACCGACGAGGCGATCGCCCCGCGGCTCGTACTGCACGACCGCGCCGCGCGCCAGCGCCGCATCAGCCACCAGCGCGCCGGTCACCCCCGCGATCGGCGCCTCGCGGGCCCCATAGACATCGGTCACCACGACGACGTCGGCGGCCGCGAGGGCCTCGCCCATCGCGACGCCGTGCTCCAGCGTGCGCGAGTAGAGATGCGGCTGGAACACGGCGACGAGACGCTGCTCGGGATACGCCTGTCGCGCCGCGGCGATCGTGGCCACGAGCTCGGTGGGATGATGGGCGTAGTCGTCGACGAAGGTGACGCCCTGATGTACGCCGTGCCGCTCGAAGCGGCGACCGACGCCGGTGAAGGCGGCGAGCGCCTCGGCCGCCGCGGCCACGTCGCCGCCGAGCGCGCGCGTCGCCGCCAGCGCGGCGGTGGCGTTGCGGAGGTTGTGGAGGCCCGGGACGCGGAGCCGGAGCGCCACCGTCCCGCCCTCCGGGAAGTGCACCGTCGCCGTCGTCCCGTCCGCGTCGGTCGTGATCGCGTCGACGCGCACGCCGTCAGGCCGCTCGAGCCCGAAGCGCACCACGCGGTCACCGAGAGCGGCGGCCACGCGATCGCTGCCGGCATCCGCCGTTCCGACGAAGACGTGCGCCGCACGCGCGGCGAAGGTGACGAACGCCGCCTCCATCGCCTCGACCGAGCCGTAGCACTCGAGATGATCGGGTTCGACGTTGTTGATGACGGCGACGGTCGGCTGCAGGGTGAGGAAGGCCTGGTCGTACTCGTCGGCCTCGACCACGAAGAGCCGATCGCCGTCGAGGAGCGCGTTGCCGCCCCAGTGGGCCACCCGTCCGCCGGCCAGTCCGGAGGGGGCGAGCCCCGCGGCCCGAAGCGCCTCCGTCGTCATCACCGTGGTGGTGGTCTTGCCGTGGGTGCCCGCGAGCGCCACGACGGTGCCGGCGTTGACGAGGGCCGCGAGGGCCTCCTTCCGCGGGACGACCGGCACGCCAGCCACCAGGGCCGCCACGAGTTCCGGATGCGTGGCCGGCACCGCGGCCGTGACGATGACCGCACGCGCGCCCGCGACGTGCGCGGCATCGTGGCCCACCACCGGTGACGCGCCCGCCGAGCGCAGGTCCGCGAACCCCGCATCGCTGGCGTCGCAGCCCGTGACGACGACGCCCCGGCGGCGAGCCGCCAGGGCGAGGGCACTCATCCCGGCACCGCCGATGCCGAGGAAGTGCAAGGGACGCGGGTCGGTCGGGTCGAACAGGGAGGTCACGCGCGCAAGATACTTGCGCGTTTCCAGCCCTCCAAGCGGTCAGCGCGCGACGAGCGCGACGACCCGCTCGGCCAGGGCCTGTGCGGCCTCGGGACGCCCGCGCCGGCGCGCGGCAGCCGCCATTGCTGCCCGGCGCTCGGGCGCCTCGGCGAGCTGTCGAATCGCCTCGCCGAGCCGGCGTGCGGAGAGGTCGGCCTGCGGCAGGACCACCGCCGCGCCGGCAGCGGCTGCGGCCTCCGCATTGTGCCGCTGATGGTCGGCCGCCGCGGTCGGCAGCGGGATGAGCACGGCGGGAATCCCCCACGCTGCCAGCTCGGCGAGGGTCATCATCCCGGCCCGCGCGATGCAGAGATCAGCGACCGCCCACGCGTCGGCCATCGGATCGAGGAACGGGATGACGTGCACGTGCGGCGGGAGGTGCCTCGCCGCGAACTCCCCGTGCGTTGCGCGTCCCGTCGCCCAGATCACGTCCCACCCGCCGGCATCGGGCGTCGCGAGCCACTCCGCCACCGCGCGGTTGATCGCGAGCGATCCCTGGCTGCCCCCGGTCACGACCAGCACCGGACGCGAGCCATCGATCCCGAACCGCGCCGCCGCGTCCGCGCGACGCACCGGATCAGGCGGCTGGATCGGTGCGCCGGTGACGACGGCGCGCCCCTGCACGCCCACGGGGAGGCCGCCACGCGCCTCGTCGGCCGCGATCCAGATGGCGTCCACGCGCGGCGCGAGCCAGCGCGTCGCGATTCCCGGACGGACGTCGAGTTCGAGGATCGCGGTCGGAATGCCACGCCGTGACGCTCGCCAGACGACCGGCCCGCTGACGTAACCGCCCGTGCCGATCACGGCATCGGGGCGTTCGCGATCGAGCCACGCATCGATCGCGCGGACGAGGCGCACCGCGAGGAAAGGCCAGCGCGCGTTGCGCCACCACCGGCGTCGATGGATCGGCTCGAGCGGGAAGAGGTGGTGCGCCAGCCCGCGCTCGGGGAGGACCCGCGCCTCGACGCCGCGCTCCGCACCGGCGAAGATCGTGCGCCATTCGGGCTGTGCGGCACGGACGGCATCGGCCACCGCGAGCGCGGGGAAGAGATGCCCGCCGGTGCCGCCGCCGGCGAAGGCGATCGTGGTCATCGCTCGCGCGCGGGGCGACCGCGTCGGCGACCGATCGACACCACGACCCCGGCGGCCACGAGGTAGATCACCAGCGACACGCGGCCGACCGAGATGAACGGCAAGGTGAGGCCGGTGGCAGGCATCATGTCCATCACCACGGCGGCGTGCAGGAACGCCGCGATCGCCACCATCGCGGTGAGGCCACCGGCAAGCGCCGCCCCGAAGGGGTCGCGCGCGGTCCGGGCGATGCGGAAGCCCATCCAGCAGAAGAGGACGAAGCAGAGCGTCAGGAAGGTCACGCCGACGAAGCCCCACTCCTCGCCGATCACCGAGAGGATGAAGTCGGAGTAGCCGTAGGCGAGGTGCCCCAGCTTCTGCGTCCCCTCGCCGAACCCGACGCCGAGGACACCGCCGTGTCCCAGTCCCACCATCGACTCGCAGACCTGTTCCTGCTGCGTGCACTGCAGCGACGGCGTCATGAACGCGGCGAGACGATCGCTGCGCTCGGCCGTGAGCAGCAGCATCGCCGCCACGCCGCCCGCACCGACCAGCCCCACGAGGAAGAGATGCGAGATGCGAATCCCCGCCACGAAGGCGACCGCGACACCCGTCACGGACAGGAGAATGGCCATCGACAGGTTGGGCTGCGCGACCACCAGCAGCGCCACCACGCCGACCGGGGCGAGGACGCGGAGGAAACCGCCCTGGAAGTCGCGCAGCCGACCGCCGAGGTCCGCCGAGAGCGCCGCCACGAAGACCGGGAGGGTGAAGCGGGCGATCTCGGACACCTGCACCTGCAGCGGACCGACGCGGATCCAGCGCCGCGACCCGTTGAGGTAGGGGAAGACCGCCCCGACGGCGGACGGTGCATTGCCATCGGGCCAGAGCAGCGCCGCGATCGCGATCAGCGTCAGTCCGGCGACCGTGGCGTAGAACAGCGGCCGCGCGAACCGCCGCCACAGCTGATAGTCGAGGTAGGCGGCCACCAGGAAGAGGACGCCGCCGACGAGCGCCCCGCTGAACTGCTGGCGCGCCTCGGCGTACCAGTCGTCGCGATAGGCGCCCGCCGCGTAGGTGTTGGCGATCCCGAACACGACCAGCATCAGGGTCACGACCCCGAGCAGCCGCGTCTCCCAGCGATACTCGCCGGGGTGGCGAATCGTCGGCGCGCTCACATCGCCTCCACGAGCGCACGGAAGAGCGCCCCGCGCTGTTCGTAGTTGTCGAACATGTCGTAGCTCGAGCAGGCCGGCGACAGGAGCACCGCGCCACCGGCGGGCGCCAGGGCGCGCGCCGCGGCGAGCACCTCGCGGAACTCCGTCGCCCGAACCACGCGCACGGCATCGCCAAGGTCGCGCTCGACGAGATCGCCGGCCTCGCCGTACGCGACCACCGCCACCGCCCGCGCGCGGAGCGCCTCGCGCAGCACGGTGTAGGGTTCGCCCTTGTGGCGCCCGCCGAGCAGCAGCACGAACGGCCGATCCATCGCCGCGACCGCGACCAGGGTGGAGGCGATGTTCGTCGCCTTCGAGTCGTTGATCCACACCACGCCGTCGACCTCGCGGACCGGCTCCATCCGGTGCGTCAGCGCGCGGAAGGTGCGAAGCCCATCGGCGATGGGGCCGTGCCCGACACCGGTGGCGTGGACCGCGAGCGAGGCGGCCAGCGCGTTCGCGACGTTGTGGTCGCCGAGGAGCGGCAGCTCGCGACGCGGCAGCAGCGGCGCGCCGGCGAGCACGAGCATCCCGGCCGCGCGATCGTACCAGGCATCGGCGTGCGCCTCGGTCGAGAAGCGCAGGTGCCGCCCCAGCGTCACCTCGCCGAGCATGGCGCGCGAGTCGGCGTCATCGAGGTTGCCGACCCAGATCGACCGCGTCGTGGCGTTCGCGAACAGCCGCGCCTTGTCGGCATAGTAGGCGCCGAGCGACGGATAGCGATCGAGGTGGTCCGGCGCGAGGTTCGTGAGGACGCCGACCGCGGGCATCACGTCCGGCGTGTCGTGCAGCTGGAAGCTCGAGAGCTCGACGGCGAGCCAGTGCGGCCGCGGCTCGCGGAGCGCCACCGCGGTCAGCGGTGTCCCGATGTTGCCGGCCGCCAGGCTGTCGCGCCCCGCGGCACGGAACAGGTGGTCGATCAACGCCGTCGTGGTGGTCTTGCCGTTGGTGCCGGTGACCGCGACGTACGGCACGTCACCCAGCGCATCGAGCCCGAGCTGCGCCTCGGCGATGACCGGGATCCCGGCGTCGAGCGCCGCGCGCACGGCCGGCGCCTCGGGCGGGATGCCCGGTGACAGCACCAGCGCCGCGCAGTGCGCGATGCGCCCGAGGTCGTGCGTTCCGGCCTCGGCGTGCACCAGGGTGGGGTATCCCGCCACCAGCGCCCGTGCCGCGTCGGCGGTCGCCTCGCTCGTCCCGGCATCGGACGCGTAGCAGCGGATGCCGTGGCTCGCCAGCAGGCGGGCAGCGGCGACCCCGCTTCGCCCGAGCCCCGCGACCGCGATCTCGCGCCCCGCGGCGCGCCACGCGACGAGCCGGTTCATCGCAGCTTCAGCGTGGCGACGGCCACGAGCGCGCAGAGGATGCCGATGATCCAGAAGCGAGCCACGACGGTGGTCTCCTTCCAGCCGAGCTTCTCGAAGTGATGATGCAGCGGCGCCATCCGGAAGACGCGATGCGCATCGGCATACTCGCGACCGCGCGTGCGCTTGAGCCACTTGTAGGTGCCGGTCTGGATCATCACCGATGCCGCCTCGGCGACGAAGACCCCGCCGATGATCACCAGGAGGAACTCCGCCTTGAGGAGGATCGCCATCGTGCCGAACGCGCCGCCGAGCGCGAGGGAGCCGGTGTCCCCCATGAAGACTTCCGCCGGGTGGGCGTTGAACCAGAGGAAGCCGAGGCAGGCGCCGCCGAGGGCCGCGCAGAACACCGCCAGCTCGCCGGCCCCGGGCAGGTAGAAGAGGTTCAGGTAGCCGGTGGTGTCGGTGCGGCCGAGGATGTAGGCGAAGAACGCGAACGCCCCGGCCGCGATCGCGGAGAGGCCGGTGGCGAGGCCGTCGAGCCCGTCGGTGAGGTTCACCGCGTTCGAGAAGCCGGTCACGACACCGGTCACGAAGACGACATACACGGCCGGCGCGAAGATCACGAGCAGGTACTTGAAGAACGGCACCGTCGTCGCGGTGGCCGGGATCGTCGCGGGGTTCACCACCGGCCAGAGGACCAGCATCACCCCGAGCGTCACGCCGAACGACACCTGCCCGACCAGCTTCCACTTCGCCACGAGCCCGCGCGACTGTCCCTGGACCACCTTGAGGTAGTCATCGAGGAAGCCGATCGCCCCGGTCCAGAGCATCGCCACCATCGTGACCAGCACGAAGCGGTTGGTCAGCGGTGCCCAGAGCAGCGTCGGGATCACCGTCGCGAGCAGGATGATGATCCCGCCCATCGTCGGCGTGCCGCGCTTGGCCTGGTGCGTCGCCGGGCCCTCGGCGCGGATCACCTGCCCCACCTTGAGGTCGCGCAGCCGGCGGATGATCGCCGGGCCGAAGACGAACGCGATCAGCAGCGCCGTCACCATCGCCCCGGCAGCCCGGAACGAGATGTAGTTGAAGAGGTTGAAGAAGAGGATCGTCTTCCCGAGCGGCGCGAGGAGGTGGTAGAGCATCGATCCTCAGGTCGTGGTGGCGCGGGGCAGGATGTGCGGAAGGATACGCTCGAGCGCCGTGCCGCGTGAACCCTTCAGCACGACGAGATCAGCGGGTCGCAGCACTTCGGCGAGGCGGGGGCCCATCGCCTCGGCATCCGGGGCCTCGAGCAGGACGCCGCGGAAGGTCGCGCGATGCGGCGCGAAGGCCGGCACGAAGTCACCGACCAGCGCGAGGACCTCCGGCGCGAGCGCCGCGAGCTCCGTCGCCACCTCGGCGTGCAAGGCGTCGGACGCGTCGCCGAGCTCGCGCATCGTCCCGGCGACGAAGACCAGCCGCCGTCCGGCGCGCATCCCCTGCGCCAGCGCCATCGCGCTCGCGAACGACTGCGGATTGGCGTTGTAGCCGTCGTTCAGGATGGTGAGCGCCCCGTGCTGCGATAGCTCGCCGCGGCCGCCAGGGAGCGTGAACGCCTCGAGGGCACGCGCGACCGCGTCGAGATCGAGCCCGAGCTCCTCGGCCACCGCCCACACGAACATCGCATTGCCGGCCTGATGCGCCCCGCGCGCGGCGAGCGTGAACGCACGGCCCGCGACCGTGACGCGGGGCCGGCCATCGGCCGTGAGCTCGACCGCGGTGGGCACCAGCTCGGCGTCCGCGAGCCCCGCCGTGCGGACGCGCCGCGCCCCGCGGGCGCGGGCCCCCTCGGCGAGCTCCCGCGGCACCACGCCGACGATCGCCAGCGGGACGTCCCGCGTGAGCGCGAGCTTCTCCCGCACCACGCCCGCCACGTCGCCGAAGCCCTCGAGGTGCCCCGCCCCGGCGTTCGTCACCAGCGCGATGTCGGGATCGATGATCTCGCGATAGCGCGCGATCTCGCCCGGCAGGTTGGCGCCGGCCTCCACCACGAGTGCCTCGGTCCCCTCGGGTGCGCCGAGGATCGTGAGCGGCACGCCGACGAGGTTGTTGTTGTTCGCCGGGGTCTTGTGCACCCGCCAGCGGGTGGCGAGGGCGGCGGCAAGCATCTCCTTCGTGGAGGTCTTGCCGTTCTGTCCCGTCACGGCGACCACCGGTCCGCGAATCCGATGGCGCGCGGCGTGGGCGAGGTCACCGAGCGCGCGCAGCGTGTCGGGCACACGATAGAGCACCAGCCCCGGGACGTCCGGCGTTCCCTCGCGCACCACCGCTCCGGTGGCCCCGGCGTCGCGCGCCTGCGCCAGGAAGTCGTGCGCATCGAAGCGCTCCCCGGCCAGGGCGACGAAGAGCGACCCCGGGACCAGGGCGCGGGTGTCGGTGCCGATCGCGGTGTAGCCGATGGCGTGCGCGCCGGCGAGCCCGAGCGCCGTGCGCACGAAGGCGTCGTCGAAGCGGACCGTCATCGGCCGAGCAATCCCAGCACGATCGTCCGCTCGTCGAACGGCTGCTTCTCGGTGCCGATCACCTGATAGGTCTCGTGGCCCTTCCCTGCCAGGAGGACCGCATCCCCCGGCTGGGCCTGGCCAACCGCCGTCGCGATCGCCACCCAGCGGTCGCTCTCGCGCTGGTAGCTGCCGGCCGGCAGCTCGGCGACGATGTCGTCGATGATCCGCTCGGGATCCTCGGTGCGCGGATTGTCGGATGTCACCATCACGACGTCGGCGCCCGCCACGGCGATCCGTCCCATCATCGGACGCTTGCCGCGATCGCGATCGCCGCCGCACCCGAAGACCACGATGATCCGTCCAGGCGTGATCGGCCGCAGCGTCGCGAGGGCGCGCTCGAGCGCATCGGGGGTGTGGGCATAGTCGCGCAGCACGTGGAACGGCGCGTCCACGATCCGCTCCATCCGACCGGGGACCTGCGGCGCATCGGCGAGTCGGGCCACCACGGCGTCGAACGGCATTCCCATCCCGAGGACGACCGCCGCCGCGCCGGTGGCGTTCGCCACGTTGAAGTCGCCCGGGAGCGGCAGCGTGAGCTCGGCCCGCCCGAAGCGACCGTCGAACGTCACGCGCGAGCCGGCCGTGAGGCAGGTCATCTCCGCGATGCGGAGGTCGGCATCCGCGGCGCGTCCCCAACGGACCGTGCGCCGGTCGCGATGGAGGGCGGCCCACGCCGGATCGTCGGCGTTCACGGCCAGCACGCCATCCGCGGCGACCAGCTGCGCGAGGCGCAGCTTCGCGTCGCGATACGCCTCCATCGTGCCGTGGTAGTCGAGATGGTCGCGCGTCAGGTTCGTGAAGACCGCTCCCGCGAACGTGAGCGCGTCGAGCCGCTGCTGGTCGAGCGCGTGCGACGAGGCCTCCATCGCGACCTGCGTCACGCCGGCATCGACCAGCCCGCGCAGCGTGCGCTGCAGGTCGAGCGGCCCCGGGGTGGTGAGCGACCCCGCCGTGCTCTGGATCGCCCTCCCCGCCCCATCGAACGCGCCGAGCGTACCGATGCTCCCCGCGGGCCCGCGCAGGCCGAGGAGGTGCCGCACCAGCGCGGTCGTGGTGGTCTTGCCGTTCGTCCCCGTCACCGCGACCAGGGCCAGCGCATGCGCCGGCTCGTTGTACCACGCGGCCGCGAGACGCTCGGCTGCGCGTCGTCCGTCGTGGACGACGATCACCGGGACGCCGACGCCGGGCAGCTCGCGCTCCGCGATGATCGCCACCGCACCCGCGGCGATGGCCGCACCGACGTGCGCGTGGCCGTCGGCGACGCTGCCCTGGTGCGCAATGAAGCAGCCGCCGGGCGTGACGTCGCGGGAGTCGACGGCCAGCGCCGTGATCGGCAGGTCCTCCGGCGGAAAGGCGACGAGGAGGTCGTGACGACGGAGGATCGCGATCAGGTCTCGAAGGGTCATCGGGAAGCGGCGTCCGCGTGGACGGTGATGATGGTGCCCGGGGCGACCGAGTCGCCGGGGGCCGGCTCGAGGCGCGCGATGCGACCGCTGCCGATCAGGCGCACCTGGAGCCCGGCGCGCAGGAGCTGGTGGATGCCATCGCGCATCGTGTAGCCGACCACGTTCGGCACGGCGCGACGGGACGCGTCGTGCGCGGCGGGCCCCGCCAGCGGGAACGCGACGCGCCGCACCGGCCCGCGGAGCGGCTCCCCGCGCGCGGGCACGCGCAGCGTCGGGGTCGTGGCGGCGAGGCGGGTGCGGTCCAGCGGCGAGTTCGGGAGCGCGAGCGCCTGCTGCAGGATGGTGCGCACCACCGGGGCCGACACCGTGCCGCCGTAGATCGCCCCGGCATTCGGCCGGTCGATCATCACGTAGATCACGACCTGCGGGGCATCGCCCGGGAACACCCCCGCGAACGAGGTTCGATACAGGTTCGTGTAGATCCCGTTCACGGCGTGTTTCGCCGTGCCGGTCTTGCCGATCACGGTGAAGCGATCGAGCTGCGCCTTGCCGCCGGTCCCGCCGCTGTCGGTCGCGAGGCGGAGGTAGTCCATCAGCTCGCGGGCGATCGCCGGCGACACCACCTGCCGGAGCGGCTGCGGCGTGTGGCGATAGCGCACGGCCCCGCCGGGGCCATCGCGCACCTCGCGCACCAGCGCCGGCGCGAGCAGGGTCCCGCCGTTCGCGATCGCGGCGTACCCGGCGGCGACCTGCACCGCGAGCGTGAGCATCTCGTACCCCTGTGCCCACGAGGTCTGCGTGAGGATCAGGTTGGGGCGCGTGACCGGCAGCGGCAGCTGGCCCGGCGCCTCGCCCGGGAAGCCGAGCGCCGGATACGCGCCGAAGCCGAAGTCACGCAGCACGGCGAACTGCGAATCGGCGCGGAGCCGCAGCGCGAACTTGGACAGTGCCACGTTCGACGAATACTTGATTGCGGTTGCGAGCGAGAGGAGGCCCGCCTCCTTGTGCACGTCGCGGATCTCGCGCGCCTTCGGACCGCCATACTCGAGGTACCAGAGCCCGTTCTCGCCCGCCACCGACGAGGTATCAGCCCCGAGGCGCAGCATCGCGGCGGCGGTGAAGATCTTCGCGGTCGATCCGGGTTCGTATGGCTCGACCAGCGCCGAGGAGGTCGGACGGAGCCGCCCGGTCGCCGGATCGACGCGCACCGAGGCGAGCGCCAGGAGTTCGCCGCTCTTGATGTCGAGGATCACGACGTCGCCGCCCTGCGCCTGCTGGGCCTGCACCGCCTGCCGGAGCGCGCCCTCGACGATCCCCTGCAGGTCCGCGTGCAGCGTGAGCAGGACATCCTTCCCCGACTCGGGCGGGCGGATCATCGTGCCGGGAATATCCAGCAGCCGGCCGGTGCCATCCATCACGAGCGAGGTCGTCCCGGGCCGCCCGGCGAGCAGCGTGTCGAGGCCGAGCTCGAGTCCCTGCACCCCGCGGGTCCGCTCCTCGTCGAGCGAGCCGAGCCACGGGCGGGCGAGGGACCCGAGCGGGTAGCGGCGATCGGG
Organism: Gemmatimonadales bacterium; assembly: GCA_035712665.1. Taxonomy (GTDB): domain Bacteria; phylum Gemmatimonadota; class Gemmatimonadetes; order Gemmatimonadales; family GWC2-71-9; genus Palsa-1233. The sequence goes on from DASTAN010000223.1 coordinate 13,552, forward strand.
AATCGGCTGCGGCTGCAGCCCGCGGATCGCGCGCAGCGGATGCACCTGCTCCGCGGTGAACGGGCCGTGGAAGTAGGGGTGATCCGCTCGCCAGCGACGGGCGACGACCTCGGGCGCAATCCCGAGCTCCGCGCTGATCGCGCGGCGTGCCGCCTCGGCATCGCGGATCCGGTTCTTGATGACGACGAGGCGATACGTCTCCTGCGAGACGGCGAGCGGCACGCCATCGCGATCGTAGATCGTGCCGCGGTGCGCGGGCAGCGGGCGCGAGCGGCGATCGCGCTCCTCGGCCCGCGCTGTCCACGCGCGATGCTGCACGACCTGCAGCGTGAAGGCACGCCCGACCACCGCGACGGCGGCGAGGCCGAGCACGACCTGCAGGAAGGCGATGCGGGCGGCGGGCTTGGCCATCAGCGGGGCGGCACGGCGAGGTTGACGAGCTCGCTGTCCGATGGCGAGCGGAGCCCGAGCGACTCGGCCCGGACTCGCAGCGGGGTGCCGACGGCTTCGGCGAGGTCCGACGAGAGCGCCGTGTGCCGCGCGGTGACGGCCTCGAGCGCGGTGCGCAGCTCACGCACGCGTCGGGAGGCCTCGAAGCCACGACGCTGGCGGAGGCCGATCGTCCCGGCCACGACCAGGAAGACGGCAGTCCAGGCGATCACCAGATGGCGTCCCCGCAGTTGCATTCAGTGCACTCGGAAGAAGCGCAGACGGGCGCTGCGCGCGCGAGGATTGGCGGCGCACTCCGCGGCATCGGGGGCGATGGCCTTGCGGGGCAGCGACTCCCCGCGCGACACCGCACCGCAGATGCACTGCGGCAGTCCCGGCGGGCAGGTGCACGGATCGCTCCACGTCCGGAACGCCTGCTTCACCAGCCGATCCTCGCCTGAATGATAACTGATCACGGCGAGCGTTCCGCCGGGCACGAGGGCGTCGCGAAACGCCGGCAGTGCCACGGCCAGCCCGTCGAGCTCGTCGTTCACCGCGATGCGGACCGCCTGGAAGATCCGGGCGAAGTCACCGGGCCCGCTGCGCGGCCCGAGGACCGCGCGGATCGCATTCACGAGGTCATCCGAGGTCGCGAGGGGTGCTCGCTCGCGCCGGCGCACGATCTCGGCGGCGAGGCGCGCCGCACGCGGCTCGTCGGCCCACTCGCGGAGGACCCGCGCGAGCGCGCGCTCGTCCACCTCGGCGAGCCACTCCCCGGCCGTCGGGGCATCCGGGCCCATCCGCATGTCGAGCGGCGCCCCGGCGCGGAAGGTGAAGCCCCGCTCGGTGTCATCGAGCTGCTTCGACGAGACGCCCAGGTCGAGGAGAATGAAGTCCGGCCGGAACGCGGCGACTGCCGCGAGCGCCTCGTCCGAGGCGTAGGGGGCGCACACCGTCCGGAGGGCTGCCCCGGCGCCGACCCGGGCCGTGGCGATGGCGATGGCCTCGGGGTCGCGGTCGATGCCCAGCACGTCGGCCCCGGCCGCCAGGAACGCCTGCGCGTGCCCGCCGTGCCCGAGGGTCGCATCCACGACGCGACGCGCACCGGTGGCGCGCTCGAGGATCGGCGCCAGCAGCACCGGCACGTGGGAAGGAAGAGGCGTCGTCATCGGATCCCGGGAAAGAAAACACCCCGTCCGGCGAACCGGACGGGGCGAAACGGGGCTGACGGGGCTCGAACCCGCGACCTCCGCAGTGACAGTGCGGCACTCTAACCAACTGAGCTACAGCCCCTGGCAAAGCCAGCCCCCAATGATAGCGAGGCTGGCTTCCTTTGGGAAGGGCGCGCTTACTTGCAGGCCCCCGCAACCGCCTGGGCTGCCGCCTGGGTCTCCGACCCCTCGAATCCCGCGATCTGGGCGCTGTAGTTCTTGATGGCGTCGGTGGACGACTGGGCCCCGAGCTTCGCGGCCGGCATCAACCGGGCGACCAGCGCCTGGTACTCCTGCGCCACCGCACACGAGATGCCCGGCTTGCGGATCGCCTGCGACAGCTCGCTGAAGCGCGGCACGAGCGTCTCGAGGAGGAAGAACCCGGCGTAGGAACTCACCGTCGCGTTGGTGCTCCCGACGTCGAGGATCGCCTGCGCCAGCTCGGCCTGCACCGCCTTGGCGTCGGCCGTGCGCGCAGCACTCGCCGGGTTGACGAGCAGGGAGGTGAACGTGTTGCGGTCCTCCTCGCTGCCGTTCGCCTTCACGAGCGGCACGAACGCCACGGCCTTGCGGGCCGACTCGTAGCCCGCGTCCGCGAGGTCCTTCGTGACGCGCAGCACGGCATCCATCTTGGTGGGATCGAGCTGCACCAGGCGCTGGACCACGGCCACGGTCGAGTCGGTGTTGCCGGCGAGCACGTAGGCGCGCGACAGCCCCTCGAGGATGTCGATGTCGCTCGGGAACTTCTCGACGCCCTTCAGCGACCACTTCAGGAACGCCGCGGTGTCCGGCTGCTGCTGGGCCGCGAAGAGGATCTTCTTGTAGAACAGCGTGTCGGCGCGCGTCGAGTCGATCTGGAACGCCCGCTCGAGCTCGGTCACCGCGCACTTGTAGTTCTCGGCGAAGAGGCAGGCGTTGCTCTTCAGGTCGTACCAGTCGGTGTTGAGCGAGTCGCGCGCAATCCCCTCATCGGCGACCTGCGCCGCCGCCTCGGGACGCCCGTAGCCCAGGAACAGCTTGAACGCGGTCTCGCGCAGCTCCTGGTTGGTCGGGTCGGCGCGCAGCATCTGCTGGTAGGTCGCGACCGTCGCCGCCGAGTCCCGGCGGACCTGGTGCACGACGGCAGCCTGCGCCATCGCGTCGATCGCAAGCGGGTCGCCCTTGGTGGCGTCGGTGAAGTGCTGCAGCGCCACGGTGCTCGCCGAGTCCTTCAGGAACGCCATCTCGCCCAGGCACCACTCGGCCAGGCCGAAGTTCGGGACGAGCTTGAGGGCCTTCTCGGCCGACTCGGTCGCCTTCGCCGCGTTGGAGCGCGACTGCTCCATGCAGCTGCGCGCGTCCGCCAGCGCGCGAATCGCCGGCCGCAACGCCTCCGCCGCGCGCTCGCCGAGCGCCTCGAGCTTCATCCCCGGCTCCTGCGACACCTCGACGACGTAGCCGGCCGGCTCGTTGGAGCCGACGAGCCGCGTCGTGAGGGTGTAGCGCCCGCCGCTCCGCGAGAGGGCGCTGATGAGCATGGTGCGCGCCGAGAGCTGCACCGCGAGCACGCGGGCGGTGTTGTTGCCGAGGATCGCGTCCGAGGCATAGCCGTACTGGCCGAGTGCCTCGTTCATCTGCTCACGAGTGATCACCGCGAAGTTGTTCCCGACCACCCGCGAGAACCGCTCGCGAAGCCCGTTGCCGACCGTCACCGCCGCCAGCGAGTCGCTCGGGCTCGGGGCGAAGGGGTTGGCGACGAGCAGCTTCGGCGCGGTGCGCCCCATCGAGAGGGAGCCCCGCGGGGCGCGGATCTGGGCGTCGACGGTACCCGTCGTCAGCACCGTGGCGGCGAGAACCAGCGAGGACGCGCGATGGAACATCCGAAAGACCTCCGTGAGATTCATCCCAATAGGACGGGATTGCAGCGTGCCCCTGCACGCCGGATGGGCGAAGAGGGACTCGAACCCCCGACATCCTGCGTGTAAGGCAGGCGCTCTGACCAACTGAGCTATTCGCCCGAGAGCGGTCGACGTCAAGCCAGCAGGGCCAGCGGGAACAGCACCACGTACCCCAGCACCAGCAGCACCGCCGCCAGCGAGGCATTGCCACCCATCAGGATGAAGTACCCCCCGGCCATCGTCAGGATCGCGATGGCGACGAGGAGCAAGGTACGACGGGTGAAGAGCCCGGTCGGGCGGTCGGTCGTGGTCACGTTCTCGGGCATCCTTGGAGGCTAGCCGTCGAATCGGGGGCGGTCAAGTTGATCGGGCGGTGTCGGGACGACTGTAATCGAGTCGTCATCGACGGGAGCGGTGGCCGCCATCTCCGCCGGGACGACCCACCCCTGATCGAGCGCCTCGCGCCGGGGGACGTCCTGCCGCCGGCGCCACCAGGCCAGCCCCCCGAGCCCGACGGCCAGCAAAGACCAGGCGCCGCCCGTCAGCAACCAGAGTCCCCAGTTGTACCGCCGGCGCACGCTGAGGTGCCACGACTCATCAAACCGGTCGACCGTGAGCCCGGTGGTGGCCAGCACCGCGGTGTCGAACGGCACCCCCTCGGCCAGGCGCGCCAGCAGCGGCTCGAGACTGCCGGTGGGGTGGCGCCGGGCCAGCTCGGCCACCGCCGACCCCGCGAGGGCGTACGCCGCCTCGGCATCGCCCGACCGGCCGCGCAGGGCCAGGTCGAGCCCGCCGAGGCCGGGGACCTGCCCACGCAGCACCGTGACGTGCAACGCGAGCGAGGCGAGCCGATCGAGCTCGCCGGCGGCGAGTACCGCATAGCCCTCGGAGAACCAGAGCGGGAGGCGCCCCGGCACCCGTCGGTGCAGGGCGAGGTGGGCCAGCTCGTGACGGAGGATGGCGAACGGATCCCCCGCATCCAGGCGGACCACCACCAGCCGACGCTCCGGGATCGCGAAGCCGGCACCCCAGCCGGGCAGGGCCCCGCCCGAGAGCCGGGCAAACGCCCGGGCGTCGTCGACGGCAATGATCGTGAGCGGCGTGAGGTCGACGTGCCCGAGGCCGAGCCAGGCCCGTGGCGCCTCGGCGGCCTCCGCCAACGCCGCGGCAAGCGATGGCTTGTCCGCCGGCGCCAGTGCCGTCACGTCGCCCAGCGTGACGCGCGACATCCCCGGCAACGGGCGCTGGCCCGCGGCCGGCAGCACGCCCCCGGCGAGGAGCGTCAGGAGGAGGGCGACGACTCGACGGATGCGGCACCTCCCGGCCCGTGCTCGGCGAGCAGCGTCGCCGCCCGCGCCCCGTGCGGTGAATGCCGGATGCGCGCACCGACCGACCACGCTTCCCGTGCCTCGGCGGCCCGGCCGATGTTCCACAGCGCGCGTCCGAGCTCGCACCACCCTTCGGCGAGGTTCGGCCCGAGCGCGACGGCTCGGCGGAGGAACTCGAGTGCGTCCTCCGCCATCTCGCGTTCGAGATACGCGACACCGAGCCAGTAGTTCGCATAGAGCGCCGCGCGCGGATCGCCGGCCGACCGGCTGGCACGCGTGAGGTGCTCGATCGCCTCGCCGGTGATCCCCTTGCGGAGGCAGATCGCCCCGAGCGCCACGCGCGCGAGGCCGTGGTCGGGCTCCTGCACGAGCACCTGCAGGCAGTACTGCATCGCCTCATCGTACCGCTGCCCGTGGAACAGCGCCCAGCCCAGCAGCGCCGATGCCGTGTGCGACGTGCCGTCGCGGGCCATCGCCTCGCGGAAGGCGCGCTCGGCCTCCTGCCAGTCGCCCCCCGCGAGCGCGGTCCACCCTCGCTCGATCCACGTCGTCGCACCGATGTGGTCGTGGCGCACGGAGCTGGTCGGCGCCGGCTCGGCCGGCAGCGCCTTGAACCGATCGACGAGCTCCCGGATCGACTCCTTGAACTCGGCATACTCGGCGATCGCGGTCTCGGTCTGGCGGAAGAGCGTGACGATCGCCTGCTTGGCCTCGGCCCGCGCGTCGGCGTCCATCGGCTCCGCGAGACGCGCCTGCAGGCGATCGAACTCGGCGCGGAGCGCGGCGAGCGAGGTCGGCCCGGTCATCGCGCCATCCCGGCACCGGCGAGATTCGCCCGGGCCAGCGCGTGCTCGGGATTCAGGCGGAGTGCCGCCTCCCAGTGCGTCGCCGCGCGCGCCATGTCCCCGCGCCGGCAGGCCAGGTTCCCCAGCTTGAAGCAGAGGTCGTCGCCGAGGGCGGGTGCCAGCTTCAGGGCCCGATCATAGGCCTCCTCGGCCTCGTCCCAGCGTCCCGCGCGATAGAGCAGGTCACCGAGATTCTTGCTGATCTGCGGAATCGTCGGATCCTCGCCGAGGGCGTGCCGGAAATGGGCCTCGGCCTCGCCGACATCGCCGTGCGCCTCGAGGAGGACGCCGAGCGTGGTGCGCAACACCGGATGATCGGGCCAGCGCTGCACGCCGTCGCGTGCCGTGGCGATCGCCTCCGTCCACCCCTCGCCGAGCGCCTCGGCCCACGCCTTCCCCCAGAACCAGTGTGCCGGCGCGGCCCGCGTGCCGAATCGATCCGCCGCACCGACGAGCCGCGTGCGCGCCGCATCCGCGTCACCCCGTCGCAGCGCCAGCAACCCCCAGCCGCACCAGAGGCGAGCATCGGCGTCGTCACGCCGGATCGCCTCGGCCAGCGCGGTCTCGGCCTCGTCGAGCTGCCCGAGCATCTCGAGGGCGAGCGCAAGGTTGTGCAGCACGGCGGGCCGCGGTCCGCCGCGCTCGAGCGCGACCCGCAGCTGGTCGACCGCCTCGCTCCAGCGGGCCTGCCGGATCGCGATCAGCCCGAGGTGGAACGAGGCCTCACCCTCGGCGGGGCGCAGCTCCGCCACGCGACGGAACTCGCGCTCCGCCTCGCTCAGCATGCCGGTGCGGTAGAACGCCACGCCGAGGTTGCGGTGCTCGTCCACGCGCGCCTGGGTCTCGCGCGGCACCGGTGCACTCGGCGCGGTGGCGACGCGCCGCAGGCGGCCGGCGGAGAGCAGCCCGAAGAGGGCGCGACAGACCTCGAACTCCGTGAGCCCCGTGGCCTCGACGATGTCACGGACGGTGCGCTGTCCATCGACGAGCGGCATCACCCGACGCTCGAGGTCGATCAGCGCGGGCTCCTCCGCCGCGGGCCGGGCCTCGCCCTCGAGGGCGAAGACAGCATCGAGCGAGGGGATCTTCTTCGCGATCACGCTCCACTCGTCGACCCGTCGCGCGCCCTCGAGGAGGAGCCCCTCGGGGTTGAGGCGCACCGTGGCATCGCTGTCGTCGGGCTGCACGCCCGCCTCAAACGAGAAGGTGCCGCTGGTCCAGGTGAAGAGGGTGTAGATCGTCTCCTCGACCTGCCGCCGGAGCTCCTGTTCGAGTTCCGGGCGCGCGAGCAGGCCGAGCTGCACCAGCACCGCCCCGAGGCGACGCCCCACCGCCGCCTCCTGCGCCGCAATCGCCTGCGCCAGCTGCTCGGCGGTCAGGCGGCCGGCCGCCACGAGCCGCTCGCCGATGCGGTCCTCGCGCGACAGCATGCCGGCGAAGACGATCCAGCCATCATCGAACCAGATCGACGCGAAGTTCCGCTCGCTCGCCACCGAGAGGCACCCGGTGCGCCGGCCGAGGAAGAGCAGCTGGACGACGTCGGGCAGCGACGCTTCGCGCAGGGATCCCTTGATCGCCATCAGCCCCACTCCTCGATGAGGCGCTCGGTCGCATCGGGCCAGGTGTCGATCATCTTCTCGCGCGACCGCAGCGCCCCGGTACCCGGCGCGAGCAGGCCGGCCCCGCGACGGGCCGGCCGAGTGGCCTCGACCGGCTCGCCCTCGAGGAGGGCGCGCGCGACCGCAAGCGACAAGGTCTGCCCGCGCGCATCCGCCGCCTCGACCACGCGCTGGACGAGCTGCTGCAGCTCCCGCAGGGTCGCCGCCGGTCGCGACGCGAGGTAGTCGACGAGATCGGGATCGACGGCGGCGGTGCCGAGCAGCCGCTCGACCTCGCGCACCTTGGCCTCGCGATCAGGGAGACCAAGCTCCACCACGAGCCCCGCCGCAAGCCGCGTCGCCAGTCGCGGCTCGAAGCCGACGAGCTCGGAGGGTGGCACGCTGCTCGTGAACGCCAGCTGCCGCCCCGATTCGAGCAGCAGGTTGTAGAGGAGGTAGAGCTCCTCCTGACTGCGTTCCTTGCCGGCCAGCACCGAGACATCGTCGAGGAGCAGCGCGTCGACCCGACGAAGGCGCTGGCGCCATCGCGGCACATCGCCTTCGCCGAGGGCCGCCACCAGGCCGTCGACGAACTGCCGGGCATCGAGCACCGCGACACGCGCGAGCCCCGCCGTGCGCAGCGCGTGCCCGAAGGCGTGGAGCACGTGGGTCTTCCCTGCCCCGGGCCGCCCGACGATCACCAGCGGATTCCACCGCTGGCCCGGGGCGGCAGCCGCCGCGCGAATCGCCTCGAGCACCGGGCGAGCCGACGCGCCCGCCGCGAAGCCGTCGAGCGTGAAGCGCGGTGACGGCCCGGGCAGCGGCTGGCCGACCTCGCGCGCATCGGCCACGAGCGCCTCGGCATCGGCGACGCGATCCGGGTCGAAGAAGACCGCATCCTGCAGGAGGTCGGGGGCCAGCGCACCGATCTCCTGCTGCAGGGTGCGGAGCCGCGCGACATCCGCCGCGAAGGCGGCCAGCGCCTCGACCGGGTCCTCGGTGAGCTCGCCGGCGAGCAGCTGCTCGAGTCGCGCGGTCCGGAACCCCTCGCCGCTCCAGCGCAGCGCGGCTTCCGTGAGGTCGCGCCGCCACTGATCCATCCGCTGGGCCACCGTTGCCGACAGATCCGACAGGAAGTCGGAGAACTCGTCCGCGATCGCCGGTGCGACCGGTTCGGCCATGACCGGCGTCGCCGTCCGCGGCGGCGTCGGTTCGGGGCCTGCGTGGCCCAGCGCGGCCAGCAGCGCGCGAGCGTGCTCGGCAGACAGCGGCTCGGCCTGCACCGCCTGCTGCGCAATGAGGCGATTCAGCGCCCCGAGCAGCTCGCGCACGGTGTGGATCGGGATCTCGGCGACGGCGGGCAGCACGTCGGGTGGAAAGGTCACCTGCCGCTCGGTCGCGCGGCGACCGAGAATCGCGAGGCG
>DASTAN010000224.1:0-18567 GCA_035712665.1 Gemmatimonadales bacterium
ATCGCCTCGGCCACTGGCTCGGCCCCGACCTCACGAGCCGCCGCCTGATCCAGCGCGGTGACCGCGCGCCGCGACGGCGTCGGCAGCACGAGCACGCCGAGGAACGACCAGAGCGTGGTGCCCAGGGAGAATCGCACGAGCCCGAGCGTCGTGTCGGGAACGTCCACCAGCAGCATCGCGACCACGGCCCCGAAGAGCTGCCATGCGAGCGCGAGCGCGATGCCCCGCGTGCGCGGCGCGCGTGCCGCGAGTCGCCGCCGGACGAGCAGCGCCCGATGCGTCGAGGCCGGCAGGCCATCCCACGCCGCCGGCACCACGAGGCGCGGGCGGAAGAGCCCGCCAAATCCGCCGACGAACGCCGCGTCACCGGCGTCCAGCGTGGTCACGCGCGCGGTCGGGATGCCGGCCTGCGAGAGCCGACTGGCGTGGTTGGCGGTCCGGCGCATCGCGGCACCGAGACGCGCCAGGTGATCGAGCTGGCTGAGGAGCAGCGCGCCCACCAGCACCACCGCCAGTGCCGTCCCCAGTGCCCCGACGGCGCGCGTGGCGCTGATGAGGCCGAGCCCCGCGAGCAGCAGCACCGCGAGCTGCAGCGCCACCCCGCGGAGCCAGCCGATCGCCCAGCGGCCGATCCGTGGACGCTGACGGATCGCGACGAGGCCACCGAGGAGATCGAGCGGCAGGAGCAGCAGCGTCCAGCCCAACGGCCATGCGAGGGCGGCCAGGACCGAGGGGAGCGCGGGAATGGTGCGATCATCCGCGAAGATCCGACCCGGGACGTCCAGCAGCAGGCCGACGGCGGCCACGGTCGTCGTGAGGCCCACTCCGGTGATGCCCAGCCAGAGGCGCGTGCGTGCAAGCGTCATGGCGGCAAGTACGCCCGAAGTCGGGGAAGGATCCCCCCCCGGCAACGCGAACGCCGCGCCGGACGCCCGTGGGCATCCCGCGCGGCGCGGCGGACGGGGGCGTCGAAGCGGCTAGAACGTGACGTCGAACTGCCCGGCCGTGACATTCCGGGTGCCGCCGGCCGGGGTGCCCGCCGTCGCGTTGCCGGTGAACGAGAAGGTGCCGATCGCACGCGTGGCGGTGAGGGTCGTGACCGTCACCGTCCCCTGGCCGCCGACGAGCGACGCGGTCCAGGTCGCGGCTCCGGCGTTGGCCTGGATGAGCTGCATCGTCCCGCCCGTGGCGGCGACGGTGTAGGTCCCCGCGGCGGTGACCCCGGGAATCGCGATGAGCACCTGCCACGACGGGTTGTTGCCGCCGATGGCGAGGACGTTCCCGGCGCGGCTGGCCTGCGTGACCGTGCTCGCGCTCCACGAGGTTCCGTTGATCGTGGCGCTCATCGAGCCCTTGGTGGAGGGGCCGGTGAGGTCCTCGTTGCCGCCGCCGCCGCAGCCGGCGAGGAGGGCGAGGGTGGCAAGCGACGCGACGGTGGCAGTGAGGCGCATGATGGGACGCTCGGTCAGTAGGCGGGTTCGAGGCGGGGATTCGCCGGGACGACGTTGGGCTTCACGGGCATTCGGAACAGTCGGAAGAAGGCGAGGCCGGTGCTCGCCTTGAGGCGCATCCGCCGGAGCGCCGCGCCCGGCCCGCGCGCCTCGGCCAGCGCCTGCAGCGCCAGGGTGTTCTCGAGCATCACGTCGAGATTCGCCCGGAACACCGGGTTGTGGATGTCGATCTCGAGCGGGAAGACCTGCTTGCTGATCGCCGAGGTCTTCTCGAAGACCGACATGTCGTACGCATCGGGGTCCATCCCCATCGCCTCGAAGAACTTCGGGCGCATGTGGTCGCGGACCCACATCGTGGCGTAGACGGCGAGCAGGAAGAACCGGATCCAGTACTTGTTGAGCCCCTCGAGCGTGCCGGGCACGACGCGCATCAGGATCGCGAACGCCTCGCCGTGGCGGAACTCGTCGTTGCACCAGTTCTCGAACCACTTGAAGATCGGGTGGAAGCGGTATTCCGGGTGCTGCTCGAAGTGCCGATAGATCGTGATGTAGCGCGCGTAGCCGATCTTCTCGCTGAGGTACGTCGCGTAGTAGATGTACTTCGGCTTGAAGTAGGTGTACTGCTTCGCGCGGGTGAGGAACGAGAGGTCCACGCGGGTGCCGAGGTCCTCGAGCGTGTGGTTGATGAACCCGGCGTGGCGCCCCTCGTCGCGGCTCATCAGCCCGAACAGCTCGCGGATGTCGGGGTTCTTCACGCGCCGCTTGATCTCGGCGTAGAGGATGCACCCCGAGAACTCGGCCGTCACCGACGACACCAGGAAGTCACGGAACTCCTCGAGCATCGGCAGCGTCGTGAAGTCGCCGTCGAAGTCGCTGTTCCGCTTGAAGTGGTCCTTGTTCGGGTCGCGGCGGAACTCGGCGATCAGCTCGTCCCACTCCTTGCGCCACGGCGTCACGTCGATGCGCTCGAGCTCGGCGAAGTCGGTGGTGTAGAACCGGGGGTTGAGCATCGCGTCGCCCTGCGCCTGCCGCGTGCTCTCGTTGACGGTGGGGGCCTCGGGGCCGTCGAGCGGAATGCTGGTCGCGTTCGGGTACATCGGTCAGGACTCCCGGATCATTCGAAGCCGACTTCGTAGAGTTCGGTGATGTCGAGGCGGCTGCGCCACTTGGTCCACCAGCGCCGGAACGCCGAGGCCTGCGCGACCGTGGCCCGCGAGCGGTAGGTGCGCTTCTCGCCGAACGCGATGCGCGAAGGGGCGTTGCCCACCGTCACCGCATCGCCCGGCTCGGGCTCGACGCCCTCGAGCTCCACGTGCGCGTGGAAATGGTCGTGGGTCGATTCGAGGTCGATCGAGCAGGGGACCTCGACGCGCCGGCGCCAGCGGAACCACACGGTCCCGAGCATCGCGAGCGCCAGCAGCAGCCAGATGAACGGCAGGTCCATCTACGGGGTCCCGGTCGGAGTGGCAGAGGGGAGGAGCGCCCGGTAGCCAGCCACGCTCGACTGGCCGAACGCATTCACCTCCACAATCATCCCGGTCAGCCGATCTTGCAAGGTCACCCGCCCGCCCGGCCACTCCGCCACGCGATAGGCACCGTCGTGCGAGAGGCTGCGACGGGTGCGCAGGTGCTCGAGGCCCCGGAGCGCGCCGCGCACGAAGCCGCCCTGTCCGGCCGGGTAGTCCTGGATCACCGTGCCGCTCAGCGCGTCCCGCACCACCACCCGGCCGTCGGACGTCTCCGGGTCGAACGTCACGTCGCGTGTGGCCACGGCGGCCGTGACCGCCGGCAGCGTCGGTGCCGCGGTGTCCGCGCCGGTCAGCCGCGCGATGAGCGCCAGCGCGAAGGTCGCGGCGATCAAGAGCCCCGCGCCGACGAGCGCGCCCGTGGGGACGTGGATGTTCTCGACCTCGGCGGCGTGTTCGGCGGTCTTCACGCGGACGGCTCCTGCACCGGTCGCTGGCGCAGCTGGGGCTCGACCGGCACCGCCGCGGCGCCGGTCACGCTGAGCGCCGCTTCCTGCAGCAGCGCGGCGACGTGCGCGGCCTCCGGCACGGAGCGCAGCGCCGGCTCGGGCCGGCTCCAGCGCCACGGCCGTGCGTGCGGCCAGAGATGGAAATAGGGCGGGGCATCGACCGGCGGCACGGCCAGCACGATGTCCCCGGTGCCGTCCGCGAAGCCGCGCCAGTCGGCCCGGTGGATCTGGCGGAACGGGATGTTGATGATCGACGAGACCACCATCCCGACGCGCATCACCACGCGGCGATCGGTGATGGCGTACACGGTCGTCGAGGCGCACCAGTAGGCCAGCAGCCACGAGACGGCGACGGCGGCTCCCCCGAGCAGGAGGAGCCACGCCGCTGCACCCGCGACTTCCGGGGCAGGGCGACCGTCGTAGACCAGCACCAGCAGGCGCCAGAGCGCGAGCACGGTGAAGTACACTGCGACCTTCCGGGCGTGAAACGCGTGCCGCGCCAGCGAGCGCACCCCGGGCGCGCCCTGCCAGCGCACCCGCTCCCCGGGGGGGAGCGGCATGCCGATGCCCTCGATCTGCTCGCCGGGCGCCGTGATCACAGGATCGACTCCTGCCGATCCGGCGACGCGTACAGGAAGCCGCCGCCGAAGTAGCCCATGATCTGGTCTTCCTCGAGCAGGGTGATCTGGTCGGGCGACTTCGTCCCCGGCACCTTCTCGAAGTGATGGCCGGCGATCGCCTTCACGCGGATCTCGCTCTCGCTGCGGATCAGCTTGGCGAAGCCGAGCGGAAGCAGCACGCGCCGGTGCGTGCCCTGCGTCTCGAGCTCATAGTAGCGGATCTGCGGCTCCGAGCGATCGACCCAGATGTCCACGACCGTGCCGCCCACGCTGCCGTCGCACCCGATCACCGGCATGCCGCGCGGATCGGGATCCTCCTCGGCGATCGAGAAGGTGGTGGCGACGCGCATCGGCACGATCTTCGGGGTGCCGTGGAACGTCATGTCGGGATGGTCGGCGCGATTGGCCCAGGCGCCCGGGCCGATGTTCTCGCCCATGCCATCGCCGGTCGGGCGGATCGGGGAGGAGATGTCCTTGACGGGCTTCATCGCTCAGTGCTCCTGGTGGGCGGTGTGGTAGACCTTCTTCTCGGGCACGGCCGGGAATCCCTCGACCGTCACGCCTTCGCGATCAGTGTGCAGCGGATAGCCCTCGCGCTTGTCCTCGCGATGCAGATACCAGATGAGGCCGGCGAAGAAGACCCAGAAGAGCCAGATGGCGATCTGGGCGAGATCGATGTTTTCCACGGTACGTTCCCCCTGCGAGTGATGGCGGTGGTGGCGGGCCTACCCCGGCAGCTCCGCGAGGCCGAACGGCCGCGCGTCGCGCCGGGTGGTGGCGACGAGCGGCCCGAGCGCCGCCAGTGCCGCGAACAGACAGACGATCTCCAGGTGGTACACGGCCGTATACCCGGCCGCGGGGTTGTCGAGCGCCGGGCCGAAGCGACCGGCGGACGCCAGCGTGCCGACGAGGTCGCGCAGCGCCCCGCCAAGACCGACCGCGAGTCCCGTCGCGGTGGCCTGCACGGCGCCCCACGCGCCAAGCGCGAGGCCGTGCTGCCCATGATGATCGAGCGCCATCGCGCTGGTCAGCGTGCCGACCGCGAAGAGGCCGTTGCCGAAGCCGAGGGCGAGCGCACCGAGCCGGAGGACATCGGGCGAGCCGAGCGGATACGCGACGATGACCGCGCAGAAGCCGACCAGCCCCGCGAGCACGCCGCCGGCGGCAAGGCGCGCGGCGTCCGCCCCGCGCTCGAGTCGCCGCGCCGCGAGGACGAACGCCGCGATGGCACCCACGGCCATCAGCGCGGTCAGCAGCGTCGTCGCACCGACCCCCAGCTGCAGCACCTGGCCGCCATAGGGCTCGAGCAGCGCGTCCTGCATCGCGAAGCCGAAGGTGCCGATGCCGAGGGCGGCCAGCAGGCGACCGGCGCGACCGCCGCGCGTGAAGTCCTGCCACGCGGCACGGAACGGGACCGGCTCGGGCGGGGCGACCGCGCGCTCGCGATTGCGCGGCTCCTGTCGCCAGATGGCGAGGATGTTGAGGAACAGCGTGACCATCGCCGCACCCTGCACCAGGGCGATGAGGCGATAGTACGAGAAATCCTGCAGTGCGGTCCCGATGCCGAGCGCGGCCACCAGCATCCCGACGAGCAGCATCAGGTAGAGGAGGGCCACGGCGCGGGGTCGCTGCGCTTCGGGGGCGAGGTCGGTGGCGAGCGCGAGGCCGGCGGTCTGGACCGTGTGCGAGCCGATCCCCACGAGGAGGAACGCCAGCACGCAGCCGATGCGTCCCGGCCACATCGACCCGGTGTGCGAGCCCTGCAGCAGCATCAGCGCAAATGGCATGATGGCGAGGCCGCCGAACTGCAGCAGCGCCCCCTGCCAGAGATACGGCGTGCGCCGCCAGCCGAAGGCGGAGCGATGGTGGTCGCTGCGATGCCCGATGAGGGCGCGGAAGGGCGCCACCAGCACCGGCAGCGCGAGCATCCCGGCCACCAGCGTGGCGGAGGCCCCGAGCTCGACGATCATCACGCGATTGAGCGTCCCCGCCAGCAGGGCGAAGCACATCCCGACGGTGAACTGGAAGAGGCCGAGGCGCAGCAGGCGCGGCAGCGGCAGCTCGGCCGAGCCCGCGTCCGCGAACGGTACCCACGCCTCGCCGTACTCGACGAGCCAGCGCGCGGCACGGTCGGTTACCCGGCGCATCGCGCCACCTCCACCGCCTCGGAGACGTAGAACCCACCGGTCACGCGCTCGCGCCGCGCCACTCGCCAGAACGGCAGCGCCTTCGCGAGGCCGGCATCGAAGCGCGTCGGCGAGACCGGCTCGACCTGCGGGGAGCGGTCGCGGCGGGGAAAGAGCTTGCCCATCCCGATCATCGCGGCCAGCAGCGGCGTGCGGGGGACGTGGGTGAGCACCAGCGAATGCCGCGTGCGCGCGGCGAGGCGGCTGATTGCCACGATCGCCTCGTCGGCGCGGTAGTGGATCAACGAGTCCATCGCGATGACGTGGTCGAACTCGCCCAGCGCCGCATCGAGCATGTCGCCGGCGTGGAAGGTGACCTGCGATCGCAGCGCCGGATCGAGCCGCTCGGCCGCGAGCCCGACGAGCGTCGGCGAGAGGTCGACCGCGACGACGGTCGCGCCGCGCGCCGCCAGGTCGCCGGTGAGCTGCCCCGTGCCGCAGCCGGCGTCGAGGATCCGGCGGCCGTGGAGGTCGGCGGGGAGCCACGACGCCAGCGTCGACCGCATCCGCTCCCGCCCGGCGCGCACGCGCGCGCGGACGCCGCTCACCTCGGCATCGGAGGTGAGGGCGGCCCACGCGTCGGCGGCGGTCCGGTCGAAGTACTCCTCGAGCCAGGCACGCCGCTCGAGCCAGCCGGACGAGGGCGGCGTTGCGGTGCGGGTCACGTCAGTCGAATCCCAGCAGGTCGAAGATGTCGCGATCCTTCATCGGCTCGGCGATGATCGGGTCGGTGCCGTCGAGCAGCGCCTGCGCGAGGCGCAGGTACTCCTGCACGACCAGCGTGAGCTCGGGGCTCTCCTCCATCTCGAAGAGCGTCGCCTTCTTCAGGCGCGAGCGGCGGATCACGTCGAGGTCGGGGAAGTGCGCCATCAGCGGCAGCCCCTGCCGGTCGGTGTAGCGCCGCACCTGGTCGGTGTCCCTCGAGCGGTTGCAGATCACGCCGCCGAGGCGGACGTTGTAGTTCTTCGCCTTGGCGTTGATCGCCTGCACGATGCGGTTCATCGCGAAGATCGAGTCGAAGTCGTTCGCCGTCACGATCAGCGCGCGATCGGCGTGCTGCAGCGGCGCGGCGAAGCCGCCGCAGACGACATCGCCGAGGACGTCGAAGATCACCACGTCGGTGTCCTCGAGGAGGTGGTGCTCCTTGAGGAGCTTCACCGTCTGGCCCACGACGTAGCCGCCGCAGCCGGTGCCGGCCGGCGGCCCGCCGGCTTCGACGCACATCACGCCGCCGTAGCCCGGGAAGACGAAGTCCTCGACCCGCAGCTCCTCGGAGTGGAAGTCCACCCCCTCGAGGATGTCGATGACCGTCGGGATCATCTTCTTCGTGAGCGTGAAGGTCGAGTCGTGCTTCGGGTCGCAGCCGATCTGGATGACGCGCTTGCCGAGGGTCGCGAAGGCGGCCGCCAGGTTGCTCGAGGTCGTCGACTTCCCGATGCCGCCCTTGCCGTAGACCGCGAGGACGAGGGCGTTGCCGATCTTCGGCACGTCCATGTGCACCTGCAGGGACCCCTCGCCGTCGAGCGAACCGGGGAGGGAGCCCACGACGGGCAGCGGGCGGGTGGCAGTGGTCATCGGGAATTCTCCATTGGGGTCAGGCCACGCCCTCGAGACGGTCCTCGAGCGCATCGCTCGCATCGCGCAGCGCGTCGAGGGTGGCGTCGTCGGGCTGCCAGTAGCCGCGATCGTTCGCTTCGAGCAGGCGCTGCGCCATGCGCGTCGTCGCCTGCGGGTTGAGGCGCGCCAGCCGCTCGCGCATCGCCGGATCGAGGACGAAGGTCTCGCCGATCCGCTGGTACACCCAGCCGGGCACCTGCCCGGTCGTGGCCGAGAGGCCGAGGGCATTGGTGACGTGCTGCTCGACCTGGCGCACGCCCTCGTGGCCGGCGACGAGCAGCCCCTCGTACCACTTGGGGTTGAGGATGCGGGTGCGCGTCTCGAGCGAGACCTGCTCCTCGAGCGTCCGCACGAGGCCGTCCCCGCGGGTCTGGTCGCCGATGTAGACCGGCACGCCGGCGCCGCGCTGCTGCTTCACGGCGCGGGTCATCCCGCCGAGCAGCTCGAAGTACTGGTCGAGGTCGGTGACGCCGAGTTCGACCGACTCCAGATTCTGGTAGGAGAGCTCGGTGCGGCCGAGCAGGGTGCGGAGCAGCTCCGGCATCGGCCGCGCCACCCCATCGGGGCCGTAGGCGAAGCCCTTGCGCCGCACGAAGGTGTCGGCGAGCTGCTCCTCGGTCTCCCACGCACCGCTCTCCACCAGCAGGCCGAGGTTCGCGCCGTACGCCCCGTCGTCGTTGCTGAAGACCCGCAGCGCCGCCGTCGCGTGGTCGATGCCGTGCTCGATCGCAATCGTCTCGGCGTGCTTCCGGACGAAGTTGTCCGTCAGCGGCTCGTCGGCCAGCGCCGCCATCTCGGCCGCCTCCGCCAGCAGCCGGAGCTGGAAGGGAAGCAGGTCGCGGAAGACGCCCGACACCGTGAGCACCACGTCGATGCGCGGCCGACCGAGCGTCGCGAGCGGGAGCAGCTGGGCGCCGACGACGCGACCCAGCGCATCGAGGCGCGGCTCGGCACCGAGGAGCGCGAGCGCCTGCGCGATCGGCTGGCCTTCGCTCTTCAGGTTGTCGGTGCCCCACAGCACGAGGCCGATCGTCTCGGGTAGCCCGTGGCCCTCGGTGGCGTGGCGCGCGAGGAGGCGGTCGACCTGGCGCCTCGCCTGCGCGAGCGCCGCGACGCTGGGGAGGCGACCGGGGTCGAAGCCGTGCAGGTTGCGGCCCGTCGGGAGCACGTCGGGGGTGCGCAGCAGGTCGCCGCCCGGCACCGGGGCGATGAAGCGGCCGTCGAGCGCGCGCACGAGGCCGTCGAGCTCGTGATCCGTCGCCAGCAGGCCGTCCAGGCGCGCGAGCTCGGCGGCGAGCGCGGCATCGAGTCGATGGGGCGTGCCCTCGCGCACGGCGCGGATCGCGGCAGCCGCATCGCCCGTGCTGGCGAGCCGATCCGCGAACATCGCGACCAGCGTGTCGGTGCGCGCCTCGACCGGCATCGGTTCGCCGACGACGTGCAGGCCGGTCGGAATCAGCGTGTACTCGAGCTCGAGCACGCGGCGCCCGAGCTCCTCGATGCGGAGCGCGGCGTCGCCTTCCCACGCCGGCTCGGCAGCCACAAGGTCCACGGCGGCAGCCTGCTGCTGGATCAGCTCGACCAGCGTGCCGCGCGTCTCCGCGTCGGCGTCGGGCGGGAGCGAGCGCCACCGCTCGAGCGTCGACTTGAGGTCGAGCAGCCCGCGATAGAGCCCGGCGTTCGCGATCGGCGGGGTGAGGTAGCTCACCAGGGTCGCCGCGCCGCGCCGCTTGGCCAGCGCACCCTCGGCCGGATTGTTCGAGGCGTACAGGTACACGTTCGGCAGGTCGCCGAGCATCCGGTCGGGCCAGCAGGCATCGCTGAGGCCGACCTGCTTGCCCGGCATGAACTCGAGCGCGCCGTGCGTGCCGAAGTGGAGCACCGCGTCCGCGCCGAAGTCGTCGCGCAGCCAGCGGTAGCAGGCCGAGAAGGCGTGCGTCGGGGCCAGCTCGCGATCGAAGAGGAGCCGCATCGGGTCGCCCTCGATGCCGAACCCCGGCTGGAAGCCGACGAAGATGTTGCCGAACCGCGCGCCGAGGACGAAGAGGCGACGGCCGTCGCTGAGCTGTGCGCCCGGCGCCGGGCCCCAGACCCGCTCGATGTCCCGAAGGTACGGCTCACGGCGGACGTGGTCGTCGGCGCTGATCGTCGCGTGCACGTGGCCGAGCGTCCCGTAGTCGGCGCTGTTGCCGCCGAGGAGCTGCTCGCGCAACGCGTCGACCGACTCGGGCACGTCGACGGCGTAGCCCTCGTCCCGCAGCCGGCCAAGGAGATTCCAGAGCGAGTGGAAGACCGCGAGGTAGGCGGCCGTGCCCGCGTTCCCGGCATTCGGCGGGAAGGCGAAGAGCATCACCGCGACCTTGCGGTCGGCGCGGGCCCGGCGGCGCAGCGCGACGAGGCGCACCAGCCGACCGGCGAGCCGCTCGACGCGCCCGGGGAGGGCCACGGCGCTGCCGCCGTCGGTGCCGCGCGACCCGCCGAAGACGAGCGGCGACGTGGCCCCCTCGAGCTCCGGGATCGCCACCTGCAGCGTGGCCTGCAGCGGGACGAGACCGCGCGGGTCGTCGGTCCACTGATCCACGGTCTGGAGTTCGAGCGGCTGCAGCACCCAGTACGGGACGTCGAGTTGCGCGAGCGCGGCGCGCGCGGCGGCGACATCGTTGTAGGCCGGGCCGCCGACCAGCGAAAAGCCGGTCAGCGCGACCATCGCCTCGATCGTGGCGCGACCGTCGGCGTCCACGAAGAAGCGGTCGATCACCGGCCGGCCGTCGAGGCCCGCCGTGAACGCCGGGACCGGGACGAGTCCACGCGCCTCGAGGGCGCGGATCACGGCGTCGTAGTGCGCCGTGTTCTCGGCCAGGACGTAGGAGCGCGTCAACAGCAGCCCGAGGCGCGGGCCGTCCCCGCGTGCGGGGAGATCCGCGATGCGCTCCACCACGCGGCCCGGGACGTCGGGGTGATAGAGCCCGGTCTCCGGATACTCGCGCGGGGCGGGGGCCTCGCGGGACGCCATCTGCGCCACCGCGCCCGCCGGCGCATAGCGCTGCAGCACGTAGCGCAGCATCGCCTCGAGGTTGTCGGCACTGCCGCTCAGCCAGTACTGCAGCACGAGGTAGTAGGCACGGACATCCTGGGCGGTCCCGGGGATGAAGCGCAGCAGCTGCGGAATGCGGCGCAGCTGGCGCATCTGGTCCTCGCCGGAGAGCTTCGCCGTCTTCGAACGGCCCGACAGGCGGCGGAGGATCATCGCGGGCGACCACGGCGACTTCGGGCCGCCCTCGCCGCCCATCGAGAACTTCCCCATCCGGGTGCAGCGCATCACGTCGGGGCTCGACATCACGCAGATCATCGCGGCGGCGGCACTGCGGCGCGCCTCGAGCGTGGGGAGGATCGCGCGGATGTGGTCGTCCACGAAGAGCTGCGTCGCGATGACCACATCCGACGCGGTGACCGCGCGGCGCGCCGCCTCCAGGCGATCGGCATCGCTCCACTCCGCGGCGACGTGCAGCTCGAGCTCGAGCCCCGGCACTTCGGCGCACAGCCGCTCGCGCGCGGCCCGGAAGGCCGGCACGCGGTGCGCATCGAGAGTGAGCAGGGTGAGTCGCATCGTCGTCCTAGCGCCCGAAATGGGCCTTGGCCTCGTAGAGCGTGTCGAGTTCGATGACGGCGAGGCCGGCATCCTTGGCGTAGCGCTCGGTGTTGCGGCGCGCCTTGCCGCGGACGAAGAACGGGATCTTCCTGAGCTCCGCCTCGGCGGCATCCGACCACGCCGGATCGTCGGCGGCCGGGATCGCGACGGCCACCGGTGCGGCCGGTTCGTCGGTCGGCTTCGCCGCCCCGTGCCCGAGGTGGCTGGGCGAGGCGCCGTCGGCGAACTCGAAATCCTCGCGGAACATCCCGAGGAGGTGCTCCTCGAGCCCCATCATCAGCGGGTGCACCCACGTGTCGAAGATCACGTTGGCGCCCTCGGCCCCCATCTGCGGCGAGTAGCGCGCGGGGAAGTCCTGCACGTGCACCGGCGCGGAGATCACCGCGCAGGGGACGCCAAGCCGCTTGGCGACGTGGCGCTCCATCTGCGTGCCGAGGACGAGCTCGGGTGCGCAGGCGGCGATCGCGGCCTCGACCGCGAGGTAGTCGTCGGTGATCAGCGCCTCGAGGCCGTGCGTGGCGGCCGCCGCGCGGATCTCGCGCGCCATCTCGCGACTGTACGTGCCGAGGCCGACCACCGCGAAGCCCAGTTCCTCCGCGGCAATCCGGGCGGCCGCGATGGCGTGGGTGGCGTCGCCGAAGATGAAGACGCGCTTGCCGGTGAGGTACGTCGAATCCACCGAACGCGAGTACCACGGCAGGCGGGAGTCGATCGCGGCCACCGCGGCATCGGCATCGAGACCGAGAAGGCCGGCGAGCTCGCGCACGAAGTCGCGGGTCGCCCCGACGCCGATCGGGACGGTCGAGGTCATCGGCTGCCCGAACTGCCGCTGCAGCCAGGTCGCGGTGGTGCGCCCGAGCTCGGGATACATCACCACGTTCGCGTGGGCCTCGGGGAGGCGCGCGAGATCGGCAACGGTCGCGTCGAGCGGCGCGACGACATGCACGTCGACGCCGATCGCGTCGAGCAGGCGCGTGAGCTCGGTGACGTCATCGCGATGGCGGAAGCCCAGCGCCATCGGCCCGAGGAGGTTGACGCGCGGCCGGCCCGGGGCGGGGGTGGCACGGGGCAGCTGCCCGCACACGGCGCGGACGAGGTGGTACAGCGTCTCGCTCGCGCCCCAGTTCTCCTTCTTGCTGTACGACGGCAGTTCGAGCGGCACCACCGGCACGCCGCCGAGATCGCTGCCCATCGCCAGCCCGCCGGGATCGTCCTGGATCAGCTCTGCGGTGCACGACGAGCCGACGAGGAGCGCCTTCGGCTGGAAGCGCGCCACGGCGTCCGCGCAGGCGCGCTTGAAGAGATCGGCGGTGTCACCGCCGAGGTCACGGGCCTGGAACGTCGTGTAGGTCACGGGCGGGCGGCGGTTGCGCCGCTCGATCATCGTGAAGAGGAGGTCGGCGTAGGTGTCGCCCTGCGGGGCGTGCAGCACGTAGTGCACGTCGCGCATCGCGGTCGCCACGCGCATCGCGCCCACGTGGGTCGGGCCTTCATAGGTCCAGAGCGTGAGCTGCATGCTAGACCGCCAGCCGTTCGCGCCGATGGAGCGGGCGCGCGAAGAGTTCGGCGAGGTCGCCCGCCTGCTCGAAGCCGTGGATCGGCGAGAAGACCAGCTCGATCGACCACTTGGTGGCGAACCCCTCGGCCTCGAGCGGATTCGCGAGCCCCAGCCCGCAGACGACGAGATCGGGCGCGGCCGCGCGACAGCGATCGAGCTGGCGCTCGACATCCTGCCCCTCGCTCAACTGGATCCCGGCGAGCCGGGGGAGCTCAGCCGACAGGATCTGCTGGTGGAGGTACGGCGTGCCCACCTCGACCGGGGTCATCCCGCACTCTTCTGCCAGGAAGCGCGCCAGCGGCAGCTCGAGCTGCGAGTCGGGGAAGAAGAAGACGCGCCGCCCCTCGAGCGTGGTGCGCAGGCGATCGACCGCCTTCCGGGCGCGCGCGGCCGGGGCCGCGATCGCATCCTGGACGCGTGCCGCCGGCACCTGCCACGCGCGGGCGGCCGCCTCCAGCCATCCGGTCGTGCCAGCGACGCCGAGCGGAAAGGGGGCGGACAGGTGGGTCGCGCCGAGGGCCTCGAGCGCGCGCAGCGTGTCGCCCAGGAACGGCTGGGCGAGCAGGATGCGCGTCCCGGGGCCGATCGCGGGGAGGGCTGTCGAACGGCGCGGCGGGAAGAAGGCGACCGGGCCGATCCCCATCGCGTCGAACAGCCGCGCGAACTGGTCCTCGACGACATCCGCGAGCGTGCCGACCACCAGCAGCGACGGGGTTGCCGTCGTGGCGGGCGGACAGGACGGCACCAGCGACGCGAGGCACGCGTCCTCGCCCTGCGTGAACGTCGTCTCGATGCCGGAGCCGCTGTAGTTCACGATCCGCACCGGGGCGTGCTGGACCGCCAGGCGCTGCGCGGCCCTGGCCAGGTCGAGCTTGATCACCTCGGACGGGCAGGAGCCGACGAGGAACAAGGTCCGGATGTCGGGGCGTCGTGCCAGCAGGGCGTGGACGACGCGATCGAGTTCCTCGTTGGCGTCCGCGAGCCCGGCGAGATCCTTCTCTTCCAGGATCGCCGTGCCGAAGCGCGGCTCCGCGAAGATCATCACCCCCGCGGCGGACTGCAGCAGGTGGGCGCACGTGCGCGAGCCGACGACCAGGAAGAACGCGTCCTGCATCCGGCGATGCAGCCAGACGATGCCCGTGAGGCCGCAGAAGACCTCGCGCTGGCCGCGCTCGCGGAGGACGGGCAGGTCACGGCAGGGGGCCGGGGCAGTCACGGTCACGCGGGCACTCCCTCCGGCAGCGCCATCGCGTCGCGGCGCGCGAGGCGCAGCTTCCAGAGGAACTGCGCGGCGTTCGCGGCGTAGGCGGCGTAGGCCACCAGCGCCAGGATCGCCAGCGTCCGCGGGGCGGCGAGCCCGAGCCCCCACGCGGCGAGGTAGGCGGTGTGCAGGGCGAGGACGACGAAGGACACCACGTCCTCCCAGAAGAAGGCCGGGGCGAAGAGATATTGTCCGAACACGTCGTGCTCCCAGATCGCGCCGGTGATCATGATCAAGTAGAGCAGCGCGGTCTTCAGGGCGACCGACATCGCGGCGACACCCCAGCCCGCCCCGGTGCCGAGGTACCGCGCCACCAGGATCGCGGAGCCGAGGCAGACCAGCAGCTGCAGGGGGGCCAGCACGCCCTGCACGACCGTCCACCGGGAGGCGTCGCGACGGCGGCGCTGCTCCGGCGTGTACAACGGGGTCGAACGGGTCGGGCGGGCCATGGGGTGTCCCGGGACAGGATGGCAGCGGCGGCACGGCAGGAAGGCGGTACGACAGACAGAAGGTACCGGCAGGAGCGATGGAGTGTCAAGTGGGGTTGACGTTCTGCGAAGTTGACACTACCATTCTGCTGTACCTCCTCGTTGCCTGACCCGATCGGCTTCCATGGCACCCCAGCTCGTGCCAGATTTCGCGCTCCGAAGCCGTCTCCCGTTGGTGCGACCATCCCCTGCCTTCGGGAGTCCGCCGTGAGCGTTGGTGAAAGCGGCCCGATGCCTCGCCAGGAGCACCGCCACGGGTCAGACCGTTCGGCGGGGTCGGTGCCGAGGCTGGTGGTATCCCCGCGCCGAACTGTTGTCGAGCCGAAGGGGTTCGTGCCGGCCGACGACGTCGAGCAGCTGGCCGATCTCCTGCTGCGGGCGCCCGATGCCGCCTGTCTCAATTTTGTCCAGCGCCTGCTCGACAGTGGCCTGACATTCGAGGCAGTGCTGGTGCATCTTCTGGCACCGGCGACCCGGCGGGTCGGCGAGGCCTGGGTCGATGACCGGGTCGGGTTTCTCGAGGCCAGCATCGCCTATGGCCGGGTGCAGCAGCTGCTGCGCCGGCTGGCGCAGGAGGCCGGACCGGCCTCCGGCGAGGCGATCCGCGTGGGTCGGGTGCTGCTCTCGGTGCCGGAAGGCGAGCAGCACACGCTCGGGCTGTTCACCGTCGCGGAGGTCCTCCTCCGGGACGGGTGGGAAGTGGTGGTCGGCCGGCCGGTGCTGGAAGCGCCGCCGGCCACCTTGGTGCACGGCGAATGGTTCGATGCCGTGCTCTTTTCGGCCGCGCACGAGCGGCACGCGGGCGGCCTCAAGCGCGAAATCGCGCAGGTGCGTCGCCGTTCGCGGAATCCGGAGTTGGTGGTGGTGATCGGGGGGCATCTCGCAGCCTCCCATCCTGATGCGTGGCGTGATGTCGGCGCGGACGCCCCTGGGTGCGACGCCGACGTCACGTCGGTGCTGCTCCAGCGGCTGCTGGCGGCGGCGTCGTGACGGCGCGTGTCCAGGTGTCACTCGACCTTGACGTGAGATCGTGACCGATTTCGTGAAGACCTTCGATGCGCGGCTTGGAACCTCCAGCGACCTCGATCCGGGGCTGCTGGGCGGGGTCATCGCCGCGGCGTCCGACATTGCGCTGATTCTTGATGCCCAGGGCGTGGTCTGTGACCTCGCCATCACGGCCCACGATCCCGGGCTGGACGAGGCTCGGGCCTGGCTGGGGCAGGAGTGGTCCCGGACCGTCACGACGGAGTCGAAGGCGAAGGTCCGCGAGCTGCTGGCCGAGGCCGGGCAGCACGGTGTCTCGCGCCGGCGCCAGGTCAATCATCCCAGCGCGCACGGCGCCGACCTGCCGATTGCCTACACGGTGCTGCGCCTCGGGCGCGACGGTCGGGCCGTGGCCCTCGGTCGCGACCTGCGCGCGCTGTCGTCCCTGCAGCAGCGACTCGTCGAGGCGCAGCAGGCGATGGAGCGCGACTACTGGCGGATGCGCCACATCGAGACGCGCTACCGGTTGCTCTTCCAGCTGTCGTCCGAGGCGGTCCTCGTCGTCGACGCGGCGTCGCACAAGGTGGTGGACGCCAACCCCGCGGTGGGGCGGCTCCTCGCACTCCCGCCGAAGCGGCTGGTGGGGCGCACGTTCCCGATCGACCTCGACGAGCCGAGCACCAGCGAGGTGGAGGATCTCCTCGCAGGGGTGCGGTCGTCCGGCCGGTCCGAGGAACTGCGGGTCCGCACGGCCGGGGGGCTGGAGCTCGCGCTTGGCGCCTCGCTGGTGCGGCAGGATGGCGCCTCGCTCTTCCTCGTGCGAATGATGCCGGTCGCCGACGGCGGCCTTGGCGGCAGCGGGGTCGACGGGCCGACGCGCCTCGGCGCGATCGTCGATGTCGTGCCCGATGGCGTCGTCACGCTCGATCTCGAGGGGCGCATCCTCTTCGCCAATCGCGGCTTCCTCGATCTGGCGCAGCTGGCGGCCGAAGATCAGGTGCGCGGCCAGCCGCTCTCGCGCTGGCTCGGTCGCCCGGGAGCGGACGTCGGCGTCCTGCTCGCGACGCTGCGCGAGCATGGGGTGGCGCGGCTCTTCAGCACCACGGTGCGCGGCGAGTACGGCTCGTCGGCCGAGGTCGAGCTGTCGGCCGCGGTGACGCGCGACGCGGGCGAGCCGATGGTGGCCATCGTGATGCGCGATGTCGGTCGGCGCCTGGCCAGCGGGCCGCAGGGCGCCCGCGATCTGACCCGCGCGGTCGAGCAGCTGACCTCGCTCGTGGGCCGCGTCTCGCTCCGGGACCTGGTGCGCGACACGGCCGATCTGGTCGAGCGGCATTTCATCGAGGCCGCGCTCGAGCTCACCGAGCAGAACCGCACCAGTGCAGCGGAGGTGCTGGGCGTCTCGCGGCAGTCCCTCTACGTGAAGCTCCGGCGCTACAACCTGGGCGGCGACGGTCCGCGCGGGGATGGCGCCGGCTCAGCGCAGGCCAACCCGGACGACACCGAGCGATAGTCCGCCCCGGCGCTTGCCCGGGCGGGTCGCTCGCATTCTGGAGTGTCACGCGCAGATGACACCAACTCCTGTCACGTTGACGATGCAGTCGCGTACGCTGCCGGATCCGGCGGCGGTCGTGACGCTGCTCAAGCCGGTCACCTGGTTCGCCCCGATGTGGGCGCTCGGGTGCGGCGTCGTCGCGTCCGGGGTGCCGGTGGCGGGGCAGGGGGGGCGGATCGCCCTCGGCGTGCTGGTGGCCGGGCCACTGGTCTGCGGCGCCTCGCAGGCCGTCAACGACTGGTTCGATCGCCACGTGGACGCCATCAACGAACCCGCGCGGCCGATTCCGTCGGGCCGCATCCCCGGGCGGTGGGGGCTGGGCATCGCGATCGGGTGGAGCCTGCTCGCGGCGCTGGTCGGCACGCTGCTCGGTCCGAGCGGGGCAGTGGCCACGGCCGTCGGCCTGGCGCTGGCGTGGGCCTACAGCGCGCCGCCGCTCCGCCTCAAGGCCGACGGCTGGTGGGGGAATCTCGCCTGCGGCATGTCCTACGAGGGGATCGCCTGGGTCACCGGCCACGCGCTGATGCTCGGCGGGGCGATGCCCGGCACGCGCTCGCTCGCGCTGGCCGCGTGCTACTCGATCGGCGCGCATGGCATCATGACGTTGAATGACTTCAAGGCGATCGAGGGTGATCGGGCGATGGGGATCCGGTCGCTCCCCGTCCGCCTCGGCCCCGAGGCCGCGGCCCGCCTGGCCTGCGCCGTGATGCTCGGCGCCCAGCTCGTCGCGTGGGTCGTCGCGCTGCCCGTGGTGCCGATGTGGGCGCGCGTGGCCCACGCCGCGCTCATCCTCGTGCAGCCGCCGCTGATGCTCCGTTGGATGGCCGCGCCGCGCGAGCGGGCCCCGTGGTACAACGGCACCGGCGTGCTCGCGTTCGTCCTCGGCATGCTCGTGAGCGCCATCGGCCTGCGGGCGGGAGTCGCCGCGTGGTGACGCCGTTCGGGTGGACCGGCATCGTGCGCGTCGGCGCCGTGCAGACCGCGCTCGGCGCGATCGTGGTGCTGATCACCTCGGTGCTCAATCGCGTGATGGTGGTCGAGCTCGGTCTGGTCGCGGCCATTCCCGGCGCGCTGGTGGCGGCGCACTACGCCGTGCAGCTCACGCGGGTGCGCACCGGCTTCGGGTCGGACCGCAGCGCCCGTCGCTCGCCGTGGATCCTCACCGGAATGGCGCTGTCGGGGCTCTGCGGCTTCCTCGCGGCCGTCGGCACCGCGCTCGCGGC
>DASTAN010000225.1:0-19785 GCA_035712665.1 Gemmatimonadales bacterium
GCAGGACGGCCCCCGCATCGCGCCACGCCTCGGCTGCCTCCACGCTGCACGACGAATAGCGCTCCGGATGCGCCAGCACCGGCACCAGCCCCTGCGAGGCGATATCCGCCATCGCCCGCGCCACGATCTCCGACGGCACCACGCGCGGGAACTCGACGAGGATGTACCGCGTGCGATTGAGGGTGATCAGCCGGTCCTTCGCGATGACCGGGGGCAGCGGGCGGTCGAGCATCACCTCCGCGCCGCGCACGACGCGGATCCCCGCCGGGACGGCCGGCTCGAGCGCCCGCCACGCGGCCTCGTACGCCGCGGGAAATCCCGCGCCGCCCTGCGACGCGGTGAGGTGCGGCGTCGCGGCCACGGTGTGCACGCCGCGCAGCTTGAAGACCTCGAGCACGCCCACCGACTGCTCGACCGAGCGGGAGCCGTCGTCGACGCCCGGGAGGAGATGCGAGTGGAGGTCGATCACGCGGCGACCTCCGCGGCGGCCCGGAGCGCCGTCGCGGTCGCGCCGAGCGTCGCCGCGTCGGCATCGGCCGAGGCGAGCAGCGCGAGGGTGATCAGGGCGTCGGCCGCGAGGAGGTCGAGTGCGGCCTCACGGGCCGGGCCGTGCGCCATCGCCGCGTCGAGGGCCGCGCGGCCGGCCTCGGCGCAGCGCGCAGCAGCAGACTCGCCTTCGGCCGCATCGAACCAGTGCGCCGCGCGCGCCGCGATCACCGGCGGGGCGCCCGCCGTGCGCGCCGCGAACCACGCGCGGGCGTCGCTCACGCGGAGAGCCACTCCGCGAGGAACAGGGGCAGCTGCGCGACGACCGCGGCCGCCTCGCCGCTGACCGAGCCCGACGCGAACGTCGGCCGCCCGCCACCGCGCCCTCCCCACTTCGCGCTGACCGCCTTCATCAGCGTGTTGGCATCCTTGCCGCGGGCGACAAGGTCATCGGTGACCGCGAAGGCCAGCGCCCCCGGCGCCGTCGGGTTCACCAGCGCGAGTACCGCGTTCGCCTTCCGCTCGCCGCGGAATCGATCCGCGACGGTGCCGAGCTCGGCGCGATCCTCGCTCACGCTCTGCTGCACGACGAAGGTGACGTCGCCGATGGCGTGCTCCTCCGCGCGCGCGGTCGGCCCGTCCTTCATCAGCTGGGCGAGCTTCGCCTCGAGCTTCTCCCGCTCGGCCAGCAGCGCCTCGAGCTTCCGCTCAAGCTGGTCGGGCTGCGCCTTGAGGGTCGCCGCGACGGCCGCGATGCGGGCCTCGAGCGCGCGGACGCCGTCGTAGGCGGTGCGCCCGGTCACCGCCTCGAGGCGGCGCACGCCGGCCGCGACGCCGCCCTGCGCGGTGATGCGGAAGAGGCCGATCTCGCCGGCGCTCCGCACGTGGGTGCCGCCGCAGAGCTCGATCGAATCGCCGATGGTGACGACGCGCACGGTGTCGCCGTACTTGTCGGCGAAGAAGGCCATCGCGCCGCGCGCGAGCGCGTCGGGATACGCCATCTCGCGGATGTCGGTCGGCGCGTTGGCGAGGACGAGCTCGTTCACCTCGGCCTCGATCTCGGCGAGCTGCGCCGGATCGATCGGGCCGCCGTGCGAGAAGTCGAAGCGAAGGCGCCCGGGCTCGACCAGCGAGCCCTGCTGGCGGACGTGCGTCCCGAGGCGCGCGCGCAGCACCATGTGCGCGAGGTGCGTCGCCGAGTGGTTGCGCTGGATCTCGGCGCGGCGCGCCGCGTCGACGGCAGCGCACGTGGGGCCGTGCGCGAACGTTCCCTCGAGCGTGCCGAGCAGGCGCTGGCCGAGCTCGGCGTCCTTCACCACCTCGGTGACGTGGAATCGCCACCCCGGCCCCTCGACGACGCCGGTGTCGGCGACCTGACCGCCCGATGTGGCGTAGAACGGCGACTCGGCGAGCACCAGCACGCCGGCCTCGGCTGCGGCCGCGTCGCTGAGCACGGTGGTGTCGGCGGTGAGCGTCTCGTAGCCGACGAAGCGGGAGGACGCGCCGCGCGCCACGGCGATCTCGATGCTCCGGTCACCGCTGGCCGCAACGCCCTTCCCCGCGGCCGCGCGACTCCGCTCCCGCTGCGCGGTGAGCGCCGCCTCGAACCCGGCCAGGTCGACCGTCACGCCCTTCTCGGCGGCAATCAGCTCGGTGAGGTCGATCGGGAAGCCGAAGGTGTCGTAGAGCAGGAAGGCGTCGTCGCCGCTGATCTGCTTCGTGCCGCTCGCGAAGAGGTCATCGAGCCGCGCGAGGCCGGCCTCGATCGTCTCGAGGAAGCGCGCCTCTTCCTGGCGGATCGTCTCGGCAAGGAAGGCCTGCTTCTCGCCGAGGGCCGGGTAGGCGTCGCCCATCAGTGCCACGACCGTCGGCACCAGCTCGACCAGCGTCGGCTCGCGGCGGCCCAGCAGCCAGGCGTGTCGCACGGCGCGGCGCAGGATGCGGCGCAGCACGAACCCGCGGCCGTCGTTGCTCGGGTACACGCCATCGAGCAGCAGGAACGACACCGCGCGCGCGTGGTCGGCGAGCACGCGATACGAGATGCCCGTCCCCTCGGGGCCGCCCGGGTACGCCGCGCCGACGAGCCGCTCGACCTCCGCGATCAGCGGCCGGAAGAGGTCGGTGTGGAAGTTGTCGTCCTGCCCCTGCAGCACCGCGGTGATGCGCTCGAGGCCCGCGCCGGTGTCGACGCTCGGCTTCGGCAGCGGCGTGAGCGTGCCGTCGGCCGAACGATCGAACTGCATGAAGACGAGATTCCAGATCTCGAGGAAGCGGCCCGCCTCGGCCTGCTCCTCGAACTCGGCCTGCGACATCGGGGCGACCGACTGTCCCGGCTGCCACAGGAGATCGACGTAGATCTCCGAGCACGGGCCGCACGGGCCGGTGTCGCCCATCTGCCAGAAGTTGTCCTTGTCGCCGAGGCCGTAGATGCGATCGGCCGGCAGCCCGCTCAGTTCCTGCCAGAGCGCGCGGGCCTCGTCGTCGGTGTGGTGGACCGTGACGCGGAGGCGATCGGCCGGGATGCCCAGGTACTGCGGCGAGGTGACGAACTCCCACGCGTACGCGATCGCGTCGCGCTTGAAGTAGTCGCCGAACGAGAAGTTGCCGAGCATCTCGAAGAAGGTGTGGTGGCGCCGGGTCAGCCCCACCTGCTCGAGGTCGTTGTGCTTGCCCCCCGCCCGCACGCACTTCTGGCAGGTGACCGCGCGCACGTACGGTCGCGGATCCTGGCCAAGGAAGGTCCGCTTGAACTGGACCATGCCGGCGTTGGTGAAGAGGAGGGTCGGATCGTCGGCCGGGACGAGGGTCGAGGAGGGGACCTCGGCGTGCCCGCGGGTCGCGAAGAACTCAAGAAAGGAGCGGCGAATGGAGGCGGCGTTCATTCCCGCAATCTAATCAGCCAGGAGCGCTCCTACGTGCCGTCGTGCCTCGTCACCGGCCCACCCGCGACGCGCGAAAAAGGCGAGCAGTCGCCGGCGCTGTGCCTGCCGCGGCAGCCCCTGCATTCCGGCGAGGCGACGCCGAGCCTGCGCGAGGGTCCGCTCGAGCGGATCGGGTGCGGCCTCGTCGCGCGCCGCGCCGGCCAGCACCTCGGCGATGATCGCCGGCTCGACCCCGAGGGCCGTGAGATCGCGACGCAGGCGCGCAGGACCGCGCCCGCGGGCCAACCGCGCCGTCACCCAGGCTTGGGCGAAGGCACGGTCGTCGAGCAACCCGAGCCGGGCGAGACGGTCGATGGCGCCGACAACCGCCTCCTCGGGATGCCCCTTGTGCCCGAGCTTCCGGGCGAGCTCCTGCCGAGCGTGCCCGCGCCGTTCGATGGCGCGAAGCCCCGCCCGAAATGCGGCCTCCTCGTCGGCGGCGGCATCGAGCCGAGCGATCGCCCCCGACGGGAGCGGCTGCCCGACCGCGAGGCCGAGTTCGGCCACCACGTCGGCCGGGACGGTCCACGCCGCCCGACCGTCGAGGATGATCCGAACGCTGGCCTTGCGCCGCGGATCGACGAGGAGGTCGCCGACGATCACTCGTCGTCGCCCTCGGCGTCGGGCGTCCCCGGGCCGGCCGCCTGCAGGATCCCGAGCGACTCCTTCACCTTCGCCTCGACCTCGGCGAGCAGGACCGGGTTGTCCTTCAGGAAGAGCTTGGCGTTCTCGCGGCCCTGCCCGATGCGCTGGTCGCCGTACGAGTACCAGGCGCCCGACTTCTGGATGATCCCCGCCTCGGAGGCGATGTCGACCACCAGGCCGGTGTGCGAGATCCCCTCGTCGAACATGACGTCGAACTCCGCCTGCTTGAACGGCGGCGCGACCTTGTTCTTGACGACCTTCACGCGGACGTGGGAGCCGATGACCGCGTCGCGCTCCTTGACCGGCCCGATGCGGCGGATGTCGAGGCGCATCGAGGCGTAGAACTTGAGCGCCTTGCCGCCGGTCGTGGTCTCGGGGTTGCCGAACATCACGCCGATCTTCTCGCGGAGCTGGTTGATGAACATCACCGCGCAGTGGGTGCGGTTGATCGCGCCGGCGAGCTTCCGGAGCGCCTGGCTCATCAGACGCGCCTGCAGGCCGACGTGCGAGTCGCCCATCTCGCCCTCGATCTCGGCCTTCGGCACGAGCGCCGCCACCGAGTCGATCACCACGAGATCGACCGCCCCCGAGCGGACGAGGATCTCGACGATCTCGAGGGCCTGCTCGCCGGTGTCCGGCTGCGACACCAGCAGGTTGTCGATGTCGACCCCGAGCTTCCGGGCGTACTCGATGTCGAGCGCGTGCTCGGCATCGACGTACGCCGCCGTGCCGCCGGCCTTCTGCACGTTCGCGACGAGGTGGAGACAGAGGGTGGTCTTGCCCGAGCTCTCGGGACCGTAGATCTCGGTGATGCGCCCGCGGGGGATCCCGCCGATGCCGGTCGCGGCGTCGAGATTGATCGCCCCGGTCGGGATCGCCTCGATCTTCACCCGGGGCGCGTCCGTCCCCATCCGCATGATGGTGCCCTTGCCGAGCTGCTTCTCGATCTGGGCGATGGCGAGGTTGAGCGCCTTCTTCTTGTCGGTGTCGATGGCGGGCATTGGAGGATCCTGGGAGAGGGGAGGTCGGCGGTGAGTGAACGGTGAACAGTGAATGGTGAAAAGTGGAGCGTTTTCAGCCATCAACATCTACAACAGCAATCTATACCCGAAACTAATCCGAAGCAAGGGTCTAGAGTTGTAGTATTTCGCGCCACACAACAGGTAAGGGGTGAGGGGTGAGGGGGTCGCCTCCTCCGATCTCCGATCTCGGATCGCCCCTCTCATCTCCACCCCGGCCGCCACGCATCCGGGATGTGCCGCACTTCCGTCTCCATCAGGGCGAGCACGTCGAACCGGTACTGGTCGCCCGGCCGGCCGTGGGCCAGGATCCAGCTCCACGCCACGCGGGTGAGGATTGCCCGCTTCTCGGCCGTGACCGCCTCCTCCCCCGCCCCGCACCAGCGGCCCGACCGCGCCTTCACTTCGACGAAGGCGACCAGCGGCCCCTTCCGCACGACGAGGTCGATGTCGTGGCGACCGAGCTTCCAGCGATGGTGCTCGATGCGGAAGCCGGCATCGGCGAACCAGCGCATCGCGCGCAGCTCGCCGTCCCAGCCGAGCTGGTGACGTGGATCGGTGAAGTGGGGCGGGTCGCGATGCATGAAGCGAAGGTCGCGACCGGACACAGCGGAGGGAGGAGCGAACGAACGCGGTGGGTGCCCAAAGAGATGCGAGATCAGCGATCAGAGATCAGAGTACCCCCTCCGATCTCTGATCACTGATCTCCGATCTCAGGAGTATTCCTCGAGCTGATGCATGCCGATGAGGATCTCCCGCGGCTTCGACCCGTTCGGCGGGCCGAGGATGCCCTGGTCGTGCAGCTGGTCGATGATCCGCGCCGCGCGCCCGTAGCCGATGCCGAGGCGGCGCTGCAGCAGCGAGGTGCTGCCGCCCTGGTGCTGGATGCAGGTCTCGGCCGCCTGGCGGAAGAGCGGGTCGCGCTCGCCGTCGCCGCTGGCCCCGCCCCCGCCGTCCCCGTCCTCGCCCGACTGCGCACGCACCAGCTCGAGGATGTCGGGCTCGGTGCCGGCGACGACGGTGATGCCGTCGCGGCGCGCCTCGTACCACGCCATCAGCCGCTCCGTCTCCTCGGTGCTGATGTACGCCCCCTGGATGCGCTGCGGCTCGTTGCGGCCCGGCGGCAGGAAGAGCATGTCGCCGTTGCCGAGGAGCGCCTCGGCGCCGTTCTGATCGAGGATCGTGCGCGAGTCGACCTTCGACGCCACGCGGAACGCCATCCGGCTCGGGAAGTTCGCCTTGATGAGGCCGGTGAGCACGTTCACGCTTGGCCGTTGCGTCGCGAGGACGAGGTGGATGCCGATGGCGCGCGCCTTCTGCGCCAGCATCGCCAGCGGCGTCTCGATCTCGCCCTGCACCGTCATCATCAGGTCGGCGAGCTCGTCGACCAGCACGACGATCATCGGCAGCTCGCCCTCGGTGTACTGGTCGGTCCACGCCGACTCGCCCTGCGGCGGGGTATCCGGCGCCTCGCGCGCGATCTGCGACAGCGTCGGCTTGTGCGACGGCGGGTTCCGGAGCGGCTTCCCCTCGCGGACCTTGCGGTTGAAGTCCGCGAGCTGGCGCGCCCCGTTGACGTGCAGCAGCTCGTACCGGCGGTTCATCTCGTAGACCGCCCACTTGAGCACCGCGGCCGCGTCGTTGTTGTCGGTGACCACCTTGTGCCGGAGGTGCGGCAGGTCGTGGTACATCGAGAGCTCGACCATCTTCGGGTCGATCATCAGGAAGCGGAGCTCGCGCGGCGAGTAGCGATAGACGAGCGACGTCACGATCGTGTTGATCGCGACCGACTTGCCGCTGCCGGTGGCGCCGGCGACCAGCAGGTGCGGCATCTTGGCGAGGTCGGCGACGACGGGCTTCCCCTCGACGTCACGACCCAGCGCGATCGGGAGCACGGCGCTCGAGTGCTGGAACTGCTCCGACGCCAGCAGCTCGCGGAGCGCCACCATCCGCGGCGTCGGGTTCGGGATCTCGACGCCGACCGCGCCACGGCCCGGGATCGGCGCGACGCGCAGCGACTGCGCACGCATCGTGATCGCGAGGTCATCCGCCAGCGCGACGATCCGCCCCGCCTTCACGCCCGCCGCCGGCACCACCTCGAACTGGCTCACGGTCGGACCGCTGGTGATCCCGTTGAGCGTCCCCTCGACCTTGAAGGTCTTCATCGTCGCGAGCAGCAGCTCGCCGAGGCGCTTGAGCTCGGCCGTGTCGGCGGCGGTGTCCACCTGCGGCGCGAGCGTGAGCAGGTCGAGCGGCGGCAGCGCGTCGTCGCTCGCGCGCGGTGGCCGCGGGAGCGGCAGCTCCTCCTGCACCGGCTCGGCCTTCGCCTTCTTCGCCTTCCCCTTGCTCGGCATCCAGCGCGCCAGCGGTGTCTCGTCCGGCTCGTCGACCGGCTCGTCCTCGACCGGCTCGGCCTCGGCCATCACCGGCTCGGGGATCGACCGGACCGGCGCCGGATCCGCCGCGAGCGGCGTCTCCCGCCGCTCGAGCCGGCGGAGCGGATGCCAGGCCAGCGTGCCGAGGGTCACGCCGGTGAGAACGACGAAGCCCGCGATCAGGCCACCCGCCAGACCGATGCTGTCGAGGGCGGAGCGCGCGAAGAACCCGGGGAGCCACCCGGAGAGTCGTGCCGACCAGGTCCACGCGGCGCGATCGGGACCGTACGTCTCGGCGGTGACCTGCGCCACCACCGCGATCGCGTACGGCACCAGCAGGGCGAGGGCGAGGACCAGGATCGCCGCGCGCTTCTGGTCGAGTCGCGGCAGCCGATCGAAGCCGGCGAGCCCGATCGCGATCGCCACGAGCGGCACGCCGAGCGCCCCGAGGCCGAGGGCGCTCCAGAGCGCCGGACCGAGCGTGGCCCCGAGCGCGCCGGTGAGCGGCAGCGGGAGGAGCATCAGCAGCGCGAACGCGCCGAGGGCCAGGGCCACCACCGCCCCGAGACGGCGGCGATCGAGCAGGGTCACGCACGGCCTCCGTGGACGAGGGTCACGCGGCGCTCGCGGTAGAGCGGCAGCACGGGATGGGCATCGACCTGCCCCGCAGCGAGGACGTCGTCGCGGTAGCCGATGGCCGCAAGATGGCGACCCGCCGCGGAGAGCGCGAGGACGCGGTCGAGGCGATCGCCATAGCGGCGCACCAGATCGACCGCGGCGATCGCACCGTCGTTGAGTCCCTTGCGCGTCCGACGCGCGCCCATCGCGGCCAGCACCAGCCGCCCCGCGACGTAGGCATCATCGAGCCCGAAGCCGTGCTCACGCCCGGCACACAGCACCAGCAGGTCGCCGTGCGCGGCGAGGGCGTCGGCGGCCCACGCGCTGGCCGCGCCGAGGTTCACGCCGGCCCCGACGATCACCTCGCGCGCACCGGCAGTGCCGAGCAGCGCGCGCGTGCCGTTGGTGGTGGTCATCACCACGGTCTTGCCGGTCACCACCTCGGGCGTCATCTCGCGCGGCGAGTTGCCAAGGTCGAACCCCTCGATCCGGAGCGCCTCGCGCTCGCCGGCGAGGAGCACGTCGCGGCGATCGAGCGCCTGGGCGAGCCGGGCCGCGTCGGCGCGGTCGGTGGCCGGGATCACGGCGCGCGCACCGTGATGCAGCGCGGCGCAGATCGTCGTCGTGGCGCGAAGGACATCGACCACGACGACCGAGCGCCCCGCCAGCTCTCCCTGGGGGATGCCGGCGGGGGTGAAGGCCACGTCAACGCGCATCACTCGCTCGGTTCGGGCTTGAGCAGCTGCGGCTGCCGCTCCAGGAACTTGGTGTCGATGTCGCCGGCCACGAAGTCCGGATGCCGGATGACGCGCGACAGGAACGGGATCGTCGTCGTCACGCCCTCGAGGATGAAGGTGTCGAGCGCGAGGCCAAGGCGCGCGAGCGCCTCCGCGCGGTCGCGACCGTGCACGATCAGCTTCGCGAGCAGCGAGTCGTAGTACGGCGGCACGGTGTAGCCCGCGTACACGTGGGTGTCGACGCGGACGCCGGGCCCGCCCGGCGGATGGTAGGCGGTGATCACGCCGGGGGACGGCTGGAAGTTCCGGTACGGGTCCTCGGCGTTGATGCGCACCTCGATCGAGTGGCCCGTGATGGTGGCCTCGCCCTCGGGGAGCGGCAGTCCCGACGCGACGCGGATCTGCTCCTTCACGAGATCGTAGCCCGTGACCATCTCCGTGACCGGGTGCTCGACCTGGATGCGGGTGTTCATCTCCATGAAGTAGAACGACCCGTCCTCGTCGAGCAGGAACTCGAGCGTGCCCGCGCCGACATAGCCGATCCGCTCGGCGAGACGCACCGCGGCCTCGCCCATGCGCGCGCGCAGTTCGGGCGTCAGGGCCGGCGACGGCGATTCCTCGATCAGCTTCTGGTGGCGGCGCTGCACCGAGCAGTCGCGCTCGCCAAGGTGCATCACGCGGCCGTGCTGGTCGCCGAGCACCTGGATCTCGACGTGGCGCGGCCGGCCGAGGTACTTCTCGACGTACACGTCGCCGTTGCCGAAGGCGGAGAGCGCCTCGTTCTGCGCCAGCGAGAAGAGCTGGCCGAACTCCTCGGCGTCCCGCGCGATGCGCATCCCCTTGCCGCCGCCGCCCGCCGTGGCCTTGATGATCACCGGGAAGCCGATCCCCTCGGCCACGGTGAGCGCCTCCTCCGGGTCCTTCATCACGCCGGGCGAGCCCGGCACGGTCGGCACGCCCGCCTCGGCCGCGAGGCGGCGCGCGGAGGCCTTGTCGCCCATCGCGCGGATCTGCTCGCCGTTGGGGCCGATGAAGGTGATGTTGGACGCGGCGCACGTCTCCGAGAACTCGGCGTTCTCGGCGAGGAAGCCGTACCCCGGATGGATCGCGTCGGCGCCGGTGACTTCCGCCGCGGCGATCAGCGCCGGGATGCGGAGGTACGACTGGCGCCCCGGCGGCGGGCCGATGCAGACATCGTCATCGGCGAAGCGGACGTGCAGCGACTCGCGATCGGCCTCGGAGTAGACGGCGACCGTCTTGATGCCGAGCTCGCGGCAGGCACGAATGACGCGCAGGGCGATTTCGCCCCGGTTGGCGACAAGGACCTTGCGGAACATCAATGTCCCCCGGAGGCCAGGTCGTCGAACGTGCGATCGCTGGCGGCGGAGATGCCCGACGCGCGCAGCTTGAACTCGTCGGGATGCGTGGCGTTGAAGACGGCCTCCTCGTACGTGATCGTGCCGTCCTGGTACCAGCGCATCAGCGACTGGTCGAACGACTGCATGCCGTACGTGGTGCCGCCCTCGGCGATGAGGTCGGGAATGTTGAGCGCCTTCTGGGTGTCGCGGATGTTGTCGGCCACCGCGGCGGAGTTGATCAGCACCTCGACGGCGGGCACGCGGCCCTTGCCGTCGGCCCGGGGCACGAGCCGCATCGACACCACGCCGGCGAGCGCGGTCGAGAGCAGCATCCGGATCTCGTTGTGCTGGTGCGGCGGGTAGAACGAGAGCACCCGCGAGATCGTCTGCGTCGCGTCGGTGGTGTGGATCGTCGTCAGCACCAGGTGCCCGGTGTCGGCCGCCTTGAGGGCGGTGTCCATCGTGTCCTGGTCGCGGATCTCGCCGATGAGGATGACGTCGGGGTCCTGCCGCAGCACGTGCCGCAGCGCGGCCCCGAACGACATCGTGTCCGAGCCGACCTCGCGCTGCGAGATGTTCGCCATCTGGTCGCGGTGCAGGAACTCGATCGGGTCCTCGACGGTGATCACGTTCACGCGCCGGTGGCGGTTCACGTGCTCGATCATCGCCGCGAGCGCCGTCGACTTGCCGGAGCCGGTGATGCCGGTGACCAGCACGAGGCCGCGCGGCTTCAGCGCGAGCTCCTCGAGGATCGGCGGGAGCAGCAGCTCGCGGATGGTGCGCACCTCGTACGGGATCGCGCGGAGCGCGAACGCGACGGTGCCGCGCTGCTGGTACACGTTGGTCCGGAAGCGCCCGATGCCGGGGACGCCGATGCCGAAGTCGGCTTCCTTCGTCTCCGCGAACTCGCGGATCTGCCGCGGCGTCATCAGCGACTCGGCCAGCGCCTTCAGCTCCTCGGGCCGCAGCGGCGGGTACTCGAGCATCTGCAGGTGGCCGTTGACGCGGACCGTCGGCGGCCGCCCGGACTTGAGCAGCAGGTCCGACGCGCCGCGACGGACCATCTCCACGATCGCCTGGCGGAACGGGAACCCGCCCGCCGACTCGACGGCGGCAGAGAGGTCCGGCTGCGACAGGGCGGGCGCGCCGTCCTCAGCCATTCGGATCGATGCGGTAGAGGACCTGGCCGTACTCGACCGGCGACGCGTCGTCGACGCAGACCTCGCGAATCACGCCGGAGATCTCGGCCTCGATCTCGTTCATGATCTTCATCGCCTCGATGATGCAGACCGTCTGCCCCGGGGCCACGCGGGTCCCCACGCGGGCGTACGGCTCGGCGCCGGGCTCGGGCTGGGCGTAGAAGGTGCCGACCATCGGCGACTTGATCTCCTTGAGCGTCGACGGGGCCGGCGCGGCGGCCGGGGCGGGCTCCGCAGCGGCGGGCGCGGACGCTGCCGGGGCCGGGGCAGCCGCCGGGGCGGCCCACGCCATCGGGGCCGGGGCGGCCATCGGCGTTCCCTGGCTGGTGCGGTGGATCACCACGCCGGTGCCGAAGAAGCCCTTGAGCTCGAGCGAACCGATCTCGGGCATCTCGTGGAGGAGCTGCGCGAGGCGGCGGACGTCGCGAAAGTCGATCCCCTTGAGGCCGGGGACCTTCTCCATCGCGCGGGCAAGTTCCTGCATCTCGTCTGGAGTCATACGCGGGTGAGGTATTTGTCCTCGCGCCGATCGACGCGAATGAGGGTCCCCGGCTCGATGAACAGCGGTACCTGCACCACCGCGCCGGTTTCGAGCTTGGCCGGCTTCGTGCCGCCGGTCGCCGTGTCGCCCCGGATCCCCGGGTCGGTCTCGACGATTTCCAGCTCCACGAAGTTCGGCAGCTCGACCAGGATCACCGTGTCGTCGTGCACCAGCCCGGTGCACTCCATCCCTTCCTTCAGGTACTTCAGCTGGTCCTCGCCGATCAGCGAGGCGGTCAGCATGACGTCATCGTACGACTGCAGGTCCATGAAATGATAGAACTGGTCGTCCTTGTACGAGTACGTCATCGGGCGATGGCTGAGCTGGACCGCCTCGAGCCGCTCGCCCGAGGAGAAGGTCCGGTCCAGCATCGCCCCCGTCCGCACGTTCCGGAGCTTGGTGCGCACGAAGGCGCTCCCCTTCCCCGGCTTCACGTGCTGGAAATACGTCACCTGCAGCAACTGGCCCTCGAGATCGAGCACGAGGCCGTTGCGGATGTCCGCCGTCGTTGCCACGTCACATCCTGCCTAGCACGGGAGTTCACGAAGATCGGTGGCG
Organism: Gemmatimonadales bacterium; assembly: GCA_035712665.1. Classification (GTDB taxonomy): domain Bacteria; phylum Gemmatimonadota; class Gemmatimonadetes; order Gemmatimonadales; family GWC2-71-9; genus Palsa-1233. The sequence continues at coordinate 12,458 of DASTAN010000225.1, forward strand.
CCATCGGTCAGCAGCTCGGGACCGTCGGGCCCGAGCCAGACGTCGTCCTCCAGCCGGACACCACCCCATCCCGGAAGATAGATGCCCGGTTCGATGGTGACCACCGCACCGACCGGAAGCGGGGCCTCGACCGTCGCGGCGACCCGCGGGGCCTCGTGGACCTCGAGACCAAGCCCGTGCCCGAGCGAATGGCCGAAGGCCTCGCCGTAGCCGCGCTCGGCGATCAGGTCGCGCGCCAGCGCATCGGCCCCCCGCCCGGTCATCCCGGCACGGATATGGGTCCGTGCATTCAGTTGCGCCGCGCGCACCAGCTCGTACACCGTGCGCTGCCGGTCATCGGCCGGCCCCAGCACGAAGGTCCGCGTGATGTCGGCGCAGTAGCCGTCCACCTGCGCCCCGAAGTCGATCAGGAGGAGGTCGCCGCGCCCGAGGACCCGGTCGCCGGTCCGTGCGTGCGGCAGGGCCGAGCGCGGCCCGGAGGCCACGATGGTCTGGAACGGATGCCACTCGCTCCCCCGGACCCGCAGCGCTGCCTCGAGCCGTGCGGCCACGTCGAGTTCGCGCTCGCCGACCCGGATCGTGGGAACCACTGCCGCCAGCGCATCGAGCGCCAGCGCCCCGGCCCGACGGATCGCCTCGACCTCGCCGGCATCCTTGACGGCGCGAAGGCCCTCGATGACCTCGTGCATCGGCTGGATGCGGGCCTTCGTCGCGGTCGCGAGGCGCTCGGCCCCCTGAAGCGTGGTCACGTGCCCTTCGCAGGCGACGACCTCCGGCGCGAGGCCCGACAGGACCCGCTCGAGCCGCGTCCAGATCGACGCCCGATCGATCAGCACCTCGGCCGCCGACCCGACCTCCTGCGGCGCCTGCACGGCGTAGCGGAAATCGGTGATCAGCGTGCGTCGCGTGGGGGCGACGACGAGGAAGCCGGCCGAGCCGGTGAAGCCCGTGAGCCAGCGGATGTTGGGGAGGTGCGTCACCACGAGGGCGTCGACGCCCGCGTCGGCGAGCACCGCGAGGAGGCTCGCCTGGCGGGCAGCGCGCGTGTCGGTCACGAGGCGAGGTGCGCCGCGAGGGCGTCGAGCGCGAGCAGGTAGCCGCGCGGCCCGAAGCCGGTCAGCACGCCGAGCGCGAGGTCGCCGCTCACCGAGTGATGCCGCGCGGCCTCGCGCGCGAACAGGTTGGTGAGATGGACCTCGACGAAGGCCGGCCGGACGGCCAGCAGCGCATCGCGGATGGCGATCGAGGTGTGGGTGTACCCGCCCAGATTGATGATCGCACCGTCGTGGCGGCCGGGCATCGCCTGGATCGCATCGATCAGCTCGCCCTCGTGGTTCGACTGCAGCCAGGTGATCTCGATCCCCAGCGCCGCCGCGTGCTCGCGCACCATCGCCTCGAGCGCCGACAGCGTCGTGGTGCCGTAGCGCTCGGGCTCGCGGGTGCCGAGCAGGTTCAGGTTGGGCCCACTGAGCACGAGGACCCTCACGACCGGGGCTCCAGGCCCTGCAGCCAGCGCTGGAACGCATCGAGGTCCGCGGCCGGCGGGGCGGGATCCGCGGCCGGCGGCGGCGCGAAGAACGCCTCAAGCCCATCGGCGGCCCGGGGCACCGGCACGGGTCGGGCCAGCGCCACCCCACCCAGCCACGCCCGGACGCTCCGACCACCCGTGGCCTCGGCCGAGAACGGGAGCGGCCGCTGGGTCACGATCTGGGCCCGGACGGCCTCGAGGTGACCACGGAGCTCCGCATTGTCCGGATCGGCCTCCACGAGGGCGGCGTAGGCCGCCGCAGCCTGCTCCAGGTGTCCCTGCTGGCGGTAGAGCGCGGCGAGCGACTCGGTGACCAGCTCGTCCTCGGGCGACAGCTCCGGCCAGATCATCGGATCGTCGAAGGGCTCATCGTCCGGGGTGTCCCCCGGCACGCTCACGACGTCCTCGAGCGGCGCCGCCGGTTCGACCCGCACCTCCGCGAGCGTGGCCCGGGCGACCGGGTGGTCCGGATCGAGACCCAGGGCCTCTCGGACGGCGGCTTCGGCCTCGGGGAGGCGACCCTGGTCCCGGAGGACCCACGCCTGGGTGATCCGCCCGGGAATCGAATGGGGCCGCCAGACGAGGCCGGCGTTCACGACGCGGAGTGCGGTGGCGAGGTCGCCGCGCTTCCGCCAGGCCTCTGCCAGCGCCACGAAGCCGGGATCGCCGGGATCGGCCGCCACGCGCGCCACGAGCGTGGCGAACGGGGCCTCGAGCAGGGCGGCGGGCGACGGCGGCGGGGAATCGGACACAGAGCGGCAACTCTACCCCCCGGCCGCGCAACCTGTCAACCATCGGTCCGGATCGCCGTGGCTTGAGGTTGTCCGGCGGCGCGCCTAGCTTTCCGGGCTGTTTCCCACTCAGTCCGGAGTTGGCCCGACCCTTATGATGCAAGCTTTCCGCAACGCCGCGAAGCCGGTCGTCCTGATCATCACGATCACCTTCCTCGCCTGGATGGTGTTCGACCTCAGCGGGCTCTCCGGCAACGGAGGCGGCCTCCTGACCAAGACGAGCGTCGGCTCGGTCAACGGCGAGGCCGTCGACGTCCGGGTCTATCAGGAGGCGGTCCAGAACGCGATCACCGAGCGCCAGAAGGCCGAGTCGCGGTCGCTGGGCATCGAGGAGATCGAGCAGATCCGCAACGAGGTCTGGAATCAGTTCATCCAGAGCGCGGTCCTCAAGACGGAGATCGAGCGGCGGCACATCACCGCCAACGCCGACGAGATCGCCGCCTACATCATGAATGCCCCGCTGCCCGAGCTGCGGAGCGACCCGAACTTCCAGACCAACGGCCAGTTCGACGTGATGAAGTACCAGCGCTGGCTCTCCTCGCCGATCGGCCAGCAGGCCGTGCCGTTCCTCGAGGCGCGCTACAAGGACGAGATCCTCCGCGCGAAGCTGTTCCGGAACATCACCGCCGACATCTACCTCTCGGACGCGGCGCTGTGGGAGCGCTTCCGCGACGAGCGCGAGACGGTGACGATCGAGCTGGCGCCGTTCATCGGGCGCAACATCGTGCCCGACAGCGCGGTGAGCGCCACCGACACCGAGATCGAGGCGTACTACAAGGCCAACGCCAAGGAGTTCGAGCGCCCCGAGACGGCGTTCCTGAGCTTCCTCGCCGTCCCGCGCCGCCTCGACGCGTCGGATTCGGCGGCGGCGAAGGCGCGTGCCGAGGCGCTGGTGGCCGAGCTGCGCGGCGGCGCGGACTTCGCCGAGCTCGCGACGCGCGAGTCGTCGGACGGCAGCGCGCAGAACGGCGGGGAGCTCGGCACGATGGGCCGCGGCCAGACCGTGCCGGCGTTCGATGCCGCGATGTTCTCGCTCCCGCTCAACACGATCTCGGATCCGGTGCAGACCGAGTTCGGCTGGCACATCATCCAGGTGAAGAGCCGCACCGCCGACTCCGCGACCGCGCGCCACATCCTGATCCCGGTCGAGCTGGCCGGCACCCATCGCGACCAGGTCGACGCGCAGACCGACTCGCTGGAGTCGATCGCGGCCGAGCGCCTCGACCCGGCAGTGCTCGACACCGCGGCGCGCGTCCTCAAGCTGCCGATCGGGCAGGCGGCACCGGTCCAGGAGGGGACGCGCGTGCTGGTCGGCACCGCCGTCATCCCCGATGCCGGCGTCTGGGCATTCCAGGCCAAGGTCGGCGAGACCTCGCCGGTGATCGAGGGCGAGGAGGCGAACTACGTCTTCCGCGTCGACTCGGTGCACAAGGCCGGCACGCCGCCGCTGGCGCAGGTCCGCGACGCCGTGCGGTCGCGCGTCCTCGATGGGAAGAAGGACGAGCGCGCGAAGGCGATGGCCGAGACGTTCCGCCGCGAGGTGACCACCGGTGGGCGCTCGTTCACCGAGGCCGCCGCCACGCTGGGCGTGCCGACGCGCGCGTTCGGGCCGTTCCCGCGGATCAACCCGCCGCTGCCGAATCCGAAGCTGGTGGGCGTGGCCTTCGGGCTCCCGGTCAACGGCACCTCGAAGGTGCTCGACACCGACGACGGGGTGTACGTCATCCGCGTCACTGCCAAGGCGGCGGCCGATTCCGCCACCTTCCTCCGCGAGCAGGATGCGCTCCGGGCTGACGCGATCCGCGGCGCCCGCGAGGAGCGGGTGCGCCTCTTCCTGCAGGCGCTGCAGAAGGCCGCGGTCATCAAGGACGAGCGCGCCGAGGTGTTCAAGACCGCAGCACAGCTCGAGGCCGAGGCGCCGGTGGTGCCGGTCACGCAGTAGCGCCTTGGGCCGTGGGCCTTGGGGAAGAACGAAGGCCGGCATCCATATCGGACGCCGGCCTTTGTGTTGTCACTCAAGGCTCAAGGCCCATGGCTCATGGCCCGTTACTGGCTCAACCGCTTCGGCTCCCCGCCCGTCGGTGCCCCGGTGTTCGCGCTGTCGCTGCCGTCGAGCATCCGCGGCGCGGTGTCCTCGCCCTTGAGGACCGCGTCCTGCGTGTCCTTGAGCGAGCGCTGGAACTCGCGGATCCCCTTCCCCATCGAGGCGCCGATCTCGGGGAGGCGCTTCGCCCCGAACACGAGCAGCACCACGGCCGCGATCGCCATCAGTTCCCAGAATCCGAAGTTTCCCATCACCGCATCCTTCCGTCAGAAGAGCGAGCGGGCGGCATAGTAGGCCAGCGCCACCCCGACCAGGCTCAGGATCGAGACCGAGAGCCCCACCGGTCCCAGCGTGAACGATACCACCAGAAGATCGACCGAGACAGGGCCGACCGTGGGGGTCACCGCGAAGGTGAAGAAGCTGCGCGCGGCACTCGGCGGCAGGAACCGCTCGAGGAGGGCGGAGAGAAACCCGCCGGCCACGAACCCCGAGGCCAGCACGGCCAGATAGAAGCGCGGACGGCGCGGACCGGAACGCATCGCCTACCTCCGCCGCTCGAGGACGTAGCCGAGGGAGGCGCGGAGCGTGTCCCGCGCGACCGACGGCGGCAGCGACGCCAGCGCGGCCTCGCCCTCGGCGATCAGCCGCTGCGCCCGATCGCGGGCGTACTCGAGCCCGCCGACCTCGGCGACGGCGGCGATCACCTCCGCGATCATCGCGTCGTCCGGCTCCGGCGCCTGCATCAGCCGCTCGACCATCGCCCGCTGCGCCCCACCGAGGCGCGGAAGGGCGTGGATCAGCGGCAGCGTCACCTTGTGCTCGCGGAGGTCGAGCCCCGACGGCTTCCCGGTCACGCGCGCGTCGGCGGTGTAGTCGAGCAGGTCGTCGGTGATCTGGAATGCCATCCCGAGCTTCTCGCCGAAGCGGGCCAGCGCCGTGCGGTGCGCCGGGTCGGCCTCGAGCGCGCCCACCTCGCACGCCGCGGACATCAGCGACGCGGTCTTCGCGCGGATCAGGAGGTCGTACTGCTCCTCGCTGAAGGCGAGCGGATCGTGGGCGAGCAGCTGGCGCATCTCGCCGACGGTCATCTCGTTGGTGACCCGGCCCATGATGCGCAGCGCGTGCATGTGCTCGAGCCGCACCAGCTCGACGATCGCGCGCGAGTAGAGGAAGTCGCCCATGATCACGGAGACCTGGTGCGAGAACAGCGCGTTCACCGTCGGCATCCCGCGCCGGAGCGTCGAGTGGTCGACGGAGTCGTCGTGCACCAGCGTCGCGAGGTGGATCAGCTCGAGCACCGCGGCGAAGGTCGCGGCGCGCGCGGTCGGCCCGCCGGTCGCCTCGTCGGCGAGCAGCGCCAGCGTGGGGCGGAACATCTTGCCGCGCATCCGGAGCAGGTGCTGGTTCACCTCGGAGATGAGCGGGAAGTCCTCCTCGATCATCCGCCGCATCTCGGCGTCCACCTGCGAGAGGCGCGGCAGGATCGGCGCCTGCAGGTCCGCCAGCGTCACCGGGGTCGCGAACGCGGTCATGCCGCCCCCCCGCTGCCGAGCTGCGCGAGCCGATCGGTGACGTCGTGGAAGCTCACGTCGACCGCCAGGACGCGTTCGAAGCAGCCGCGCGCCTCGTCGAGCTTGCCCTGCGCCTCGAGCGCCCGTCCGAGCCAGTAGAGCACGCCGATCTTGTCGGCATCGCCCTCGTCGCCCTTCGCCACGCTGCGGAGGACCGCCTCCGCGACGGCCGGGCGGCCCTGGTCGAAGAAGGCCTGCCCGAGCGCCTCCGAGGTGCGCAGCCGCCCCTCCGGCGAGCGCAGCGCCTTCTGGAACTCGCCGATCGCCTCGTCGAGCAGCCCCATCTCCTTGAACGCGATGCCAAGGTCGTAGTGGACCTGGTGGTCCTCGATCGGGAGATTCTGGTCGAGCGCGCGCTTGAACTCCGCGAGCGCCTCGCGGAAGGTCTCGTCCTCGTCCGCCGAGATCGCGGTCGTTTCGGTGCGCATCCGCGTGCTGCGCGGCCCGGAATCGATCAGCATCGCGCCGAGGTCGATGAAGCCGTCGGCCGACGCCTCGGTCGGCGCCTCCGGCTGCATCCGCCGCAGCGCCTCGCGGGCCGTGGCATTGGTCTCATCGATCTCGAGCACCCGGCGATACACCGCGACGGCCTTGTCCGAGGACCCTTCCGCCGTGAGTGTCTCGCCCAGCGCGAGATACGCCTGCGCGAGGCGGACAGGGTCGCGCATCCGCGCGGCGAGCTCCACGCGCGCCTGGTGCCTTGCGATCGCGGCAGGCTCGGCCTCGATCAGCTCGCTCGCCACCTGCCAGGCGTGCAGCCACTCCTCGCCCTCGGTGTAGCCGGCAAGAGCCTGCTCGAGATCTGCAATGCCGCCGGCTCGGTCGCCGTGCTCGAAGAGCGCGTGCGCCCGGACGCGATAGCCGAGGGGATCGGCCGGCGGCTCGCCCATCGGCGGCAGCGGGGCCGGCACACTCGGTGCCTCGGTGACCTCGGCGTCCGCGGAGTCCGCTGTGGTCGGCGCGACGCCGAGCTCCATCGCGATGGTCGGGGCGTCGGTGTCGATGAAGACCAGGCCGGCACCGCCCGACGTGGGCGGTGCGGCCTCGGCGGTCGGGGTCGCCTCGTCCTCATGCCCCTCGATCGTGGGCTCGCCGGTCGGGACGGTGAGATCGATCGTGACCTCGAGCCCCGGGGCCGGCGCGACGTCCACCGGTGGCGCCTCGAAGGCGGTCGCCTCCAGCCCATCCAGCGCACTCGGCTCCGCGGAGAGCCCGGGCTCGGCGAGGGCCACGCCCTCCAGGCCGTCGAGGGTCACAGTCGGCCCGACGGCATCGGCGGTGTGTTCGATGTCGACCAGGTCGGACAGCGCCGACGTCGCGGGCGGCGCCCCATCGGGGACGATGGAGATCGTCGGCTCGAGCCCGTCCATCGGCGAGGCCGCGGACGGCTCCGG
>DASTAN010000226.1:0-4059 GCA_035712665.1 Gemmatimonadales bacterium
GCCCCACTGGTTCGGCAGCACGACGCCGCCCGTCGGCACCATCGCCTGCGTGCGGTTCGACGGCGACGGCACGCGCCCGAGTCGCTCGTAGCGCGCGACCAGCGCCGCCCACACCGTCTCGTCGAAGGCCAGCTCCATCCCCAGCAGCTCGGCCACGACATGCTTCGTGAGGTCGTCGCGCGTGGGGCCGAGGCCGCCGGTGGTAAGCACGAACCCCGAGCGCGCGAGTCCCTGCGCCACCGCGTCGCGGATCGCCGCCGCGTCGTCACTCACCGACGTGCGCTGCACGACGCGCACGCCGATGGCGGCGAGGGTGCGACCGATGTGGGCCGAATTCGTGTCCACGGTCTGGCCGAGCAGCAGCTCGGTCCCGACCGTCACGAGGTCAAGGTGCATTCGAGATCAGCGGAGGAGGCGGCGGTACTGGATGACGTAGATCACGAACGAGTAGATCGTGAGCGTCAGCGCGATGCCGAGGGTCGCGGCGACGAAGCCGCCGTGGAACTCGTGCCACCACGAGGCGAAGGCACTGTTGCCCCAGCCGAGCGGGCGGACGGCGTCGCGGAAGGCGAACCACGCGAGCGTGCCGCCGATGAAGACGTTCTGCAGCGCGGCCTTCGCCTTCCCCGCGTTGCCGGCCGGGATCACCACGCCGCGCCGCTCGGCCCAGGCGCGGAACACCGTCATCGCGAACTCGCGGCCGATCAGCAGCAGGCAGACCCAGAGCGGGATGCTCCCCCACACCGGGATGTCGTAGAGCGCGTGGCGCTCGCGCGAGATCCACCAGATCGGCCCGAGCGTCGCGACCAGCAGTAGCTTGTCGGCGAGCGGATCGAGGATCGTGCCGAGGTCGGTGATGAGGTTGCGGCGGCGGGCGATGCGGCCGTCGATGACGTCGGTGACGGCGGCGCTCACGAAGACGACGAAGCAGGCGAGCTTCGGCCAGTACCCCTCGATGAACGGCAGGAACGCGACCACCGGCGTGATCGCGATGCGGCCGATCGTGAGCAGGTTCGGGAGGTTCAGCGCCATCTCAGCCCAGCGTCTTGAGGACCAGCTTGCTCACGGCCTTGAGGGTGTCGAACACGCCGTCCCCCTTCACCGCGACCGCCTCGAAGGTCGGCACCCGCTCGATCCACGCGTCGCCGACCTGCTGCACCAGGAAGCGCCCCGGCACGTTCGGGTCGGGCACCGCGCGCTGGCGCGCCGGGTCCTCGACCGCCCACCCCGGGTTGAGCGCGGCGTCGAGCTGCTCGATCGGCGCGGCGTTCGGCAGGTCGCGCTTGTTGTACTGGATCACGAACGGCAGCGTCGTCAGGTCGTACCCGTGCTGCGCCATGTTGTCGTACAGGTTCTGCATCGCCTCGAGGTTCGCTTCCATCCGGTCGATCTGCGAGTCGGCGACGAACACCACGCCGTCCACGCCCTTCAGGATCAGCTTGCGCGAGGCGTTGTAGTACACCTGCCCCGGCACCGTGTAGAGGTGGAAGCGCGTCTTGAAGCCGCGGATCGTGCCGAGGTCGACCGGGAGGAAGTCGAAGAAGAGCGTCCGCTCGGTCTCGGTGGCGAGCGAGATCAGCTTCCCCTTGCTCGACGGGGCGACCTTCTCGTACACGTACTCGAGGTTGGTCGTCTTCCCGCCCAGGCCCGGGCCGTAGTAGACGATCTTGCAGTTGATCTCGCGCGAGGCGTAGTTGATCAGGGACATCCGGGGAACGCCTCCTCAGGCACCGAAGAGCTTGTCGAGTTCGTCCTCGGCCTCGCCCACGAAGCCCGCATCCACCCGCGTCGTCGCGCCGGCATCGCGCGCGAACATCGCCGTGAAGAGGCCGGTGAGCTCGCCGACCGCCGACTTCATCCGGAGCTTCACGAGCCCCAGCGTGGTGCGGTTGTCGAAGAGGACCACGAGGATGACCCGCCGCGCGATGTCGGCGAGGTAGAGCGATTCCTTCTCGCCCTGGTGGAACAGCGCGCCGAATTCCGGCTCGCCGAGCAGGCGCGCGAGCTGGTCGTTGGCGGAGAAGTCGGCCGCGGTGAGCGACGCGAACGCGGTCGGGTCGAACGTCGGCGGCTCGCCGACCGTGACCAGCATCTGGCCCGCGCGATCGACCAGCAGGGCCGTGCGCGCCGATGCGTCACGCAGGAAATCCTGGAGGACACCGCGGATCCGCGTGGAGTCCTCCTCGCCGAACGCCCACGACGCGGCGCGCGGGCCGGTCACGCGGCCGCCTCGAGCGCCGCAAGCACCCGGCGCGCCCGCGCCTGCAGCGCCGGCTTCGGCTCCCACGCCAGATAGTCGCGGAGCAGCGGCACGTCGTCGCCGTCACCGGCATCCTCGAGATAGCCAAGGGCCGCGAACCGGCGCCACGCCGAACGCGCGAAGAGCTGGTGGCGATGCGCACGGTCGTGGCGCCGCGCCAGGAACCACCCCGTCGCCAATCCGACAAGGGTCGCTCCGGCAAAGGCAGTCGTCACGGTCGTGCGTCGGCTCATCGAATCGCCTCCCGGGCGGTCAGGGCGTGGGTCAGGGTGACGCCATCCACATACTCCAACTCCCCGCCAACCGGCAGGCCTCGTGCCAGCCGGGAGACGGTGACGCCGGCGTGCGGCGCCAGCAGCTGCTGCAGGTACGTCGCGGTCGCCTCGCCCTCGAGCGAGCTGTTGGTGGCGAGGATCACCTCGCGCACCAGCCCACCGGCGAGACGCCGCTCGAGCAGGCCGATCCGGAGCGCCTCCGGGCCGATCCCCTCGAGCGGCGAGAGGCGCCCGCCGAGCACCACGTAGCGCCCCCGAAAGGCGCCGGACTTCTCGAGCACCGCCACCGCCGAGGCCTCCTCGACGACGCAGAGCAGCCCGTCATCGCGCCGCGGATCGAGGCAGAGGTCGCACTGCTCGCCCTCGGTCGGCTGCCCGCAGCTGGTGCACGGATGGACCCGCTCGGCGACCTGCTGCACCGCGCTCGCCAGCGCCGTCATCCGCTCGCGCGGCTGCTGCAGCAGGTGATAGGCAAGCCGCTGCGCCGTCTTCCGACCGATGCCCGGAAGTCGTGCCAGCTCGGTGATCAGCTGCTCGAGGGCGTTCACGCCGCGGACGCCGCCGCGCTGTCGTCGGCCGCGAGTTCATCGGCCCGGCGCTGCGCCTCGGCCACCGCACCGAGCACAAGATCGGCGAGCAGCTCGGCATCGCGCCCCGCAAACACCTCGGGTGCCAGATCGAGGCGGCGGATCCGCCCGCGTCCGTCGACCGTCACCCGCACCGCCCCCGCCCCTGCCTGCACCTCGATGCTCCGCGCGGCCAGCGCCTGCTCGCGCTCGCCGCCACGGGCGACGGCCGAGTGCTGCACCGACGAGAGCTGCTTCCCATCTGCCAAGACGACCACCTTCGCAAGGATCCGACGGACGACGGATCAGCCGTCGTCCAGCAGCTCCAAATCTAACGCGTCCGCCGCCGCATCGAGCGCGGGATCCTTGGTCCGGAGCTCCTTGAGCCGCTCGGCCCGGAGGTCCTCGACGGTGAGCCGCTGACCCTTGGTCGGGGACGCCGCGGCGGCGGTCGGCCCCTCGTGCTCGAGGCGGATCGTCACCTCGGCGCCGAGCCGGGCCGAGAGGATCGTCTCGACCACCGCCTGCTGCCGCTCGACCCCCTCCTGAAACATCGCGCTGCCGGAGCCGAAGCGGAGGATCACCACCCCGGGCGTCTCGATCCGCGGCTGCGCCAGCTCGAGCCCCTGCCCCAGCAGTCGGCTCTGCCGCGTGGCCGTGGCCACGATATCCGGCCAGACGGCACGCAGCGACGTCGTGGTCTGCGGCACTGCCACGACCGGGGCAACGTGCGTCGGCACCGGCTCGGGCGCAGGCGCCGCCGCCGGCATCGGGGCCGGGCGTGGTTGAGGTATCGTCGCGGGCGGGGGCGGGGTGAAGGGCGCCGGGGTCCCCGCTCCTCCCGGCGCCGCGCCGCTCAGCAGCGCCCTGAGCTCGACGGCGCGGTCCATCATCGCCCATCGCAAGAGCAGCGTCTCGAGGACGAGGCGAGGATTGGCGCTGCGTCGGAGCGCGGGGG